>JAAYTY010000203.1 GCA_012523605.1 Candidatus Fermentibacterota bacterium
CGAGCCAGCGCACCATGGTATCCGCATCGGGAAAGTACCGGTCCGCGTTCTCGCCCCAAACCCGGGCCTCCCGCAGCGGGCTCTCCGCTACCAAGGCTTGGTAGGCTTGCAGCGAAGGCATGAACCAGGGCCAGGAGAAGTCACGGAAGCAGTCGGAGAACGGCTCCCGGCTCATCGCCTCCCGCATCACCCGGAAAAAATGGAAACAGTTACCGTCGGCTGCAAAGTTGAACCGAACCCTTCCGTCCGGGCGGAGGGCACGGGCCACGTTGCGCAGGAGCTTGCCGTGATCTTTGATCCAGTGCAGGGCGGCGTTGGAAAACACGACATCAAACTCCCCCTCAAACTCGATGTCGTTGATATCGAGCAGCATGAACCTCAGGTTGGGGCGCACCTTCTCCCGCGCTGCCTCGATCATCCCCCTGGAGCCGTCGATGCCGACCACCTCTCCGCCGGGGACAAGATCCGCTATACGGGAGGTAAGGAGCCCATCCCCGCACCCCAGATCGAGAATCTTCTCCTCCCCCCGGAACTCGAGGGTGGCAATGATGCTGGAACCCCACTCTTTCTGATGGACCGATGCCTTCTCGTACTTTCTGCCATCGAAATCGTAGTCCATGTCTGTCCTGCCTGGCTGATAGAGATTTGTCCGGTTGCTCGACCTGCTTGCCGGTGAGAAGGAGATTCCCGTCCTTGCGCGTCTCGTGCAAACGCGGAGGGGAAAATCCTTCGGGATTTTCCCCTCCGCGAAATGAAAGACATGACAGTAGAGCGGCGGCATGCCGCCCCTACTTTGGAACCTTTTCCCAGTCCTTCAGGAACTTGTCGATGCCGATGTCCGTGAGCGGGTGCTTGGAGAGCTGGGCGATGACCGCGTAGGGGATGGTGGCGATGTCGGCGCCCAGAAGGGCCGAATTGAGGACGTGGATGGGGTTGCGGATACTGGCGACGATGATCTCCGCCTGGTACCCGTAGTTGTCGAAGATGGTGCGGATGTCCTCGATGATCCCCATGCCGTCCTGGGAAATGTCGTCCAGCCTGCCCACGAAGGGGGAGACGTAGGAGGCCCCGGCCTTGGCCGCAAGAAGGGCCTGGAGCGGGCTGAATATCAGGGTCACGTTGGTCCGGATCCCCTTCTCGGACAAGGCCTTTACCGCCTTGAGCCCTTCAGGGGTCATGGGGATCTTCACAACGATATTGGGGTGGACGGCGGCCAGTTCCTCCGCCTCGCGTATCATCCCCTCATGGTCGAGGGCCACCACCTCGGCGGAGATGGGCCCGTCCACGATTTCGGTTATCTCTTTCAGGACTTCCATAAAATTCCGGCCGGACTTCGCGACCAGGGACGGGTTGGTGGTGACGCCGTCCAGTACCCCGAGGGCGTTTGCCTCGCGGATTTCCTTCACATCGGCCGTGTCGATAAAAAACTTCATTTTCTTCCTCCTGTTTCCGATTATGCTGTATTTTCAAGGTTGCGCCGGTAGGTATCCCGACACTCGGTAGAGCAGAAATATACCCATTTTCCTTCAATCTTCGCCGATACGGCGTCTCCCCTCGTCACATAGACCCCGCACACGGGATCCCGGAAGGTCTCCACCTCGTCACCCCTTCGCGGGCGTGGAGGCCGACTCTTGCGCAGAAAAATCCGCGCCA
>JAAYTY010000204.1 GCA_012523605.1 Candidatus Fermentibacterota bacterium
ACCACGAGGGGCGGGGCCGAGGCCATGAAGGCGATGGCGTCGGTCCTCAGGAGGGGGATCGACTGCGCGATAACCCCGGACGGCCCCAGGGGTCCGGCTTGCGAAGCGAGGCCCGGAATGGCCTACATAGCCCGCCTCGCAGGAAGGCCGGTGGTCCCCATGGGCACCTCGGGAAAGCCTTCGGCGGTGTTCGGATCCTGGGACAGCTTCAGGATGCCTCTGCCGTTCTGCAGAATGGTCGTCGTGGAGGGGGTGCCCATGAGACCTCCCGCCCGCGGCGAGGCTCCTGCGCACGCGGCTTCCGCCTACGGCCGTGCCATGGACAGGGCGACGGCCACCGCCGAACTCCTGGCGAGCCCGGGATGCAGGGTGTCGGCCTCGACATGCGCATCGGCGGTCCTGCTGGCCCGGCCCGCCGTCTCAGCGGCGCTCGCCTTGAGGCCGCGCATCGAGCGGCTCGAGAGGAAAGGCTTCGCGGCGGCCCGGTCGGATCGTCCGGTTTGGATGCACGGGGCTTCACTGGGAGAGATCGCCGGTCTTCTGCCTCTCGCGGAGCGCCTGGTGCGATCCGGCTTCCCGGTCCACGTCACGTGCTGCACCCCGGCGGCCAGGGCTCGGCTGGAGTCGTCGGGTCTGCCCTGCTCCTTCGCGCCTCTCGACGTTCCCTCGTGGATACGCCGCTTCCTCGGCCGTCTGGAGCCGCGAGCCCTCGTGCTCGCGGAGACGGAGCTCTGGCCGAACCTGCTCTTCGAATGCCTCGTGGAGCAGCTGCCCTGCGCCATGGTCAACGCCAGGCTGTCGTCCGCGAGCGCCGGAAGGTACAGGCTCCTCCCGGGCGGGTTCTTCGGGAAGATGCTTTCGTGCTTTTCGGGCATCCTGTGCCGCTCCGTGCGTGATGCAGCAAAGTTCGAGACCCTCGGAGTTCCCCGGAGGCTGCTCGATCCCTGCGGCGATTCGAAGGCCCTGGCTCCGGTCGCGCCTCCACCGGGCGAATGGAGGGCGATGCTCCCGGAGGGCCCGGTTCTGGTGGCCGGTTCGACCCATCCAGGGGAGGATCTGCCCGTTGCTGTCGCGGCCCGGTCGGCCGGGCTGTTTCCGGTCCTGGCGCCCCGGCATCTCGAGAGGCTGGGGAGGATCAGGTCGCTTCTCGAGGCCGGGGGATTCCGTGTGACCGCCTGGAGCGAGCTCGAGTCGGGATCCGTTCCCGGAGACGCGGTTCTGGTGGACAGGCTGGGGATTCTCGCGAGTCTCTACGGCTGTGCGGATGTCGCATTCATAGGCGGCACCCTCGACGGGACAGGCGGGCACAACGTACTCGAGCCGCTGAAGCACGGGGTGCCGGCCGTGGCCGGTCCATTCCACGGGAACATCGAGGACGTGATCGGCAGGGGGCTGCCTTCAGGGGCCTGCAGGGTGGCCGATGAGACCGCCCTGCCAGAGGCATTCCGCGGTCTCCTCGCGCACCCGCCGGACCGATCGCTGGTCGCCGCACTCGGAGGGATGGAGGGCGATAGGGTGATGGATTCGTTCGAGCGCCTGATGTCCAGGACGCTCTTCACCGGAACCGGTACTCTGCCGTGACCCGTCCTGACGGGATCTTCAGGGCCGTGGCCGCCAGAAGGGGCGCCTGGGGCCTGCTGGGCCGGTTGCTCTATCCCCTGGGTGCGCTCTACGGCTTCGGGGCCTGGCTGAGGAGAAGGGCTTGGGAGGCGGGGATCCTGGGTCGAGTGAGGCTCCCGGTGACCGTCGTGAGCGTCGGCAACATCGAGGTGGGAGGCGTCGGCAAGACGCCGGTCACGGCATGGCTCGCCTCCAGGCTGAACGAAGCCGGACTGTCCGTGGCCGTTGTGGCCAGGGACCTGAACAGGTCGTCGGGGGAGCCGTACAACGCCTCCCGGCCGTTCCGCAGCAACCGGAGAAACACGCCCTCGGACGAGGTGCTCCTCCTGGCGCGCACACTGCCCTTCGCGAAGGTCTACGCGGGTCCCGACAAGTCACGGGCCGCGGCCCTCGCGCTGGAGGACTCCGCCCCGGACGTGATACTCGTGGATGACGGATTCCAGCATCTCAGGCTCGCGCGCGACCTGGACATCGTAGTCATGGACTTCGATCATCCTTTCGGAACGGGGGTGGTGATCCCGTCGGGGACTCTCAGGGAGTTCCCCTCGGCTCTCAGGTCTGCCGACTGGTTCTGGGTCAACAGGGTCGGCCCCGGCAGGTCCGGCGAATGGATAGGGAGGGCTCTCTCGGTGCTGAACTGGAGAGCCGGTCTGGTCACGAGCAGACCTTCGGCCGGAAAGCTGGAGCTGCTCTGCGGGGGAACGGTGGAACCCGGAGGGATGAGGGTCCTGGCCTTCTGCGGCATCGGCAGTCCCTCCGGCTTCAGGAGGACTCTGGAGGAGGCCGGCTGCACGGTCTGCGACCTTGTGGAGTTTCCGGACCACCACGACTACGCGCCGGGCGACCTTTCGAGACTCGAAGCGGATAGAATCGCCGCCGGGGCAGACCTCCTCGTGACAACGGAGAAGGATGCCGTCAAGATCGACAGACAGGGTCCGGCGCTCAACGCGGGCTTTCTGAAGGTCGCCTTGGAAGTCGACGGCGACTGGAAGCGCCTGCTCGACGACATCGCCGCGATGGCGCGGGGAAGGCGCAGGGGGGCGGATGACTCGCAGATGTGACGTGCTGGTGATAGGGGCGGGGCTCGCGGGCATGGCCTGCGCGCTGGAGCTTCCCTCCCGGATGTCGGTGATCCTTCTCAGCAAGGTCAGACTCCCTGCCGGCAGCACCTGCCTCGCGCAGGGAGGGCTGGCCGCGCCCGTGGCCCCTGACGACAGCATAGATCTCCACATCGCCGACACTGTTGCCGCGGGCGGCGATCTGGTGGATCGAGCCGTAGCCCGCAGGATCATCTCCTCCGGACCCGCTCTCGTTGAAAAACTCCGCTCCTGGGGTGTGCCTCTGGAGGGAACGGACAACGGACTGGGTGGAATGGAGGGCGGGCACAGCCGCAGGCGTGTCCTCCACCACACCGACCGCACCGGCCGATGGATCAGCGAGAATCTCGCTGGCCTGTGCCGGACGAGGCCCAACATCGAGATCATGGAAGGCGCGTTCGCCATAAACCTGATCACGGGCCCTCCGGGTGCGGAAGGCTCCGGGGACATCCCCGGCCACCGGTGCCTGGGGGCATACGTGCTGATGGGCGGGGAGGTCCACACCTTTCTGTCGGGCGAGACTGTCATCGCCACCGGAGGAGCCGGCAAGGTCTACCGGTACACCTCCAACGACGACTGGGCGACGGGCGACGGCATCGCCATGGCCTGGCGAGCGGGCCTGCCGGTGCGCAACATGGAGTTCTTCCAGTTCCATCCCACATGCCTTTTCCATCCCGAGCGCAGGAACTTCCTGGTCACGGAGGCGCTTCGCGGAGAGGGGGCGGTGCTCCTGAACCTGAGGGGCGAGCGGTTCATGGAAAGGTACGACCCGGCGCAGATGGAACTGGCTCCGAGGGACGTGGTGGCCAGGGCGATAGACTCCGAGATGAAGAGGCTGGGAGACGACCATGTCCTTCTCGATGCACGCTCCCTGGGCAGGAAGAGGCTGGAGGAGCGCTTCCCGGAGGTCACGGAGAACGTCTCGGCCCTGGGGATCCTTCCGTGGGAGGAGCCGATCCCCGTAGTCCCCGCCGCCCACTACTGCGTGGGAGGCGTCGTGGCCGGCGTGGACGGCGAAACGGGCATGCCGGGCCTCAGGGTGATAGGAGAGGCGTCCTCCACCGGATTGCACGGGGCCAACAGGCTGGGCAGCAACAGTCTCCTGGAAGCCGGCGTCATGGGGATGGAAGCCGCAAGAGTGATAGCGGAGAAGGGGGCCGAACCGCCGACCCGCACGGTAGGCGACTGGTACTTCGGCAGGGCCACGCCACTCGAGGAAAGCGTGCTGATAGACCACGCCTGGGCTGCGATCCGGAGCACCATGTGGGATTACGTGGGGATCATCCGCACCGACAGGAGGCTCCGCAGGGCGCTGAGGATCCTCGAAGTCATAGACGCCGAAATCGACGAGGACTACTGGAGGCTCATCCCGGACGTCGAACTCCTGGAGCTGAGGAACCTCTCCACGACAGCCAGGATCATCGTCCTCTCGGCACTCTCGAGGCGGGAGAGCAGGGGGCTCCACTACAATCTCGACTGCCGGGAACCGGTAAACCCGCCGAGGGACACGATAATACGGAACTGATGCGTCTCCACCACGCTGCCGCCCTGGCCGCCCTCCTTGCGGCCGGCTGTGCCAGGCCCGTCTATCTCGGGCAGGGCGTCAGATGCATGGGCGGCCGATGGGCCTTCGGAGCTTCCTCATCCGAGGCGGGACCCGCGACCGCCGACGACAGGAGGATGATGCAGGTCATAGAGAGCTGGATGGGGACGCCCTATCTCTATGGAGGGACGACCAGGAGCGGAGTCGACTGCTCAGGATTCACCCAGGCGGTCTATTCGGAAATAGGCGTGGAGATACCGAGGACTGCAAGCCAGCAGGCCGAGGCGGCGCGCAGGGTGGATCCCGACGACCTGGAGTTCGGAGACCTTCTCTTCTTCAACACCTCGGGAAGCGGGATCTCGCACGTCGGCATCTATGTGGGAAGCGGTTTCTTCGTCCACGCATCGTCGAGCAGGGGCGTCAGGAGGGAGTCTCTTGCGAATCCCTACTACATAACGAGGATCGCAGGGGCCGGACGCTTCCTGGACTGAGCCCGCTAATCGAGATCGAGGCTGTGCAGAACCGCCATGAGGCGCAGGGCGCTTTCCGCGCCTGGATCCTGCAGCAGGCGGAGCCACAGCCTCGAGGCCTGACTCCTGTTCCCGGTTATCGTATACGCGAGTGCGGCGGCGGCCAGAGCCTCGCCGGGCGGCTCGTCGGACAGGAGCGCTGTCTCGAGAAGCCTCAGCGCTCCTTCGGCGTCTCCATGCTCCCACGCGATGCGGGCCAGCACCAGCGCCGCCCGGGGCTTGTAGGCGAGCGGCCGCAGGACCGCTTCGGCGCCGGCCATGTCGCCTCTCTCCGTCAGGACAAGGGCAAGGTCGTATGCGGGTATGGACCATCCCGGATCCGCGGCGATCGCGTCCCGCAGGGTGCGCTCCGCATCTTCCGCGCGGCCCGAGTCGGCCTCCATGGTCGCGAGCCGGACCAGTCGGGCCGCCTCGAGCCTCGACTCCAGAGCGGAGCCGAGGGACGGCTCGAGAGGCAGGCGCACGGTGTCGCCCGGCGCAGGGAGGGGGCCCGAGGGGTTCCAGCCGGATGTCAGAGCGAGCGCCTCGAAGCCCTCCCCGTCCTCCGAGTCCAGGATCGCCCAGGCGAGGAATCTCCACGAATCGCCCTCCTGCCAGACGTAACGAAGGCCATCGGCCCCGGCCGAGACCAGAACTTCGTCGGGCAGAACCTCCCTGGTGCCGCAGCCGGCCGCGGCCAGCGCCAGCAATGCCGGGGCGAACGCGGGTCCAAGCCTCATCCGGCGCCCCCTCTTCAGCCCTCGATCGTCTCGGCCGCGAGACGGCAGAGGGTCATGACGTCCTCGTCGCTTTCCACCGACACGGCGCGGGAACGCAGCGCGGACGCCCCCCGGAACCCCTTCAGATAGTGCACGAGATGTCCTCTCATCAGGTGATAGACCCAGGGCGGCGGAATCGTCTCCTTCATCATCGAGAGGTGCCGCACGACGGTCGTCACGAATTCCTCGCGCGAGGGCTTCTCGGAACCCCCGCCCGAAAGCTCCCTGAAGATCCAGGGACGCCCAAGGGCGCCTCGGCCGATCATGATCCCCGAGGCTCCTGAGGACTTCAGGAGATCCCTCGCCGCCCCCGGCGACGAGGAATCCCCATTCGCGATCACCGGAACCGGAGACGGCTCAGCGATCCGCGCGATGCCCCCCGCGTCGACGGGTCCGGAGAACATGTCCGA
>JAAYTY010000205.1 GCA_012523605.1 Candidatus Fermentibacterota bacterium
ACGTGCTGACCTGCTATGGCGGCCGGCAGGAGGTGCTCACCGCCGACATGATCCGTGACTTCACGGAGGACATGTGGGAATGGGGCAGTGGTCCCGGCGACAGGCCGACGTACCTCCTCCTGATCGGTGATCACGAGGATGTCGGGTATGCAGGCGAAGCCTGGTTCCTGCCGGCGCATCTGGCCCCTCAGGGTGCTCCGCCCTGGTTCTGGGCCAACGATTCCTGGTTCGTGCTGTTCGGTGAGAATCGATCAACTCCGAGCGCCTGGCCGGACATGATCGTGGGTCGGCTGCCCGCGAGGACGGCTGCAGATCTGAGCTCCATGGTGGACCTGATCGAGGATTTCGAAGAGCCCATGTTGTCCTGGCCACCGCCCCAGAGCCTTACTTGGAGACGATACATGACCCGCCTAAGCGGACAGAATAATGATGGAGGGTACGTCCCCTGGGATCCCTGGAGCCCCGCTGACGGGTGGGCTTCAGCCTTTGCTGACTGGCTGGGCTACGGCTATGACAACCTCAACTGCGGTGACGGGGATGACGAGACGAACAGGGACGGCAGTGACGTAACCGCCCACGAGTGGGTGGATACGCTGATCGAGTGGTTCGAAAGAGGTCAGCAGGTTGCGTTCTACGTCAACCACGGCGAGACTCATATGTACTCGGCGGGGATTCAGTGGCTTCCGGATCCCCCTTTGATCGTAGTTCCTCCGAACATGGGATTACCGGATTCCGTGTTTGATTCATACGAGGTCGCCAATCTCGGGGTCGGGATGAACGACCATCCCCATCCGTTCGTCATCTCCATCTGCTGCCAGAACGGGACGTTCAACCACACGGTCGCGCAGCATTACTACGAGCCGGAACCTGAAGAGCTTTACTGGAAATGCATGCACTTCGACCCTCTGCACTCGCCTCCGCTCTGGGACTACGGTACTGATTGCCTGGCCGAGTCCTGGATTAAGAACACAGCCGGCGGGGCAATCGGTGTGTTTGCATCAAGCGAGGTTTCTAATACCGGCTTCTATGGATTCATGGGCATGAACCTGCTCCGATCCATCTACTATCGGGGCATGTCGCGGACCGGTGATGCCGTCGCATCGATGCGTCTCGGGATGCTTGATCAGTACTCTGGCGGTTACTCCTATGAGATGGGCCGCTTCAACCTGCTCGGTGATCCCGCTGTTGACATGGGCGACAGGGTGAAGTTCCCCGGTAGATGCGATCTAGTCATATCCCCACCGGAGCTCAGGGCGAACCGATACCCGACCAGGAGCATCGATGGACAGGGAGCTGCTGAGTTCCATGTGGTCGTTAACAACTTCGGCGGGGCAGCGTCGGGTCGGTTTCCAGTTGAGCTCGGAATACAGTGGGGGCAGCAGACGGAAACGCTGACTGCTGCCTGCGCCGGTCTCCAGCCCGGGGAGTCGGAGACACTGAGGTTCGAATGGGACCTGCCGCATGGCTTCACGGTTCCGGCAACGTTGTCGCTCCATGCCACTGCGGATCCGAACGGGGATTGCCCGGACTCCTGGACGGCCGACAACGATGCTTCGATCTTATGCACCATCGAGGATCTATATCCGAACGAGGTCGGCTGGCCGGTCTTGATGAGCGGCAGCCTGAAGTCTCCTCCCGCCCTGGGGGATCTGGACGGTGACGGTGACATGGAGATCGTCGTCATCTCC
>JAAYTY010000206.1 GCA_012523605.1 Candidatus Fermentibacterota bacterium
CCCCACGTGGTTCCGGAGAAAGTCTAGAACAGGGTCTTGATCGAACCCCAGGTGTCACGGGACAGCGACGTGGTGGTGCCCTCGACGATTATGGGCATGCCCACCGGCGTGTTGGTGCCCTGCATCAGAACAGGGTTCCAGGCGCCGCCGCTAGTCTGCTGCATCGCGTTGCCAGTGGCGCCTCCGGGCGGATTGTTGACGATGGGAGGAGCCCAGGGACCGCTGGCGCCCGTTCCGGCCATGCAGTAGCCGACCCAGTAATCGCCTTCCGTCAGTGTAACCGTGACGTTGGCTACAACCGCCATGATCGGACGAGCCGTGCCGGTGCCCGACTCGGTGGACAGGACCCTGTAGCAGTTCGTCCATGCGGCGGAGGCGAAGCGGTTGGTGGTGAAATCGCCATAGACCACCGCGCCGGTTGTCGGATAGTCGTCCCAGATGGTCACGTAGATGGCATTGATCGTGGGGTTGGTGCCGGAGTTGGTCTGGTAGCCGCAGAACGTCATCGAGGTGACGTTCCAGGTCTCCCCGGCGGGGACGACGATGTCATCGGCCATCCTGTTGTTGTTGGCGTACTGGCATCCCCAGCCGTAGGTCTGCTCGGACGAGGTCATAAGGGACTCGTCTGCGCCGCCCGCACCCGTGCCGGGGCTGTTCATGAACGGGCCTGTGGTGTAGAGAACGGCGTTGGGGCCGTTCCATACGGGGCCGCCTCCGTACGTGACGCTGATGTAGTCTGGAACCGGCGTGTAGATGTCGTCCACGTTCTCCCCTGCGAAGACCGGAACGGCAGCCACGAGAGCCAGGATAACCAGCAGTTTCATGTACCCCCCTTTCTATGGTAAATCAGCTTCTTACTTCAGGCTCGGAGAAACACCATGATTCCCCGATCCGGTAGCACTCTATAATGCATATTCGGCCAGCCCGGTGCAAGCTCTCGACAGCGCCTGACGGGCCGGTGTCCCGGGCTTCTCGGAATCGAAGGAGTGGTCGTCACTGACGAGGCACCGGGACCTGCTTCCGGGGGGCAGGTCAGCGGAGTATAGAGCGTCCATGTACTGCCCGTTCGGTCTTTCTTCAAAAGATGTGTGCCCGCCCTCTCGCACATTCGCAGGCGAATGTACTGTCGGGTTGCTCATTTCCGTGTCCCGCGGAGATGAGCGTGGCGATGCAGGCTGTTCACACTTCGGTAACTGTCGATCTTGCCGAGATCTATGACCTTGTCGGGGCACAGCCGGGAGGGGACCCGGGCCGGCATCGCCAGCCGAGATTTCTCCGTGCGGGGGAAAAAGATCCCGCTCAGGCTGGAACCGCTAGAGCCGCCTCAGTAGTGGTACCTGCACTGGAGGAAGTCGATCCTCTCCTTGCGTACCAGATAGACGAACCTGTGCTCCTGTGTCAGTCTGCGGGACCAGGCTCCTTCGGCCAGGTACTTCAATGGCTCCGGCTTCCCTATCCCGGTGAACGGATCCCGCAGAACTGCCTGAACGATCGCGAGCGCTCTCAGAGCGACTTTGCGCTCCGTCTCGACCCAGTACCGGAGGTCCTCGATGAACTCGGGATGGAAGACTGCGACTCGCTCGATCCTCTCGGGTCTGCCGGGCGCGCTACCCTTCGGCAAGGCCGATCTTCTCCCGGAGCGATTCCAGCGACATCGGAGGCACATCCTTCGACAGAGCGCGCTGGAGAGCCCGGAGGAGTCTCTGGGCATTTCGCGGAGAGCGCAGCAGGTGTGCGGTTTCCATGAGGCTGGAGAGCTCCGCCGCGGAGACCAGGGCCACGTCCTCGGCCGACCTGCGTCTGATGATCACCGGCTCCCTGGAGGAGGCGACAAAATCACAGAGCGCAGCCAGCCTGGCTCTCGCATCGGAATATGTCGTGACCGTCATTTCATGCCGCCTTTCTTGTACAGGAGTATTGTACAATATCGAGCGGGCGCCGTCCAGAGATCCATGATGCTGCCAGATCCGTCCGGCTTGCCGAGTTCTACGAGTTTACCGGGGCATGGGCGGGATGGGCTTCCTCCTGCTCCACGGCCATGAAGCCGCATCCTTGATGGTGAAGCAAATCCCGGGGGCGAATGCAACGGGGTGGGAGGCCGCCGCATGTCCGGAGATGACTAGTCGGCTGCCTCAGGTCTTGCGAGGAGGATCGAGCTTCTCCACCGCCTCGAGCACCAGGCCGGCGACCGAGATGAGGTCTGACAGGAGCTGCTTGTCAGTATCGAGGTAGCCTTCGTATTCGGACGCATTCCTTCGCCTGCGGCACTCCGCAAGTGTTGCCCAGACATCAGGACCCAGACCGAGAGTGTGTGGAAGGGCCTGGAATACTACATACCTGTTCCCCGGCCGGTAACCATGCCGGCGAAGAGCAGCCAGTGCGAGCGAGAACGCACCGTTGTAGGCCAGGTCGAATCTGCTCTCGAAGGCGAGGTTCTCGTTCGATGCGTCGACCAGCCTCATCCGGCCTGATCGAACAAGCCCTTCGTACTCGTCATGCGCGACGGGTTCAGCCTTGAGAATGCCAATGTCAACTAGCTTATCGAGTGGATTCGATGACATCCTCGGATCCTATCAGGATGATCTTCTGCTGGGACATGATCCTCGAAACGAAGGAATCCTCGGAAGTCATACGTCTGATCCACTCAGCGGGTTTCATGAGGTTGACGCTGATCTGCCTGCCGACGACATTCTCGACCGGTTGCAATGCCGCCAATACCTTTGGATATGACAGGTCATCCCCGATGATCATAAGGTCGATATCACTTCCGGCACGGTCGCTGCCCTTGGCGATCGATCCGTAGATGAACGCGCTCAGAATCCGGTCAGACATGGGTTCGAGCGCATTCGTGATCGGCAATGCCAGACCCACGGTCTTGATGACCAGGCCGTGAAGCTCGTCGAAGACAGGACAGTTTCTGTTTGCCTGGTATCGCTTCTGCCGGCCCGCGGGTATCACGACGACAAGATCGGATGAAACCAGTCGTTTCAACTCGCGCTGTACCGCCCCCACGCCGGAGGCGGCGAGACGGATGAGTTCAGCTCCCTGGAAGG
>JAAYTY010000207.1 GCA_012523605.1 Candidatus Fermentibacterota bacterium
CGAGCGCTTCGTGGAGCGTGCGGCAGCCGTGGATTTTGATCGGCAGCTTCTTCAGCGACGGCTTGAGTTCGCGGGTGTTCGACTCCGGCAAAACAATCGACTTGAAGCCAAGGTGCACCGCCTCGCGGATGCGGCGCTCGCCGTCGCTGATGGCGCGGAGTTCGCCCGCCAGGCCGATCTCGCCGCAGCAGGCCGCCGCCGGATTGCACGGCTTGTCCTGCAACCCCGAGGCGATTGCTGCCGCCACGGCGAGATCCGCCGCCGGCTCGGCGATACGCGCCCCGCCGGTGACGTTCACGAACACGTCGGCGGTGCCCAGGGGCAGGCGCAGGCGGCGCGACAGCACCGCCAGCACCATGGCCACGCGGTTCGGGTCCATGCCCGACACCTTGCGCACCGGTTGCGGATAATCGGTGGGATTCACCAGGGCCTGGACCTCCACCAGCAGGCAGCGGTTGCCATCGATGGTAGGCACCACGCAGGAACCCGGCACCGATGCATCGCGGTCGGCGATGAAGATGCCGGTGGGATCCGGTACCTCCTCCAACCCTTGCGCACCCATGCGGAACAGGCCCAGCTCGTTGGTGGAGCCGAACCTGTTCTTCACGGCCCTCAGCATCCTGTGGCCGCGGCCCGCATCGCCCTCGAAAGCGACCACCGAGTCCACGAGGTGCTCGAGGACCTTCGGTCCAGCCAGCATCCCGTCTTTCGTCACGTGTCCCACCAGGAACGCCGTGACGCCCGAGGGCTTGCACATCCCGACTATTTCGGATGCGCAGTGCCTCACCTGGGCGACGGAGCCGGGCGCGCCCGAAAGATCGTCGGAGAAGATCGTCTGTATCGAGTCCACCACGAGTATCGAGGCGCCGGTCCCGGACAGCGCTCCTGCTATCTCCCCCAGGGCGGTGGCAGGCACGACGAGGAGGCGCCCGGCAAGGGAGCCGGTTCTCCTCGCGCGTTCCGCAACCTGTTCCGCGGACTCCTCGCCCGTTGCGTAGAGCACGGTCTCGCCTGCTTCGGCAAGCGCCGCGGCGAGCTGGAGCATCATAGTGCTCTTCCCTATTCCGGGTTCGCCGCCGAGGAGGTTCACCGAGCCCCTGAAGATGCCGCCTCCGAACACGCGATCCAGCTCCGCGATGCCGCTCAGCAGACGGGAGCCCGGGGCGGCCGGTATGGCCCCGACAGGGACGGGGGTCGGCGCCGGCCTTCCGGGGGCCGGGCTCCGGCCAGGCTGTTCGAGCCTCTCCTCGACGAGGGTGTTCCATGCTCCGCACGAGGGGCAGCGACCGCTCCAGGAGGGATGGTCGGCGCCGCACTCGGTGCAGAGGAAGACGGTCCTCCTGCGTGGCATCAGCGGTCGGACAGCTCCATGAATCTGCCCCTGTACGCCTCGAAGACCATATTTATGACCCCCCTGGGGCCGTTCCTCTGCTTGCCTATCACGAGCTTCACTTCCCTGGCTGGCCTGCTTCCCTCGTCGGGGCTTCCCTCCTCGCCCTGAGCCTCGTGGATGAAGATGACCACGTCGGCGTCCTGCTCTATCGCCCCGCTCTCCCGGAGATCGCTGAGCCTGGGCGCACCTTCGTGGGCGACGGCCCTCCTGCTGAGCTGGGAGAGCGCGACGATGGGGACGTCGAGGTCCTTCGCCAGCGACTTCATGTCGCCGGAAATGCGGGCTATCTCCTGCTGTCGGTTCTCCTCGCCGCCCACGCCCCTCATGAGCTGGAGGTAGTCGACGAAGAGGGCGCTCAGCCCGTGGCTCTTCTTCAGATGCCTCGCCTTGGCCCTGAGCTCGACGGCCGAGAGCGGCGAGCTGTCGTCTATGTACATCGGCAGGCGGTGGAGCCTGTCGGATGCGTGGGCCATCTCCTGGTACTGCTTCTGGGTCAGGGTTCCCAGGGCTATGGAGTTCATGTTCACCCCGGCGTTCGAGCAGATCATCCTCTGGGCGAGCTGTCTCCCGGACATCTCGAGGCTGAAGAATCCCACGGCCCCCGGATACCTGGACGCGATGTGCTCGGCCATGTTCAGCGCGAGGGTGGTCTTGCCCACGGAGGGTCTTGCGGCTATCACCACCAGCTCCCCGCCGTGAAGCCCGGTCGTCATCTTGTCCAGTTTCTCGAAGCCGGTCGAGAGCCCCGTGACGAAGGTGCCAGCGCTCGCGAGCCTCTCCAGATCGGCCATCCCCGTGGACACCAGGTCCGCCAGCGGAACGAAATCCCTGGACACGAGGTTCTCGCCGATCTCGAAGATCCTCTTCTCGGCCCTGTCGATGATGTCGCGGGCCGGCAGCCTGCCGTCCACGACATCACCCATGTTCATCTGGCTGGCCGAAATCAGCCTTCTGAGCATCGACTTCTCGCGGACGATCTCGGCATACTGAAGAACGTTCGACAGGAGCGGAATGTCGTCCGTGATGGAGGAGACGTACTCCACCCCGCCCGCCTGGTCGAGCCACTTCATCCTCTGCAGTTCGTCGCAGACCGTTACGAGATCTATGACGCTGTTCCTCGAATCGAGCTGCTGGCAGGCCCTCCACACGAGCGCGTGGCGCTCGTCGGCGAAGTCGTCGGCGGAGAGCTTGGTGAAGAGCTCGACCGCTATCTCCGGGTCCATGAGCAGTCCGCCGAGGACGCTCCTCTCCGCCTCGATGTTGCGCGGCGGGACGAACCCGTGGATTTCAGCCATTTCCGCTCCTCCTGGGCAGTCCGATCTCGTTCAATCGCGACCGGAGCTTCTTCATGTCCTCCCACACCGGCCTCTTGAGCGCGGGCGTCCGGAGAACCGCCGACGGATGGTAGGTGACCATCAGCGAGGCTTCGCCCCTGGAGTGCCATCCCACCCTCAGCTGGGCGATGCTCGCCCTGCTGCCGAGGAGCGCCGAGGCCGCGCTCGCGCCAAGCGCGACTATCACGCCTGGGGAGATGATCTCCAGCTGGCGCTCGAGGATCCAGCCGCATGCCTCCATCTCGTCGGGCAGAGGCACCCTGTTCCCGGGAGGCCGGCACTTAACCGCATTGGCTATGTAGCAGCAGGTCCTGTCCAGGTCTATGGAGGCGAGGATCCTGTCCAGGAGCTGGCCGGCCCTGCCCACGAAGGGCCTTCCGGTCTCGTCCTCGGTCTGGCCAGGGCCCTCTCCGACGAAGACAACCCCCGAGTCCGGGTTGCCCTCTCCGAATACCGGCAGTTTCCTCGTCTCGGCAAGGCGGCAGGCTCTGCATCCGGCCACCTCGGCGGCGAGATCCGACATAGCCCGGCGCACGGATGATATCCCCGGGTCGGTCTGCGGGGAGACGGGCGCCCCGCGGGACGCGGCGGCCCCGGGAGGAAGATGGACGAAGTCCAGGCCGAATGTGGACACCGCGTGCCAGAGCGGATCAGACGGACGCCCGGGCAAGGCGCCTCCCCATCTCGAAGGCGATCCTCAGCGCGACGAACCTCTTCGATCCGCGGGGAATCTCCACCTGCGCGCCAGAGCGCAGCAGGAGAACGCCGGCGTTCCCCTCAGCCTCCATGCCGGTGCCCGGCAGGTCCCCCCTGTTGCAGAAAACCGCCTCGCAGTTCTTCGCCTCCATCTTCGCCCTCGCCCTCTCGAGCGAGGCATCTCCGTACTCGAGCGCAAAAGCGAGTTTCGGGCACCGGCAGTCCAGCCCGGCCAGCAGGTCGGGCACCGGCTCCATCCGGATGTCGAACGGCCCGCCGGACCGGGGCATCTTGCCGGGGGCGCGCACCGCCGGACGGAAGTCGGCGACCGCCGCGGCCATCGCCAGGAGGTCGCAGTTCTCCCGGATCACGGCACCGAGCGCCTCTGCGAGGTCCGAGGCCGACGTGAAGCCCCTCGCCTCGACCCCCCGGGGTGGAGGCGTCCCGCAGGGCCCCAGAAGAAGGGTCACACGGGCTCCGAGGTCTCTGAAGGCGGCCGCCAGCTCGCACCCCATGAGGCCGCTGGACCTGTTCGACACGAACCTGACATCGTCGATCGCCTCCCTCGTCGGCCCGGAAGCGACCACGACGCGTCTCCCCTCCCACAGGCCGAGGCAGCCCGGGAGGAGGGCCTCATAGTCGGACGACACCAGGTTTCCCAGCGCCGAATCCGTGCGGGCGAGCTCAGCGTCGAAGACCGACTCCAGGAGCCTCTGCGCTTCGGGGAGCCCGTCGTTGACGATGATGTAGTCGAAGGCCCCGGCCCATCGTATCTCATCGGCCGAGGCCGTCAGCCTGCTCCTGACGTCCTCGGGGCTTTCGGTCCCCCGGCCGGCGAGTCTCGACTCCAGCGCGCGCATGCCCGGAGGCAGAACGAAGACCAGCACCGCGCCCGGAATCCTCTTCCTCGCGGCGAGGGCGCCCTGGACGTCTATGTCGAGCACCACGCTGGAGCCCGACTCCAGCGCGGACGAGACCCACTCTTCCGAAGTGCCGTATCTCTCTCCGTGGACATGCGCCCACTCGAGAAAGTAGCCCGACTCCACGCGCCTGTCGAACTCGCCCGGTGTCACGAAGAAGTAGTCGCGCCCCTCCGTCTCCCCCTCTCTCGGACGGCGCGTGGTCGTGGACACGGAGAATCGGGAGCCCGGCCTCGCCTCCACGAGGTGGCGGGCGAGGGTGGTCTTCCCTGCGCCGGAGGGGCCCGCGAGCACGACCAGGATGCCCCTGCTATTCGACATTGGCGACCTGCTCCTTGATGGACGCCAGCTCGTTCTTCATTTCGACGACGGTCATGACGTCCGCGGCATCCTCCAGCTTGGCAGCCATGGTCGAGAGCTCCCTCTGCATCTCCAGGACCAGGAAGGAGAGCTTCCTGCCGGCGTCGTCCGAGCGCTCCTCCAGCAGGGCCGCCGACGCGGCGAGATGCGAGCGCATGCGCTCTGTCTCCTCGCTCACGTCCATCCTCTCGGCGAGCAGGGCGACCTCCATCGCCAGCCTCGCCTCGTCCAGGCCCAGGTCTCCGGCGAGGCGCTCGACCCTCTCGCGGGTTCTGGAGAAGCGCTCCTGCAGCCTTTCCCGACAGCCCTCCGCCAGAGGCGCGAGCAGAGACCCGATCTTCGCGATCCTCTCGAGCAGGATCCCGGTGATGATCTCCCCCTCGGCAGCCCTGGAACGGCACAGATCGTCCAGGCAGGCGTCGAGACAGGCCAGCAGGCCGGCCTCGTCCGGGACCGCGGCTCCCTGGCCCTCCCGCTTCACGACCCCCGGAAAGGAAAGGATCTCCGCCAGCGAGAGCCCGCCCGGAAGACCCAGCTCTTCGGCGACGGCCCGGGATGCGGCCAGCACACTCCTGGCGCGATCCAGATCGACGATCTGCCTTTCAGGCATCTCGGGCTCTTCGATCGTCACCGACAGGTCTATCCTTCCCCTAGAGATGCGGTTCCTGACCGCCGACCTGACCGCCTCCTCGAGCGGAGCGAGCTGGGCCGGCATGCTGACCGCTATCGAGAGCCCCCTGTGGTTGACCGACCGAGCAGTGACGACCATCCTGAGCCCGCCGGACTCGCAGGAGGCCCTTCCGAACCCCGTCATCGATTCCAGGGCAGCCCTCCTTCCTCCCCGCTCCGGCTTCCGCCCGTGACGCAGGCCGCCGGGGCCGTCGGGACAGGTCGGTTTCGAGGCTCCACCTCGCGGAAGGGATCTCCGGGCTGCGCCCGGAGCGCAGAGGTATATACTAAGGGTTTCAACCCCCGGGGGTATCATTCCTTGGACGGCGTCTACATCTCCGCAGTGGCCTGCAGGCTTTCCGAAGAGCTGACCGGAAGGACATGCTCGCGGGTCACCCGCCCTTTCGCGGGAGGGCTGGGGCTCTCCATCGGGGGAAGGATGCTCCTCCTCGACGCCAGGCCGCCCTCCCCGGCGGCCTGGCTGGGAGACGACGGAGCTGACGACGGGGATCCTGCGCCTCAGCCGTGGTCGGACGGCCTCGCCGGGACGAGGCTCGAAGAGGTGCGACAGGAGGGGCTCGACCGCATCCTGGTGTTCGAGTTCTCTCGAGTGAGGCGATACTGCAATCCCCTGATGCGGCTGATCTTCGAAATGACCGGAAGAAACTGCAACCTGATTCTCGCCGACTCGGGAAGCAGGATCCTGGCATGCACGAGGATCGTCTCCCGATCCATGTCCCGGGTGAGGACCGTCCGCCCGGGCGAAACGTACGAGGGCCCTCCCTCCTCCGGGGCCGGGCTCGGGTCCTGGAGGGAGGATCGCGTGCTCGAGGCGCTCGGCAAGGCGACCTCCCCGGAGGAAATCCATCCGCTTCTCGAAGGTGTGGGACCGGCCACCGCGGGCGCCATCCTCGAGGAGAGCCGCGCCTCGGGAAGGAAGGTCCCCGAAGTGGTCGCCGTTCTCGGGTCGGCTCTGGAGTCGCGCGAGTTCGCTCCCTGGGCCTCCGTGCACGGGCCGATGCCGATAAGGCTCGGAGAGGGAGCGCCGATCGCCGATGTCCTCTCGCCTCCCTCGGGCGGCGGGCCTGCGGGCGCCTGCCGGAAGGCCGCCGTGGAGATCCTGGAGGCCAGGCGGGCCTTCCTCGAGAGAAAGCTGGAAAAATTGAGGTCCGTTCTGGACGGAGTGCCGTCCGAGGATCTCCTGAGGCTCCGTGGCGCCATCCTCCTCGCGAACATCCCTCGGGTGCCGCGGGGCGCGGAGGAGGTGGTTCTCCCCGACTGGGATGGAATGGAGCACAGGATCCCTCTGAGGCCCGGGAGAAGCGCCGTCGAGAACGCCCAGCGGTATTTCAGGAAGGCGCGGAATGCCGCAGTCGAGAGGAGCAGGCTCGAATCCTCGATACGCGAGACGCGCGCAGCGATCGGGGAGCTGGACGCGGCGCTGGCCGGTGGGTCCGGGCAGTGTCGGATAGACCGCCTGGCCGGGGCGGTCGGCGCGACACGGGGAGCGGAAGCCCGGAGCCCCGCGGGCAGAGCCATGGGCGGGGGCTGGACATGCCTGGTGGGGAGAAGCGCCAGGGAGAACGACGAGATCACCTTCAGGATCGCCGGCAGAGACGACATCTGGCTCCATGCCCGAGGCGCGGCCGGGGCGCACGTGGTGCTTAGGCACGAGTCCAGGGGGCAGACTCCTCCCAGGGCGGTCCTCGAGGCCGCCGCGGCCCTCGCGGCAGCCAGCGTGAGGAACCGCCCCGATGTCGTCCCGGTTGACTACACGAAGGTCAGATACGTCAGGAAGTTCAGGGGGGCGGGACCGGGCGAGGTGGTCTATACCGGGGAAAAGACCCTCTTCGTCAGGCTCTGCAGTGCGCGCCGGGGCGGCGCCCGTCCGGGGGAGGCGAAGTGACGAAGGAAGGCGGAGCGGCAAGCGTCATCAGGAGGGCATACCTGTTCAGGAGTCTCAGCGACGCCGAGCTGGAGCATTTCTCCAGGATGGCCAGGTTCGAATCCTATGGAACCGACAGGATGATCCTGTCCGAGGGGGAGGAGGGCAGGACGCTGTACCTCGTCCTCTCGGGCAGCGTGAGGGTTACGAGGAGCGTGGGCGTGGAGAACGAGCAGGTAATAGGCTTCGTGAAGACCGGCGATTTCTTCGGGGAGATGGCTCTTCTCGACAGGCGCCCGCGGAGCGCCTCGGTCCATGCGAACGAGCCCGTCGAGCTCGCGCTCTTCGACCACGACGACATCAACAGGGTCTTCGAGTCGAATCCCTCCATCGGATACAGGGTCGTCAGGGCCTTCGCGGAGGTCGTCTCGATGAGGCTGAGGGACACGAACGACAGGCTGAAGGCCCTGCTCGTCCTGGACAGGAGCTTCTAGGGATGCCCGGCACGGCTTTTCTGCTCGTGCTCGACGGCGTGGGCGCCGGCGCCCTTCCCGACGCCGGAGCTTACGGCGACGAGGGGGCGGACACCCTGGGAAACCTGTCCAGGGCGGTCGGACGGCTCGATCTCCCCTTCCTCGGATCGCTGGGCCTCGGAAACCTCCACCCCGTCGAAGGCGTAGCCCCTGTCCCGGAACCGGCGGCATCCTGGGGCAGGATGATGGAGAGGTCGGCCGGCAAGGATTCCACGACGGGGCACTGGGAGCTGATGGGGCTTTCCA
>JAAYTY010000208.1 GCA_012523605.1 Candidatus Fermentibacterota bacterium
CCCCAGGCTGCCAGATCACCGATTCCTGGAGCCGCCGGGCTGTCGGCCTCCAGATCGACAAGTCGGCCGTCGAGAGGCAGTGTCACGCGGGAACGGTCGTCCACGACCCCGGTGTGTGGAGAGAACTCCCGACGAGACCCGGCGTCCGGCCACCCTGATGTGTTCAGCGACTGCCCTCGAGTCTCTTCTCGGTGCTCTTCGCTGCTGTCCGCGGTTTTTCGTTCGTTGTACGCATCTTCGCGAAATCATGTGTTTCTATCGCAGGCCCGCGAGTATCCGCGGGAGTTCGGCTCAGGGCGCATGCCGCGTGCGGTCCCCTTCTCGATCCGCCCGGGAGCATGCGAGCCGCGAGAGCACCACCGCGGCGCAGGCATAACCGAACATGCCCGGAAGCGCCCCCGCGCCCGGCAGTCTCCTTCTCGCCCTGCCGCGCCGTTCGACCCATTCTGAGTCGTCGGGAGGGCCGGCCTCCACCGGCGGCGCTTCCTCCGAGTAGACGCAGGTCACCCCCCCGGTCACACCCCGTCTCCTCAGATACTGCCTCACCTTCCTCGCGAGGGGACAGTGCCGCGTCACGGAGATGTCGCCCACCCGCACGGCCGACGGATCGATCCTGCAGGAGGCGCCCATGCTGCTCACGAGAGGGACACCCTTCTCCACGCAGTACCTGATGAGCTCCACCTTGGGATTCAGGCTGTCGATTGCATCCACCGCGTGATCGAGGCTCTCGAGGCCCAGAGAGGGCAGGCTCGCCTCATCCACGAAAACCCGAACGGCTGTCGTCCGAGTGCCCGGGCAGGATGAAACCAGAAAGGCGGCGAGCGAGTCAGCCTTCCATGCGCCGATGTCTTCAGGCACGGCCCATGCGCTCCTGTTGAGGGACGACCAGGTAACCCTGTCGCAGTCGACGAGCAGGAGTTCTCCAACGCCGTTCCTTGCCAGGCACACTGCGGCATGCGAGCCCACGCCGCCTAATCCTATCACCGCCACGCGGGAGTTCCTTATGCGATCGAAGCCGTCCCCGCCGAAGAACTCCGCCGTCCTCGCGAACCTGTCGTCATTCAAGGCGCAGAACCCTTCGTGCGTTGGCGGTGGTCGCCTCTCCGATCTCCTCCGCCGTCACACCGCGGATTCCGGCTATGGCTTCCGCGGCGAGCATCACATGCCACGGCTCCACGTCCTCGGGCCTTATGTCAAGCATGCCTATCGAGGGAGCGTCGGTCTCCAGCGCGATCGATTCGAGGGGGAGCGCCGCCGCCGAGGCTCTCGCCTTCCTGGCGCGGGGGCGCGTCACGGCGCCCCCGAAGGCCACGACGAGACCCAGGGAGGCGAACCTCAGCGCGATGTCGGGCGACTTCGAGAAGGCGTGCAGGAAACCCCTGACGGAGGAGCCCCTCCTGCGGATGACAGCCTCCAGGTCGTCGAAGGCCTTGCGGCAGTGGAGTAGAACAGGGAGATCCATCTCGAGCGCCAGATCAAGCTGGGGCTCGAAGCATCGAAGCTGATCTTCGAACGCAGGAGCCTCGACCACCCTGTCGAGTCCGATCTCGCCCACGGCTACGGCTCCACAGCCCTCGAGCCGGGCCCTCAGGTCGTGGATGTCCACAGGGGCGGCCCCCCAGGGATGGAGGCCCAGCGCGGGCAGGAGAAAGCCGTCTCCGGCAAGGGATTCCACGAAGGGCCAGGAATCCCTGTAGTCCGCAGGCACGACTATGAACTCGAGCCCGGCATCCCTCGCCCTCGAGAGCGCGTCGGCGGCCTTCGAGCCCAGGGGCTCGCAGTACAGGTGGCAGTGCGTGTCCGCGAGCCTCATCGGAGCCGTCCCCGGAGGAGCTGGATGGGCCGCCGGGGTCAGGCGCCCCCGCCGCTCCCCGCGATCCGGTCGGTATTCTCGTAGATCCTGAAGAGCACTATCGCGATCTCGAACCAGATGCGGAGGACTATCAGGTAGAGGATATACGCGATCGGGACGATGATCACGAGCGACCAGCCCGGCAGATCGCCCAACTGCTCCTGCACATGCCGCCCTCCTGCGAAGCCGGCGATGATCAAAGCGACCGCGCCCAGGCTCATAAGTATCACGATGACGGCGTAAAGGAAGCTGATGATCTTCGGAAACACGAACGACGAGAACGAGAAGTCGAACAGGGAGCCGAAGAATCCCTTTCTGCTCATGACCGTCCCCCCTTGGTATGCCGGGTTCTCTGCGCTTCAGTAAACGGTGTAGCCGACCAGTTCGTCCGTTGTGCTCTGCCAGGCTCCGAACGAGGACTGGAAAGCCGTCGCCCTGACCGGCCCAACGCCCGGCGCGAACCAGGTCTCGACATAGCTGGTCAGTGTCGAGTCGCCGAGGCTGGTCAGCCTGATCTTCATGGTCGTGTCGAAGGATCCCGCCGGAGACTCCACGATCTCGCCGAGGGCCCTGACCTTGCCCTCCACGAGGGAGTCGGACGAGTAGTACCAGACGTCGCCCATCTGGAGCGGCAGGGGGATGGTCCAGGCCGGCACCGTGGAGACCGTATCCCTGTAGCCCTCGACCACCAGAGGGGTGACCCTCACGTAGTCACTGGTGGTGTAGGGCTCCTGCGGCTCCGGCGGCACGCCGAACGTGAATATCGTATCCTGCCCGGAGGTCACGACCTCGACCACCGCGAAGCCGCCGGCATGGGGCACCTCCCTGACGGCCACGATCGAGTAGGCGCCGGAGACAGTGTAAGAGAGCTGTCTGATCTGGCCTTCCCCGGTGCGCACGAACTGCAGAGTGTCGCCCGGGGAATACGGGAAGTACTCGTCGGTGGCCGGGCCGGGGAAACCGAAGATGTCGCTGTCGCCGCAGGCCGATCCCAGGAGGAGCACCGCGGCCGCCACTCCCGCCGCCAGCTTCATGGAAGGACGCCCGGAAGGATGAGGTGGTCCACCAGGTCCTCGGTCATGTCGTAGAGTATGGCCGGGCCGCCGCCTGCCGTCACCTGCGTCTCGGTCTTCAGGAGGCCCGTTCCCGGGCCGAACCAGCGGTCCATTGTGGTCACGACCCCCGTTTCGATCGTGTACCGGATGTGCAGGACGTCCTGGAAGGTGCCGTCTGGAACGGTCACCGTCTCGTCCAGGGAGATCACTTCCGCCTCGCCGGAAACCGAGCCGGATCCACCGGGCAGGTACTCCCATGTGTCGCCCACGGTGAGAGGAAAGCGCGCGACCCGGAAGGAATCGGTCATGGTGCTGTCGGTGTACTGCCAGACCCCGCCGTCGTCCAGACGGATGAATCCGGTTCCCGCAAGCGGGACGAAGAGGGAGTCGACGCCGTCTCCATAGAGGGTGTCGTAACCGACGGCCATGGTGTGCACCAGATCGTAGCCCTCCATGGCGGTCACGGAGACGACCGAGACGCTGGTGCCTCCGCTCACGGAGTACTGGATGCCCAGCGTGTCGATCTCGCCCAGCCTTTCGTACTGCCAGCTGCTGCCGGTCGAGAAGGGGAAGTAATCCTCGTCGGCGGCGCCGCCGGGACCTCCGGGGCTGTCGCACGAGACCGCGATGGCCAGTGCGGGTATCAGCAAAAGAAACCGCTTCATCGGATTCCTCCACTCGGAATGTTGCCCTGTCGTCACGGTACGGAAAGATACCGCCGGCGGCACCGGGAGGGAAGAAGGGGATCAGCCGCCGTTTTCGTCGTAATCGAGGGTGCGCCTTCGGAACCCGTACCCCATCACGTCGTATGCGTCGTGAAGGACCACGAAGGCGTGCGGATCCACCGAGCGGACTATCGCCGCCAGCGCCCTCACCTGCCTCTGGTGGACGCACACGTACACCGCATCCTTCGGCCTTCGGCCCGATCCGCCCTCGGCCTTGAGGAAGGTGACGCCGCGGTCGAGCTGTTCATAGATCGCGTCGCGTATCCTGTCGCCCTTCGAGGTGATGATCATCACGGCCTTGACATAGGGCATGCCCTCCGCGGCGAGGTCCGTCATGCGGGTGCTGAGGAAGAGGTTCAGATAGGCCCAGATGACCAGTGTGGGGTTGCCGAGCGCGGCGCCCGCCGCCACGATGATGATCGATTCGACCATCCAGTAGCCCGTGCTGATGGATACGCCCGTGTACTTGCGCAGGACGGCCACCGGTATGTCGGTGCCGCCTGTGGAGCCGCGGAACCTGAAGATGATGCCAAGCCCGAGCCCGAGAATCGTAGAGCCAGCGAGGCTCGCGAGCAGGATATCGGTGGGGCTGCTGCCGTCGAGGAACACGGCGAGGCGCGGAAGATGGCCTTCAGGCGCGATGTTGTGAACGATCGTCTCGTAGTCCGGAAGGAACGACAGGTGCGATGGCTTGAACACCCAGCACATCGCGTTGGCGAGCATCGTGCCGACGAAACTCCTGAGCCCGAACTGCCTGCCGACGAACTTCCAGCCGATCGCGAAGAGCGGGATGTTGAACGCGAACAGCCAAAGGCTCTCGGTCACACCCGTCAGCCGGTACAGCACCTGCGCGATGCCGCCCACACCGCCGGGGGATATCCGGAACGGGAACAGGAACCACGAGTAGGCTATCCCGAACAGAATGGCGCCCAGGAGGATTCCCGAGTATTCCTTGATCGTTTCGTCCATGTACCTGCCCAGGCGCATCTTCTCCTCCACTCCAGGCCCTGCGGCGGCCGGCGGCCTCAGCACTCCACGGCTTCGGCCAGCCTGTCGAGAGAACAGCATCTCGTGCCGCCCTCCGACAGGATCTCGACGACCTCCTCCGTCCACATGGCGAGGACCACGGTCATCTCCACACCGCATCGG
>JAAYTY010000209.1 GCA_012523605.1 Candidatus Fermentibacterota bacterium
AGAGTGATCGCCGTGACGGTGCTGACGAGTCTCGACAGAGGCGATCTCGAACTGCTGGTATCCGCCGTGGACCCCGCCGGCGCCGTTCCCCGCCTCGCGAAGGCGGCCATGGACGCCGGGCTCGCCGGAGCGGTGTGCTCGCCGCTGGAGGCGTCCGCGGTGCGCAGGGAGTGCGGCGGAGGATTCCTGATCGTGACTCCCGGAATCAGACCCGGCGGAAGTCCGGCAGGCGATCAGAAGAGGGTTGCCACCGCGGCGGAGGCCGTCCTGGCGGGGGCCGACGTTCTTGTCGTGGGCAGGCCCGTCACCGGCGCGCCGGACCCCGGCCTCGCCGCCGCGGCGCTCCTCGAGGAGATCGGCGCGGCACTGGAGGAGCGGCACGCCGGCAATGGCCCGGCTTAGGGCAGCAAGGCCCTCTTTCATCGCCGCTGTCGCCGCCGCAGCGGCGATTCTGGTCGCGTCCGCCCTCATCGTTCCCGGGCTGCTGGCCGAAAGGGTTCTGGAAAGGATCGATCCCTCCGCCGCTGTCGGAAGGGTCGAACCGGCCCCCGGCGCGGCGATGCTCGAGAGCGTGAGGATGCCTCGCTACGGATTCGAGGCTCCCGTGGTGTGGGTGCTCTGGGACGGGACCGGGCGGATCCGCCCCGGACGGATCGTGGTGCCGGAGTGCTCCGTCAGGAACCCTGCTCTTTCGCGGTGCGGCACGGACTCCGGACGAACGGCCGATCCAGAACCGATCCCGATGATCTTCCTGGACAGGGTCCACTTCTCGTACGCCGGGGACAGCTCCGAGGCCAGCCTCGTCCTGGGCGGGGAGTCGCCGGGCGGACTCCGCGTGACCGGCACCGCCTCGGGCCGCTGGGGCGGAGCCAGCTTCCGGGCGCGCGAGTCAGCCGGAGAGTGGGCTGTTGCCATGGCCTTCGACTCCTGCTCCGGCCTTCCCGGGGGGGTGCTGGACATTCCTCGGAGGCTGCGCGGACACCGCTTCGGAGGAACGATGGAGGGCCTGATCGGCGCTGGCGGAGGAATCAGGCTGTCCGGCTCGCTGGATCTCCTCGACGGAAGGGAGGTGAGGATACCGTTCACGCTCGTCGGCGGAGCCGGAGGCGGAGCAGCGGTCGAGGCCGTCATGGACATCTCGGAAAGCGGCGGCCTCCTGTCCGGGGCGCTCCGCGGAATCGACTCGACCTCGTTTCTGGACATCTCGCCGGAAGGCCGGATCGTTCTCTCGGCGGACGGCGGGAGGGCGTGCGGGTTCAGGGTGGAGGCCGCCGCGGAGAGCACCAGGATCTACTCCAGATACCTTTCCGAGGACACGGTCATCGTATCGCTCTCGGCCTCGCTCTGCGGAAGCGCCTCCGAGAGCGGGCTTTCGGTGGACAGCGGGACTGTTTCGGCCGGTCCCCTCGTGATACACGTATGCGGTTCGATCGGCCCCGACCCGCTTTCGAGGATCGAGCTGAGGGCCTGGAACGACTGCATCGAAGCCTCGGCGCTCTCCGACGGAATACCGGAGGCTCTCCAGGGGTGTCTCGCAGGAACGAGGCTTTCAGGAACCCTGGGGATCGACGTCAGGCTGGTGATCGATCCGGCTCTGCCCGAGAGCTCCGACCTGTCGATAGACGTCGACGACTCGGATCTGCGGGTGGAGTACTGCCCGGTTGGCATGGGACGGTTCCGAAGCGGAGGGGCGTGCACGGTCAGGGACAGCTGGGGCAACACGCGGAGGATCGTGCTCGATCCCGCTCTGAACGACTCCCTGCTCCGGCTCGACTCCCTCCCCCCGTGGTTCGAGGACATGCTCTGCTGTGCCGAGGACGGCTCCTTCAGGAGCCACTCCGGCTTCAGCGCGGAGCACATCAGGGGCTCCCTGATCGCCGACGTGTCCGAGGGCCGGTTCGTGCGTGGAGGCTCCACCATCACCATGCAGCTCGCGCGGAACCTGTTCCTCGGCAGGGAGAAAACCCTGGCAAGGAAGCTGCAGGAGGTCTTCCTGACCTGGATGCTGGAGAGGACACTGGACAAGGACAGGATACTGGAGATCTATATCAACATAGTGGAGCTGGGGCCTGACGTGTTCGGCTTCGCCGAAGCCTCCCGCCATTATTTCGGGGTGGAGGCGGGGGATCTCTCTCCGCGCAGAACAGCGTATCTGATATCGCTTCTGCCCGGACCCAGGCTCTATTATCGGTTCTTCGAGAGAGGAGAGGTGCCGGACTACTGGGAGTCGGGTCTGGACGTCCTGCTGAGAGCCGCGGCGAGGAGGGGCGGGCTCGACCGGACATTGCTGGATGAGGCCCTGGCCGAAACCGTGAGCCTCCGGCGCTGATGCGGGGCTTCCCGCAGACGCCGGAGACCTCGCCCGGGGCTCCGTGTTCTGTTATGTTGCCTCGACTCGATTCACGGCAAGCACGGTCGGCCGCACCCGCCAGAAAGGGGAGTGATATGGCCGAAGGCGGCGCCTACGAGCTCCTGAAGGGCGAGAAGACCTACAGGGCTCCCGATTTCGAGACCCTGATGCGATGGGCCAGGGAGAGGCGCATCACCGCCGCCGACATGATCCGGCCCGCCGGCACCGAGGAGTGGAAACGGGCGGGAGACCTGCCGGAGTTTTCCCAGCTCGTCGATCCCTCCAACTGGTGGACCGTCAGAATGGGCGATTCCGCCTACACGGCACCCGACTTCGCAACCATAGAAAGATGGACGCGGGAGGGCAGGCTTAATACCGAGGCGGTAATAGAGGGCCCCAGGACGCCTCCGGGCGGAGTGCTCGCGAAGGGCCTGCCGAGGCTGGCCCCGTTCCTGCGGCCCCCGCTCCAGTCCGCCGACGGCAGCATCCCCCCCCGCCTCAGGATAGACGGGGTGGAGTATTTCCCGAAGGATCCGGAGACAATCCGTCTGTGGATATCCGAGGCGAGAGTCCCTCCCGATGCGGAGATCTCGGTGTCCGGGGGCCCTTGGGAGCCGCTGGGCCCGTCCGGGCTGTTCGAGCGGGAGCTCTGGCCCGAAGGCGCATGGGGAGACCACATGCCCGACGAACCCTCCGAGCCGTCCTCCGAGCCTTCGCGTGGCACTCTGGGCGCGCCGGGCCAGGCCGGGGAAGCACCCCCTGAATCCGCGCCCGCCCAGCAGGCCGCGTCGCAGAAGCCCGTTCTCCACTCGGGCTGGAGGATCGTCACCCTGAACGAGGAGCTGGTGATAGACGATCCCTCGAGGATTCCAAGGCTTCTCAGGTCGAGGCGGATCCACAGCTTCGACGACGTCCTGCATCCCAGTCTCCCCGACGGGCGCTGCAGTGTCTCCAGGGCGATCGAGATCCTCAGGCTGGGGCGCCGCCGGTTCCCCTGGTGGATGCTCGCGGTGCTCGTCCTGATAGCGCTCGGCGTAGTCTTCGTCCTCATCGACCCGATGAACTGGGGTATCAGGCTCCCCCTGTGATCGATCCTCACTCGTTCATCGCCGTCAAGAGGGATGGATCCTCGCATCGGTCCGGAGAGATCGCGGGATTCGTCGAGGCCCTCGTCTCGGGCGCGGTGGAGCCCTGCCAGGCCTCCGCATGGCTCATGGCGGCCTTCCTGCGGGGCCTGGACGAGTCCGAGACGCTCGAGCTGACCCTGGCGATGAGGGACAGCGGGCGGATCCTCGCCTGGCCGGACGATCCCAGGCCGCTCTCGGACAAGCACAGCACCGGGGGGGTCGGCGACAAGATCTCCCTCGTCCTCGCGCCTCTTGCGGCGGCGGCGGGGCTGA
>JAAYTY010000210.1 GCA_012523605.1 Candidatus Fermentibacterota bacterium
CCTCGTCCGATGCGGCGAAGAGAGCCATCTGCCTTCCGGTCAGCTTGTCCGAGACGAGCTTCGAGAAGAAAGCCATCTGCTTCTTCTCGTCGTCTATCTTCACGAGGGGCCGAAGGTGGAACTCGCTGATGTTGTCGGCCAGAAGAAGCCTCTGCCTGATCTCGAGAGGCAGTTTGAGGACGTTGAGCACCTGAGTGATGCGGGCCCTCGAGTAGCCCAGCATGTCCGCGAGCCTGCTGCGGTTCGGTACTATCTCGCGTCTCAGGAGGCCGTCGAAGAACATCGCCTCCTCTATGCAGTTTTCGATCGTCTTGTGCGCGACCGGGATGTGTACGGGGTTCCTCACGACCATCGCCCTGACGGAGATCTTCGAGGCGCTGCGGGCCCACCACAGGGACTTGTGATGGGCGACCAGGACATATCCGGATTCCTCTTCCATGAGCACCGGAGGGAGAACCGGCTCGTCCTCCTCGAATGCCGGATCCCAGTCTCCCGGGGGCGGAAGGCACTCGATATGCTCGATGCGGAACTCCTCGAGCGGCATGTGCTCGACGGGCGAATCTTCGCTCTTCTGCATGGTCATCCTCCGGGCTGTGATATCCATCGGGCGAGCGAGGACTCGTCCGTGCCATCCCACTCGTGATCCCACGGAATCCGCGACAGCATGTTCAACTGCCTTCTGGCGAACCGCCAGGTGTCCGCCTCGATCCTCTGCCGGAGCTCCTCCGGGGTGCAAAGGCCTTCCAGCATATCGAGTACTTCCACGTAGCCGATGGTCCTGCCCAGGGCCGAATCCCGGCCGTAACCCCTGGCCGCCAGATCCTCGACCTCCTCCACGAGCCCCCTCTCGAGCATGCCCGCGGTCCTCGCGGAGATCCTGGCCCGAAGCGTCGTCTGAGGGACGACCATCCTTATGCCGACGATCCCCGCCGGGCCGGATCCGCCCTTTCTGGAGCTGGTCGCCGTCCTGCCCGAGAGGAGAATGATCTCGAGCGCCCGCAGGGTCCTCACCGTGTCTCCGGTGCGGATCCTGTCGGCAGAGGCGGGATCCAGGCGGTCGAGGAACCTCCTGAGCTCTCCGGGCGAGTCCGATTCGATTTCGACCAGGGCGTTCCTGAGCGACCGGCAAGTCCCCGGAAGAGCGTCGAGCATTCCGGCGAAGGCCATCAGATAGAGAGCCGTTCCGCCTGCCACGACGGGCAGGGCGCCTCTCGATCTGATCTCCCCGACCGCTCCGGCGGCATCCATGGAGAAGCGCCATGCCGAATAGCCCTCGTCGGGGTCGAGGATGTCCAGGAGGTGATGCGGCAGCCTCGCCCTGTCCTCGGGCGCGGGTTTGGCGGTGCCGATGTCCATGCCCCGATAGACCTGTCGTGAGTCGGCGCTGACGACCTCCATCCCGATCCTGTCCGCAAGCCTGAGCAGAGCTTCGGTCTTCCCGCAGGCTGTCGGCCCGGACAGGACTGGAACCGCAGGCCCGCCGGGCCGGGTCACCTCCCGAACCGCCTTTCCAGCTCCTCGAACGGTATCTCGACTATCGTCGGCCTGCCGTGAGGACAGTGAAACGGGTCGTCGGTTGCGAAGAGCATGTCCAGCATCTCTCTGGCCGTTCCGGCGTCCAGGACGTCCCCGAACTTCACCGCTGCCGCGCAGGCTGCCGCGGCGGCGGATCTCTCATACGGAGCCATGGCGGCTGATGCAGGGTCGCCCAGCACGGCAAGGGCCTCCGAAAGCGCCGCGAGGCCGGATTTCGCTCCCGCTGGAATCGCGTGAAGCACCACCCGCTCCCCCTCGATCTCGTAGTCGAAGCCGGCTGCCGTCAGGATGCCGGCCCCCGTGGAGAGAAGGGCTGCGGATTCCGGGTCGAGATCCACCGGCTCGGGAAGGAGGAGCCTCTGGGACGGCAGAGTCCCGCCGGAGGACAGGCGGTGCAGAGCCATCTCGTAGAGGATCCTCTCGTGAGCCGCGTGCTGGTCCACGACCACCATGCCGCCCGAGACCGACGAAACCAGATAGCTCCGCCCCAGCTGGACCACGGTGGCGGGATCGGGTACGGCGCGGGCGGGTTGCACGGCGGGCATGCCCAGCTCCAGAGCGGCTTCCATCACTCCGGCAGGGACCGTCCCGGAGCCCGTGAAGGAAGAAGAGGAGATGCAGCCTGTTCCCAGCGAAAAGGCGACGCTCTCCCGCCTGTCTCCGATGGCCATCCCTGCGGCGCGAGCCACGGCCGCCTCGATGGAGGAGGGGCTGCGGAAGCGAACCTCCAGCTTGGCCGGGTGGACGTTGTAATCCACCTCGGAGGCCGGAACGGAAAGGACGGCGACGCTCAGCGGGGTTCCCGCCGGACCGGAGAAGAACCTCTCGACCACCGCGGAGACGATTCTGGCCTGAACCGGCCTTCCGTTCACTATGACGAATCCCTGGGGGCGGCCCGGGGACCTCCTCTCCTCCAGGATGACGAGCCTGCAGGCGATCCCCCCCTCGGAAGCCGAGACATCGGTGATGCGCCCGCCGGATGTCATGCCCAGCCTCCTTGCGAGCCTGTCCGGGATGTCGCCGGGATCCAGGGAGAAAACCCTGGAACCGTTGTGGGAGTAGTCGATCCGTACGTCGAGCCTTGCAAGAGCCAGGGCCGTCAGGTGGCGCGCCATCCAGGCCGCTTCGGTCTCCACCGATCTGAGGAAGCGTCTCCTGGCGGGCTGATTGAAGAAAAGCCCCGCCACCTCGACGGTCGTGCCCCTGGTTCTCGAAGCCGGCTCGATCCCCTTCAGAACGCCGCCGTCGATCTCCAGGGCCCAGGCTTCGGCGCCTTCGGACGAGACGATCTTCATGTGGCTGACCGCAGCTATGCTGGGAAGAGCCTCCCCCCGGAACCCGAGGGTCGCCACGCCCTCAAGGTCGGAAGCCTGCGCCAGTTTGCTCGTAGCATGCCTTCGCACCGACATGAGCAGGTCCTGTCTGCTCATCCCCGAGCCGTCGTCCCTTGCCACGATCGACCGCCTGCCGCCCTCGAGGGCTTCCACGGAGACGGAGGTGGCGCCTGCGTCTAGCGAATTCTCGACGAGTTCCTTGACCACGGATGCGGGGCGCTCCACCACTTCGCCCGCGGCGATGAGATTCACGACCTCGTCGGAGAGCACCCTGATGCGGCCCATTTCTCCCTTCATGGTGCCGGGGAAGGGATTCGAACCCTTACGGCCATGGGCCGACGGATTTTAAGTCCGTCGTGTCTGCCAGTTCCACCACCCCGGCGCCGATGTGTTAACGCAGTAAATATGGAGCGGCTCAGCGCACGGTCAAAGAGCCGGGATGGATCACGCGGAGGCGCGGGCGGGGCACCTCGGCGCGAGGCAAAGCGGTTTTCCGGCTAGACCCTGACCGTGTCCTCCGCGGAGGGGTCCGTCACCATGGCGCTGAAGCAGATGGCTACGGCGGTCTCGTCACCGCGGTTCTCGAAGGCGTGAGGCACGCCGGGGGCGATGATGACGAGCCTCGGGGCTCTTCCGGACAGGCTCGTCCTCGCTCCCGTCCGGAGATTCACCACTTCCATTGCTCCCGATAGAACTATCAGATGCTCGTCGCGCCCGGGGTGGGAATGGCGCCCCCTGGCGCATCCCGGCTCGATGGAGATGGCGTGGAAGCGGGAAGGTGCCGAACCGGCGGGAAGATGCTCCAGCGCGTTGACCACCCAACCCCTGGAATCGGCGTGGAGTTCCATGTCCCTGACTTCGATCTCATCCTTCATTCCCGGCCTCCCCTAGACGGCGCAACAGCAATCGGGCCCTTGCCCGGCCCACACCCGGAACTTCCATGAGCTCCTCCTCGGTCGCCGCCCTGAGTCTCTCCAGGCTCCCGAAGCGGGAGAGCAGCAGAGCTCTCAGCCTCGGACCGATGCCCGGGACGTCCTCGAGGCCGGATCTCATCTCTCCCCTGCTGCGGCTCAGCCTGTGGTAGCCGACCACGAACCTGTGGACCTCGTCCCTCATGGCCCGCAGGAGGATGACCGGAGGGGAGTCGGGAGGCAGGCTCACCCTCCTCTCTTCCGGCCCCGCTATCAGTGATTCCTCGCGCTTCGCGATGGAAACGAACAGGATCCCCCTGCCGGCATCTCCCGCAGCCCTCTGCGCCGCCCGGTGCTGGGTGATCCCCCCGTCCACGAGGAAGATGGAAGGTCTCTCCTCCTCAAGGTGCGACAGGTAGCGGGAAACGGCGTCGGCTATCATCGCGGGATCGTTCCTGCCGATTTCGGAGGGCATCGCGAACCTGCGGTAGCCGGCCTTGTCGGGCCTGCCGTCCCTGAAGCTGACGAGCGCGGCCACCGGGTATCCCCCGGAGATGGACGAGGCGTCGAGCGCCACCATCCAGGAGGGCGGCGCATCGAGCCCGAAGACGTCCGCGAGCGCCTCCAGGGCTGCCCTGACCCGCTCTCTGGAGCCTCCCGGCCTCCTCCAGGCGAGCCTCGCCAGGAAGTGTCTGAGGTCAGTGACCGCGAGCTCGACCAGCTCGCGTCCCGGACCCCTTGCAGGCACCACCAGCCTGACCCTGCGCCCCCTCCTGGAGGAGAGCCACTCCTCGATGAGCCGAGCGTCCTGGGGCTTCTCGCAGAGCAGAACCTCCCCGGGGATGCCGCCGGTTTCCGAGTAGTAGGATCTCAGCAGAACGGCCAGCCTTTCGGGTGGAGCCGCCAGCCTCCACCTGCTCTCGAAGGGCAGCCTCACAGTCCCCGTGAATCTCCCGGAGCGCATCTGCAGGATTATGCCCCAGTTCTCCTCTACAGCCGCGACATCCCTGCAGGCGAGGTCGCGGGCGGATTCAGGCGCAGGCCAGCCGAACGAGTTGAGCCTCGAAGAGAGGTCCCGCCACTTGGCGGCCTCCTCGTACCTCATCGAAGCGGAAGCCTCCTCCATCCTGCGCTCTATCCCGGCCCTGGCCTCGGCCCAGTCACCTCGAAGGACCGCCAGTACGCCGGCGACGTTCGCGCCATAGGACTCCGCGTCGCCGGATGCGCAGGGAGCCGGACATCTGGACATCTGTCCCATGACGCACTTCCTGCCGGTCCGGCGCGGATCCGGCATGGAGCATCTGCGGAGAGGGTATGCGTCCTGGAGGAAGTCCACGAGAGCCCGGAGATTCCTGGAGTCGGGATACGGCCCGAATCTTGGAATGTCCCTCGACCTGTCTATCTTCCTGGTGACGACCAGTCTGGGGTGCTTCTCGTCGGTGGTGAGCTCCAGGTACGGGAAGCGCTGATCGGCCCTAAGGCGGACGTTCAGGGGAGGTTTGTGCATCCTCACGAGTTCCGCCTCGAGAACGAGGGCCTCGACCTCGGACCTCGTGACGGTCCACTCTACGGCGCGGGCCCTCGAAAGCAGGAGCCTGTGCCTCTCGTCGCCGGGATTCCCCAGGTGCCCCCTGAGCCTCTTCGCTATGTCCAGGGCCTTGCCTATGTAGAGAATGCGGCCCGACCCGTCCAGGAACCTGTACACTCCCGGCAGGTGCGGCGCGGCGGAGGCGGAAGCCTCAAGGACCGTCCGGGCCACGTTTTGTCAGGAGACGCCAGGCCACGGCGGCCGTTCGGCCCCCGGCGGCGGCGAAGACGACGAACTGCAATGCGAAGCAAGCGACTCCGGCAGCCAGCAGAGATGTCAGACCGTTGAACAGGGACCGGGCCACCGATGCGGAAACCCATCCCCGAAGAAGGACCGCCGCAGCGGCTGATGCCGCCGTGGCGGGAAGCATCGCCAGCCATGCCCTGGGAGGCACCCCCCTGCACCGCCCGGTCCTGCGTCTCAGAGCCAGCCGCAGAAGCAGGAGGTTCGCCGCCGAAGACAGCGTTGTCGCGAGCGCGATCCCACCCACCGGGCGCGAGAACCCCGAGGCCCGGAATGCGAGTGATAGCGTGATGTTGAGCGGGATGTTGATTCCCATGGAGATCATCCCGATCCTGAAAGGAGTTGCGGTGTCCTTCAAGGCGTAGAACACCGGAGCCGTGATCTTCGTGGCGCCGAAGAATACGAGACCCGCGGAGAAGAAGACGAGCGAAGCGGTCGTGAGCTCGACGGATTCAGCATCGAAAGCCCCGCGGGCCATGAGAACGGTGACTATCTCCCGTCCGAAGGCGGCTGTGTAGATCGAGGCGGGCAGCATCAGGAGCGCGAGTCCGAGAGTCGCGTATCCGAGCGTCACCCTGGCCTCGGCGAGCCGTCCGAGAACCGCCTGTCTGCTCAGGGTAGGAAGCAGGGCGGTGGCGAGCGCGACGGCGAATACGCCCAGAGGAAACTGCATCACCCGGTTTCCGTAGGACAGGGCCGCGACGCTCCCCGGGTCGAGCATCGAGGCCATCACCTGGTCCACCATCACGTTGACCTCGGCTACCATGAGGCCGAACAGCGCCGGCAGAGCGAGCCTGGCGACCCCCGCCAGGTCCCTGTCGCCGAAGCCGGGTGTGAGGCGATAGGCGAATCCCGTCCTGCGGAGCGCGGGGAGCTGGATCGCGAGCTGGAGGAATCCACCGAAGAGCACGCCGACCGAGTAGCCCCATACCGGCGAGCCCTGCCTCCACGCTGAGGCGAGGCCGAACAGGCCGCCGAGGGCCGAGACGTTGAAGAGGACCGGGCCCAGGGCAGGTGTGACGAAGTGTCTGCTGCTGTTGAGGATCCCCATCACGACAGCGCCCGTGCCGACGAAGAGCACATAAGGGAATAGAAGCCTGAGCAGTCCGGTGGAGAGTTCGAGCTTTCCCGGGACGGCGGAGAAACCCGGCCCGAAGAGGCGCGCGAGGAGCGGTGAGAAGACCATTCCCAGGGTCACGAGCACTGCGAGGCACGCGGCAGTGGCGTTTATCGCACCCGATCCGAGACGCGACGACCTCGCGGTGTCTCCGCCGAGCAGGAAGCCGGTGTATGTCGGAACGAAAGCCGCGCTGACCGTCGACTCCCCGAAGAGGCGCCTGAGGGTGTTGGGAATGATGAAAGCGAGAGTGAAGGCATCGGCCGCGGTTCCTGTGCCGAGCACCGCGGCCTGGGCGATGTCCCTTGCGAGGCCCAGCACCCTGCTCAGCACGGTGAGGGAGCTCATCGAAAGGGTGGCGCGCGCCACCCGCCTGCCCTCCTCCACCGGAGTGCCTACGTGGGAAGCCGTGCTATCTGGGTCCATCGCCCCCTCCGCCAGTCAGAGGAGAGAGAAGAGGTTCCAGCCCGGGATAGAGAGACACTGCGCGCCGGGCGGCCGTCTGCGCCTCTCCGGTCATGCCCATCTCGTGGTACAGCACCGCCGAGTTCCTCCAGACCGAGGGGGAGCCGGGCGCCATCTCCTGCGCGAGCAGCAGCTCGCGCAGGGCTTCCTCCCTCCTGCCGGTAACGGCCAGAGCGATCCCGCCGAGATTGTGGAGATCGGCCCCCCGGAAGCCGCGCGCACGCGCGGAATCGAGCGTGGCCAGCGCCTCGAGCGGAAGCCCGTGATCGATCTCCTCCCCGGCTCTCGCAACATAAGCCAGGCCCGGCCTGGCGGCATCGATCCCCGTGACCGAGGCTGCTGTCAGAACGAGGGCCGAGGCGCAGAGGAAGCGCAGGTTCCTCCTTGCGGGTGCTCTCGAGGCTGCGTCCCAGAACAGCGGCATCAGCGCCGTCCTGTAGCGGAGCGCCGGGAAGAAGAGGGCGCTCGACGCCAGTAGAGCCGGGAAGGCGGCCCTTGTGAGCCAGCATGCTCCGCCTGCGGAGCCCCTGAAGGATCCCGCGAGTCCGATGACCAGTGCCACGGCCGATACGGGGAGGAGATAGAGAAGGCCTGTACGACGCATGAGCCACGGATCGTCCAGGTTCCTTCCCTCTCCCGGGACGGCCACGCCTGCGAGCGCCTTCCTGAGCGCGAAGAGAGCCGTTCCTCCCGGATCGGAGAGGACGCTGTCAGCCGCCCTGGACAGGAACGTGTCCCCTGCGCCCGGATCCATGCCCACCAGAGCCTCGAACTCCACTCCGGGAGGGGTCCTCAGCAGTTCGATCCTCGTCCCCAGCCAGGCGTTCTCCGACGCATTCGTCGCGGCCGGGATCCCTCCGCCTCCGCACGCATGGAAAAGGACTGCGGCCGCGAGTGGAGCGGCAAGCCCGGCCGCGAACAGGAACCACCTCCTCCCGGGTCTGTAGAGAAGCGAAGCCGGGGCGAGCAGGGCCAGCTCGGCACGGAAGAGGCAGGAGGCCCCGAGCGCGACGCCTGACAGCGCCGTCCTGGATCCCGCCCGTGCGGATGAAGCGTCCCGAGGCATCGCCGCCACCGCCGCGGCGGCGAGCGCCGCGGCCGGAGCCTCGGGAAGGATCTGCATGCCGGCATAGACCAGGAATGGATCGAAAGACGCCAGCAGAGCCGCCAGTGAAGACCACCTTCCCGTGGCCCTGCGGGAAAGGAGAACGGCCGGGAGCAGGGTGAAGGCTGAGAAGACCGCCCGGGCCGCCACGGGCCCCGCGACCGCGACGAGAGGGCCCGCGAGCAATGCCGTCCCCGGCGGCTTCTCGAAGGGATCGGCGCCCGTCCCGGCCGTGTACGTGTGCTCGTCCACGTAGAGCCAGCCAAGCGGCAGGATCCCGTCCATCGCAAGGAGGGCGGCGGCGCGGGTGATCGTCCCCGCGATAATGACTGCGGCGAGAGTCGCGGCGGGTCTGCTCACGGTCCGATCCCGAAGATACGTCTGGGCGGATTCGGGAGGGTGTCCGTCGCGATGCCGTCCTCCTCCACGAGTTCCGCATCGAACGAGGCTCCCTCGGGCAGATTCCACGACCTCGCGAAATCACCGCCGCCGTCCCAGGCGATCGCCGGAAGCAGTCGGTACCTGCTCGAGGGAGAGCATGGAACCGTCACTTCCGCACCGAAGCAGGCGGGTTCGGACAGGTCGTACAGATCCCCCGTCCAGCACGAATCCACAATCGATACGATGCCCGAGCGCCAGAGCATCGCGGCGACGGCGCCGCGAGCCTCCCGGTCTCCCAGCCCCGCGAGCCTCCTGCGGATCCGCCCGTCATAGAGCCCGCCGGTTTCCACCTCGACCGTCCATTCCCCCGGGCCTGTCATCGTCCACTGCTCCCTGCACCTGTCGCATGGAGGAGGAGTGTATTCCACGGGATCCGTATCACCCGGGCGAAGCAGGCGCAGCCGTTCGGCATCCCTGATGTACGCGGCGGGGACGAGGGTTGCATGGGGCTCGTAGAGAAACCTCCTCCCGCCCGCGCCAGCCTCCACGAGCACTCTGTTCCACTCGCCCGGGATCGGCAGGCGCGAGGGCTCATTCGAAGCCAGCACGAGCCCGGCCTCGATTCCAGCCGATGCCGCAATCGCCGAGAACAGAACCGCCGCCTCCATGTCGGTGGCTCTCCTCCTTTCGAGAACGGCGCCAGGGTCGAGGGGGGCGAAGGCGCTCATGGTGGGCGGGGGCGGGATCATGCCGATGCTGTTGCACAGAAGAGTCCTGAGCCTTGCGAGGAGCATCGGCGGGTCGGCTCCGCCCGCGGAGGCCTCTATCGCGGCCTCCCTCACCGAAAGCGGCTGCTCGGCCTCCAGCAGAGCTCCTGCCGCCGCGGTGAGATCCGAATACATCTCCTGCCAGCTCTCGTAGGAACTGGCCCTGAGCGACCCCGCTCCGGCTCCGGCGCGGAGGAGGAGGTCGTCTCCACGGCTCTGCGCGGTCCAGCCCGGCCCCTCCCATCGCATTCCGCGTCCGTCGGCGACTTCGACGATCGAACTGTCGCATCCCGGGGGAGGGGTCACGACGAACCAGAGCCTGCCGGACCAGTTCCAGGACCAGTCGCGGATCCTCAGCTTGAGAATCCCGCCACCCCCCGGGGGGAACAGCGCGATCACGAGCGCGGGGAATCCGCCGGAACCGGCGAGCGTATCAACGGCCCAGGCGGGCAGGTCGGTACGGCTTCCACCGGGGGACGCCGCCGAGGCTTCCAGGACCTCGAGGGACTGGGTGGCCGGGTCGAAGCCCGTTTCAAGCCTGCCCGGCCCGGCGCCCGTGATTTCGACCGTCTTCTCGAGGACTCCTTCAGCGGTGACTTCGTACCTGCAGGTGAAGAGCATTCCTGAGGCGGCCCGATCGACCGCGATCGAGGCGAGCAGTGCGATCAGCGCTCTAGTCATCGCAGAGGCGCCGCCTCGACCAGGAAGATGCGTCTGTCCGCGCACGATCTCTCCCTGAGCGTCTCCAGAAGGCGTCCGGCGCCGTTCGCGTCCATCCTGGCCGGGCCCAGGAAGGCGGATTCGCGGATGAAGAGCCCTTCCTCCACCGCATCGGCCGCTATCGAGTACTCCGAAGAGCCCTCAGGGCTCCCTGCCCACTCAGCCCTCCGTCCCGCCAGGGCGATCTCCAGGGTGAGCTCCTCGTGCATGGGAGTCTCCAGAACCATGCCTCCGGGCGACGGGTCCGCCGAAAGGAGCCTCGCCGCAAGCCTCGTACCGGTCTGGCTGATCTCGGACAGCCCGGGAGGAAGGATGGCGAAGGATCCGTCCGTCTCCAGGACGGGTACGGGATACAGCGCGAAACCGGCGGCTCCGATGGGACTGCCGAGGTCGTCGGGGCTGCCCCTGAGCTCCAGCCTCGATCCGGGGAGGCATCCCAGAAGCACCCTCAGCGCCTCGGGCCGGTCGTTCTCGGCCACGCCGGACATCATCGAGCGCCACAGCTCCTCTGGAGCTCCGGAGAGGTGGATCGCGAGATCGCAGGCCAGTGTGTCCATGCCGGATGACAGAATGCCGCTGATCTCTATTCTGACGGTGTCCGCGAACGGCCCGGCGGGGATCTCCCCCAGTCCGCATCCTCCTTCCACGAGGGGAAGGCAGTTCAGGCCTCTCAGAGCGCATCCGTAAGGAGCCGTCGCCACTCTGGCGGCAGGGTCGAGAAACCTCACCCCTTCAGGCCCGTCTGCGAATACGATCACATGGTCGAAGCTCCTGGATCCGACAAGACTGTCCAGGCGCGAGGCGCTCCTCACAAGGCAGAGGCCCGACCGGATCCCGGCCCGCCTGAGGAGGGCCAGCAGAAGAACGGCGCTGTCCCTGCAGGCTCCGCAGCCCCTCCTAACCGTCTCTTCCGGAGGAGATGGCGTGTATCCGGGCTCTCCTCCGAGGTCGGCTCCCACGTATCCGATCTCCCCGGCCACCCATCTCCTGAGCGATCCCGGGTCGTCTCCCGCGATCGCTATGATGCTGTCGAGGACCGCCGTGGAGAGCCCGCGGGGCGGCCCCGGATCCAGCGCCGCCCAGAGCATAGCGGAGACTTCCTGCACGGTCCTGTCGGACACGGTCACCCGAGCCGCCCTCTCCTCGAGGGGAATGCACGCGAAGCCGCATTCGACTGGAGAGAGGGGGCCGGAAGCCCATACGGTGACGACCCTGCTCCCCTCGTTGCGGACTGCAGGCCGGGGGCTTCCTGTGCCGGCGCAATGCAGAGTATCGCCTTCAGGCCATACGGCGGTGAATCTGGAGGAGGCTATGCTGTCGGCCGACTGGAAGAAGAAGGAATAGCTGTAGCAGGGAGCCAGCGGGAGCCTGTGCACGGTTCGAACGGTCCTCACCACCAGGGTGTCCCCGATCTCGGGTGTGGTGAACGTCAGCTCTACCTGCCTGAAAGAGCTTTCGAGCCTCGAGGCCTCCGCCATCCCGCTCCTGAGCGCATCCGTGACGATGGCGGGCGAGTCGGCTCTGCCGGGGCGGACGGGCCTCAGTTCGGCGGTCTCCACCGAGACATCGTCGAAACCCTCCTGCCACGGTATCGAGAGCCTGGCGTACCTGCGCACCCCTGCGGGCGTCAGCGGCACGATCCATTCCTCCGAGATCTCGGTGAACGTGCCGTCGAGATGCTTCTCGATCTGCGCCTCGTGCCTCAGGAAGACAGCGTCGGGACGAGACGAGACCAGCAGCAGTATCAAAGCCGGATTCAGCGCCGCCGTCATGGCCGGTCCGGCTGCTCCCGGGAGCCGGCCCCGGCCGACCTTTCGACCGTTAGCAAGGTCATGCTGATTCTTCCGGAGGCCAACGCCTCGAGATCGGTCCCCGGCTCAGGCCTTTCACACGGCGCGGTCCATCTGGAGTATCTGTATAACTTCCCGGGCTCGATCACCGTGAAAGGAATGTCCTCGAGGAACCTGCCCGTCCGCGTCCAGACAGGATGGCCGAGCTCGCATGCAGGCAGGTCGGGGATGTTCAGGTTGAGCAGGCAGCCCGGGGGTATGTCCCGCCAGGAGCCCCCTAGAACGAATTCGAGAACGAACGAGGCGGCGGAGGCGAGATGCAGCGGGATCCCCGAGCCGGAGCTTACGGCCATGGCAGGAACGTTCCACATCGCCGCCTCGGTCGCCGCGCCCACTGTGCCGGAGTAGTGGATGTTGTTGGCCGCGTTGGGGCCCGGGTTGATGCCGGAGATCACGAGGCCGGGCCTTTTCTCGAGCAGCTCGAGGAGAGCGAGCTTGACGCAGTCGACGGGAGTCCCCCTCACCGCCCACCTCGCGGCTCCTCTTCGCTCAACCTCGAGATCGCTGTAGAGCCCTATCGCGAGGCTCGAACCGCTGCAGTGCTCCATCGGAGCCACCACCCTCGGATCGAGGGATTCTAGGGCCCGTTCGAGCGCGAGCAGGCCGGGCGCATCTATTCCGTCGTCGTTCGTGAGCAGTATCAGCGGGGAGTCGTCTTCACCGGGCTTCGACCGGGCGCGCAGGGGCAATCACAGGCTCCTGGAGAGGGAGATGCGGTGTATGTCGCCGATCGGAGACCCTGAGGGGAGCCAGGCGTAGTCCAGCGTCCAGCCCGCGGCTGTCAGCCCTGCGCCCGCGGTTGCCGAGACGGCGTCCGAGCCAGCCCTGAAGCCCGCCCTGAGCGCGGCCCACCCCGCAGGCACCGTCTCCAGACCGACTCCGGCCTGAGGCCTGCCGTCGATCGACTTCCATACCTCTCCCGTCAGGGTGGACGCTCCTGCAAGGGGCAGTTCCGCGTTTGCCGATGCGCCGGCCCTCCAGGTCGCGGGAAGCCGGAACGAGCCGTCCTCGAAGTCGGCTTCGGGGCCGATGTTGAGAAAGGCGGCGGAGATCCTCAGCCATTCGGCCGGGAGCGCGGAAACGCCGGCATCGAAGGAGAATCCCCAGGTGCCCGAGGTCCATATCTTCTCTCGGATCAGCCTGGCGGCAACTCCGGCATCGAAAGGCCCGAGGTCCATCCCCGCTCCCGCCGCGAGACCGATGTCCCAGCACGAGAACTCGCCCAGCGGTTCGGAGGAGGCTCCATCCCTGAGCTCCATCCCACCGGTGTAGACCGAGGTCGCGCCGAACGCCACCGAAGCGCGTCCCGCCCGTGTGTGGAAGGCCATCGAGTTCTGGGTCGTGGAGCCGAAGTGGGCTGCATGGCAGAACGATATGCCAGCACCGCCGAGCGAGGCGAGCGCGGATGGGCTCGAGAGGATCGACATGGAACCAGAGTTCATGAGCGAGGTTCCGCCGAGCGCCGAAGCCCTGGCCGAGGTCTCCAGCTTCAGGAACTGGAACGCCGCAGACCCGGCATCCCTGTAGACTCCCGAACCGGCTCGCGCGGCGGCGGCCATGGCCAGGATCAGAACGGCCTTTTTCAGAACGATCCTCCTCCGGTGGTCGACATTTTTCAATCTAGCAGATACCTTATGCATGTGCAATTGTTCCCGGCGGCGGAGCTCTCCGGAGGTAGTTCCCGTGGGCAGGTGCATAGTCATGGAGTGCGGTGCGGCTGAAGGAGCCTGGAACATGGCCGTGGACTCATGGCTCATGGATTCCGCGGCGAAGGGCGAGCTGGACTTCGCTCTGCGGGTCTATACCTGGAGCCGCGCCTGCATATCCTTCGGCCGCCTGCAGGATCCCCGCAGGGAGATAGACCTCGATGCCGCCCGCAGGGCGGGCCTGGATCTCGTCCGCAGACCCACGGGCGGCAGGGCGGTGTGGCACGAGCACGAGGTCACGTACTGCGTCGCGGCAGCCGGGGACCATCCCCTGGTCTCGGGGGGTGTCGAGGCGAGCATCGGCAGGATAGGTTCGGCTCTGGTCAGGGCGCTCGCCTCGCTGGGAATCGCCGCCGAGCTGGGACGAGGCTCGCCCGGCTTCCGTTCGCGCGGACCCGGGGGGAATCCCTGCTTCTCCTCTCACGGAAGGAGCGAGGTGCTGGTCGGAGGCCGCAAGCTGGTGGGAAGCGCCCAGGCGAGGCGCAGCGGGGCATTCCTCGAACACGGTTCGATCGTCCTGGCAAACGACCAGCCCGGACTCGCCGGCCTGATTCCGCGTTCCTCCCCGCTCTTCCGGTCGGCGGACTCTCTGAGGACGGCGCTCGAAACCGGGGTATGCCAGCTCTCCGAGATCTCCCCCGGCCTGGATGCCTCCCGCCTGTCCCGTGAACTCGTATCCAGCTTCTCCGCGGCGGCGGGTTGCGTCCTGGAGCCCTTCGAACTCTCTCCCCGCGACGCCTCTGAGGTGTCGCTCGCGGCGGAATCGCTCCGTGCCGAGGCGGATTCGTGGTGACGATCCGAAGCAGGAGACCGGAATGGCTGAGAGTCGGGACTCTGGGTTCCGGAAGGGCGGAGGAGGTCAGGAAGCTGCTCCGCAGACTGTCCCTGGACACCGTGTGCAGGGAGGCCGGATGCCCGAACATCGGTCACTGCTTCGAAAGAGGCGCCGCGGCCTTCCTCGTGCTCGGCGATCGCTGCACGAGGAGCTGCGGGTATTGCGGAGTCAAGAAGGCGGACACCCCCCTCCCCCCTCCCGACCCGGGCGAGCCCAGGCGGATCGCGGAAGCGGCTTGCGTCCTCGGTCTCAGGCACGTCGTGATAACCTCCGTCACCAGGGACGACCTGCCGGACGGAGGGGCGGGACACTTCGCGGAGGTCGTTTCCGCGATCAGGGCTTCTCTTCCCGGTGCGACCGTGGAGCTGCTCGTCCCCGATTTCCGCGGAAGCGCCGAAGCTCTTTCGGCGATTGCCGCGGCGAGGCCCGACATACTGAACCACAACATCGAGACGGTGCGGAGACTCTTCCCGTCAGTCAGGCCGGGAGCCTCCTACCGTGCGTCTCTGGATCTGCTCGCCTCTTTCGCCGGAATGTCCCCGGGCACTCCCCTCAAGAGCGGCATGATGCTGGGCATGGGAGAGACCAGGGCCGAGGTGACCGCCTCGATGGCCGACCTGAGGCGGTCCGGCGTGAGCCTCCTCACGCTGGGACAGTATCTGGCCCCTTCGGCTCACCACTGGCCGGTCGAGAGATACCTCGAACCCTCGGAATTCGAGGAGCTTCGCGAGGAGGCTCTCGATGCCGGCTTCTCGGCTGTCGCCTCCGGCCCTCTCGTGCGGAGTTCGTATCATGCCGGAGATATGGCCGGCTCCCCGGACCACGGCTCGGGAGTCCCGAGAGATTGACCGAAGACCGCGTCGTGGAATGGGCCGCCGGCTGCTGCCTCGCCCCCATGGCGGGATACACCGACTCGGCCTTCAGGCGGCTCTGCCTCGGCTTCGGGGCGTCCGCCGCGGTGACAGAGATGGTGAGTGTAGCAGGCCTCTCGAGACGGTCCGCCGCATCGTGCAGACTGCTGCGCCGCGGAGAGGGCGAGAAGCCCCTCGGAGTTCAGCTCTACGGGGCGTCGCCAGGCGACTTCGCCAGGGCGGCGGAGATAGTTGCATCCATGGGGTTCGACTTCGTGGACATCAACGCAGGCTGCCCGATTCGGAAGGTCATAAGGAGCGGCTCCGGATCGGCCCTTCTGAGGGATATCCCGCGACTCATGGACGTGGTGTCGGCCGTCCGTTCCGCATCCGGGCCGCTGCCGGTGACGGTCAAGATAAGGCTGGGCTGGTCGCCGGACGAGCCGGTGCCCCGCGAGATAGGGTCCATGCTGGCGGAGCGCGGCGCATCGGCCATATTCGTCCACGGCAGATACAGGTCG
>JAAYTY010000211.1 GCA_012523605.1 Candidatus Fermentibacterota bacterium
CGTTCGTAGATGTCGCGAAAGCGCTTCCGCACCCGGCATAGAGGTTGCCGTTGGACGCCGCGGTGGCGCAGTATTCCTGGTTGTTGAACGAGCCCACCTGGCTCCAGCTCGTTCCGCCGTCGGTGGACTTGTAAACCTTCGTGGAGTAGCTGTCGGAGAAACCGAACAGCGTGTTGGGGTCCGTGGCCGACTGGACGACGTTCCTGAGTTCCCCGCCCTCCGGGCCGAGGCTTTCCCAGTCGGCCTGAGCGAACCGAAGCGGGATCAACATCAAAAGAACAAAAACGACAATCGCTTTGCTCATACCGCCTCCCGGGGTTCGAACGCCTGCCGAAGAACTCCCGCTCGTGATTGATTCGATATATGTGACGTACTCTGGCTTTCGTGCAATCGTCTGTGCCAAGCCGGGTGTGCTCGTGACCCGGTAAACCCCCGTCCGGAGGAGGTCGCTGTCAGCCGTTCATCGAACTCGTCGCGCCGGACAGATTCAGCCCCGCCACACCCGCGACGATCATGCAAATAGACAGGAGCCTCAGAAGGGAAAGATTCTTGCGGAACCAGAGAAAGCCGACCATGGCTATGCACAGCGTTCCAAGACCCGACCAGACGGCATAGGCCACGCTTACGTCGATTCGCTTCAGGGCCATGGTGAGAAAGAAGAAACTCGGCAGGTAGCACACCGGTATCAGCACCGACGGCAGGGTGTTCCTGAAGCCCTGGGAGAGCTTCATGCTGATAGTACCGGCATTCTCGAACAGCACGGCGAGAACGAGGAACAGCCAGTGCATCGGCAACCGCCTTCACACCCGCCCGGGTCAGCGGACGGGGCCTTTTCACGGGGCGGTATCCGCGCCGCCCCGGATCCATGCGTCTCAACATCCTCCGGCAGAGGCGAAAATCGCCGCTCGATGCCTGGATGGCGAGCCGGGTTCAACAGATCATGGGCGCCGGATGTTCTCGTATCTCCTGCTGTCGTATCTTGTCGGCGGAATGGAGGGGGGTGTTGAGGATAGGCCTTCAACGGAAACCGGGAGCCTGAGAAGATACGATGCTCTGCCTGCCTGCCGGGCATATTTCTGTAGGAACCGCACGGCCGCGGCATGGGTGCGCAGTACGTGCAGGGCGGGGGGGCATCCCGGCGGGTGCCGTACATTTCGCAGGTGCTCCCGCACGCGCAACGGCCTTTCCCCCTCACGGCGGTGGAGGCGCCCGAGGACGGACAGAGCTTCAGGACGATACGTACCCCGGGCTCGAACAAGGCCCGGTGTCTCTCGAGGATCGGAGGAATCGGGTGAGAGTGTGTTCTGCTGCTGGAATGCTGGTCGTCCCGGCGGTGGTGATGTCCCCGGCACCGGCCTTGTGCGCGGAGATGACGAGTGCCGTCGAGATCGAGACGGCCGCTTACGTAATGGAGGCCGGCGGGCTGACGGGATACATAGAGTGGCCGGTCGTCGTCGGCGGCGCGGATGAAGAGGCAGTCGAGGCGATGAACCTCGCCCTCTCCTATGAGGCGATCAACGGCGAGTCCGTCGAGGAGACCCTGCGGAACTTCGTCGAGACGCAGAGAGGCATCACCGGCTCGAGCTACATCGTCAACATGAACGGGCAGGGGATCCTGGACCTCACGATCTTCGTCGATTGCGTGGGGGCATATCCCTCTACCCTCGAATACCACATCAATCTGGACGCAGGGACGGGCAAGACCCTCACGCCGGACGACCTGTTCGACTCTGACGCCGAGGAAGACCTGGCGAGCCTCCTCGACTCGATGCTCCAGAAACGTATCGAAGAGGCGGTGGAGGTCTGCGCGGAGGACTTCGGTCTGGATGCGTGCATCTACGAGGGCTACGAATTCACGACCGATGACCTGGAGTCGTTCAGCATCGGCGCCGACGGAGTGACCTTCCACTACGACTTCGGCTTCCCCCATGCGGCGCTGGCGGCGGAGCCTGACGGCGAGCTGTTCCTGGACAACGCCGCTCTCCTGCCCTTCCTGGCGGAAGGATCGCCGCTGGCTCCCCCCTGGCTGATGATCGTGTACTGATCAGTCCCGGACTCGGTCAGTCTGCACGGGGATTCGGCAGGAACAAGCGCCGGTTGGAGGACAACCCGACGAGGTCGCCGGGCACAACCCCGGGGAGGAGTCTGTCATTGGCAAACTCGTGATCTCCCCCGGTGACATGCCGCTCCATGTGCTGCAAGAACTCGAACATCGCGCCGGGCGGCCGGTTCCCCATTGAACGACCATGGCGGCGGGGCTTCCGTGGAACGGTGGTCTTGACCGGGGATCCGGGGTTTCGGATAGTCCGCGCAACTTCGAGAAAGGAAATGGTTGTTCGAGTCATGATCTCGCACGGTTCGGGCGGCTTCCCGGGGAAATTGAAGCGCGGGCACATGCCCGTGAGTCACGGGGGTGCGCCCGGAGCCTGAACCGGTCCGTATGCACCGCCGGAACCGCGGGTGTGTGCCTCATCCGCGGTTTTTCCATTCCCCATAACCCCTGTAGAACGGCGGTGCGAGATGAGCAGAAAGTGGATGCCGCCGAGGGCGGCTCTCGAAGAGATAGCCTCAAGGTTCGGAACCCCGGTTCATATCTACGACGGGCAGGGCATGGCGGAGAACGCACTGCGCTTTCTCGGCGCGTTCTCCTGGAACAAGGGCTTCAGGCAGTTCTTCGCCGTGAAGGCCACCCCCACGCCCGCCATCCTCGAGCTCCTGCACGGGCTGGGGATGGGAATGGACTGCAGTTCGCTGGCCGAACTGGAGCTTTGCCGCAGGATGGGGATTCCCGGATCGGACATCATGTTCACCTCCAACGACACGTCGGCCGGGGAGTACCGGCTTGCAGCCGGCATGGGCGCGGTAGTCAATCTCGACGACTCCGGCCACATCGACTTCCTGCGGGAGACGGCAGGCCTGCCGCGTCTTCTGTGCCTCAGGTTCAATCCAGGCGATCCGGACACGGGCAACTCGATCATCGGCCATCCCAGGGAGGCAAAGTTCGGGATGCCGTGCGATCAGCTTCTCGAAGCATATCGCAGGCTGGCGGGGCTGGGTGTCGAGAGGTTCGGCCTCCACACGATGATCGTGTCGAACGAGCTGAATCCGGATGCCTTCACCGCGGTCGCGGAGATGATGTTCAGGCTCGCGGTGAGGGTGCGGGACGAAACGGGCGTCTCGGTGGAGTTCGTGAACCTCGGA
>JAAYTY010000002.1 GCA_012523605.1 Candidatus Fermentibacterota bacterium
AGCCTCCCGGGATCGAATGAAAGGCCATATCCGGGCTCGCCAGGCATCAACATCCCGGCGGAGCCCGCCGGAGTCAAGCACGGTCGAACCGGGCTTGCGCGTCCGGGGGCGTCGGGCGAATCATTACAGCAACGGATCGGGGAGGCGAAATGCTGGCGGAACTGGTTCTCTCAGCATCGCTGTCCGTCCCCGGGCTGCCCGGGCCGGAGAGCAGAGCCGATTACCGGATGCAGGTGAGGCTGCTGCCGGACAGCACGATGGTCAGGGGGGCCATCGAGATCGTCTTCCTTCCGGCCTTCCCCGCCGACACGCTCTGGCTCCACCTCTATCCGAACGCCTACAGGGATCCCTCGACGGCCTTCGCGGCCGACGAGGCCGCGTGGGGGAACTACGACTTCGCCATGGCCGGGGACGACGAGCACGGATGGATCGCCCTGAACGGCTGGACTCTGGACGGACGCTCCGTGAAGCCCTTCGTGGAGGAGACCCTGGCCTTCATCCCGCTCGACTCGACCGCCATGCCGGGGGACACTCTCGTTCTCGCGGGCTGGTTCGATGTCAGAGTGCCGGTGATATGGAGCCGGATGGGGCACGACGGAGACCACTACGAGATGAGCCAGTGGTATCCGAAGATGTGCGTACTCGACGGGGAGGGATGGCACCTCGGGCGCTACCGTTCCGAGGGCGAGTTCTACAGCGACTACGGATCCTACGACGTGACGATCCGGGTTCCGGACGGCTTCGTCACCGCCGCCACAGGCGACGCCGATTCCGTATGGTTCTCCGACGACTCGACCTGCCGCTTCGAGCGCTGGCGGGCGTCGAACGTGCACGACTTCGCTTGGGCGGCCGACCCGGATTTCGTCCTCGAAGAGCACAACTTCATGTATCCTGAGGCGCTCGGCGGCGGTGCGGTGCGGATCCATCTGGCGGTGAGAGAGCGGGATCTCGACGACTGGTCGGAGGTCGGGGCCTGGGTGGATTCCACCCTCCTCTACTGCGGGGAATGGTTCGGCGCCTATCCCTACGGCGATCTATGGGTCGTCCAGAGCTCGACATGGGGGGGCATGGAGTATCCCCAGCTCGTGCTCGTGGGGCGGTTCGATCCCCCGTTCTACAGGTACTTCGAGATGGTGGTGATGCACGAAGTCGGCCACCAGTGGTTCTACGGCATGCTCGGAAACGACGAGGTGGACGAGGCATGGTTGGACGAAGGGATGAACAGCTACGCCGAGATCAGGTACTTCGAGAGGAAGTACGGCGTCCGCGGCAACATGACGTCCCTGCCGGGCTGGATATCCGACGCCTCGGACGCCGATGGATCCAGCGCTTCGTACGTGGGCATGGCGGCGGCCGGCGAAGAGGTTCCGGTGATCAGCACCTCGACGGACGCCGCCGGAGGGAGATACGACTACGGTGCGCTCTACTACTCCAAGCCCGCGCTCTTCATGAGGATGCTCGAGAACCAGATGGGCACGGCGCTCTTCGACAGCGTAATGCGCGAGTACGCCGGGCGGTTCGCCTTCCATCACCCGCGCACGGACGACTTCCGTGCGGTCGCGGAGGAGGTTTCCGGAAGATCCCTGCAGGCCGAGTTCGACACCTGGCTCCGCTCCACCGCCTCGGCCGACGTGAGAGTGGAGGGCATCTCCCTGTCGGGCGATTCGACGTTCGTGACTCTCGGCGCCGACGTCCCGCTCCCGGCGGTGCTTGATCTGGAGGTCTCGAGGCCCGGGGAGTCGAGGATGGAGAGGGTGTCGGTCGAGCCGGGGAGAAGCACGGTTGTCGCAGTACCCGGCCGGTGGCGCCGGGCGACGGTCGATCCAGAGACCAGGTATCCGGATCGGGCGCCGTGGAACAACTCCCTGCCTCCGTCGGGGACGATCCGGCCGCTCGTCTATCCATGCGACCGGCCTTCCCGCTTCAACACATGGCTTCTTCCCGTCCCGGGCTGGGCGGACGGCTCGTGGGAGGCCGGACTCTACGGTCTCTCGCGCTCCGCAAGCCTTCGGTCGGGAGGCCCGCTCCAGGTCTCCGGCGTATGGAGGCAGCCGCTGGAAGGCGGAAGGGCGGGCGTGTTCGGCCTCGAGCTGGAGGTCGCGGCCTCCCGCTCCAGGAGGGCCTCGGAATACCTGACATGGCGCACCTGGATGGGATACGGCAGAGAGCATTCCACCATCTCCATCTCCAGGAACCTGAGCGGGGTTCTGCCGTCGGATCCGGCTGTCTCCATGTGGGTTTCGGGTTCTCTCGAGAGCGTATCCGACACAGCGGTCTCCGGCGGAGGCCGCTTCACTCCCGGGCGCGGCATGGTGTTCTCGGCGGGAGCGTCGAGATGGAGCAGCGGCTTCTCCGGAAGCGCCTTCCTCTCCCTCAGAGCCTCCGGGTGCCCCGCTTGGAAGGATGAGGAATGGGCGTCGCTCGAACTCGAGTGCTCGCTGGCTTCGTTCAGCCTTCCCGGCGCCCCGGAGACGAGGCTCTTCGCCGGAAGGTCCTGGGGCGTGACGCCCCTGCAGTACCTCTTCCGGCCCGGCGGCGGACTCTCCGAGGGCGGACCGGCCGGCTGGCTTCTGCCTCCCGACGGGCCTCTGTCGCCCTCGGAGCACTATTTCGTGGAATCGGGACCTGCCATGCCGGGATACGGCCGTCACCCCGGCGGGGGCTCCATCGGGGTCGGACTCGGGGGAACGGTTCACATGCCGTCAGTCCCCGTCTCCCTCTTCGCCGACGCCGGATGGGTGGAGAACTCGACGCGGGAACTGTCGGAGGATGACCTTCTTGCCGACGCGGGCGTCGCCCTCGACCTGGGGCTGGTGAGAGCCTGGTTCCCAGCATGGGTGTCCGACCCGCTTCCGGGCGAGGATGAGTGGGACTTCCGTTGGAGGATCGCGCTGAGCCTCTTCATGCTCCCGGTTCAGCTCTTCTGAAACCGCTCCGGCGCCCCTGACCCGGCGAACGCGAGCTGGCCGCAGCTCGTGCCGGCCTCGCTCTCCGCCTCCAGCCCGACGCTGACGATGACATCGAAGCCCGCCTCCTCCAGAGCACTGACCAGATCCGCCACCTCGGGCTCCACGCCGGAGCGGAACATGGTCGAGAGCCCCGAAGCTGCCGATCTCCCGGTGGGGTTCAGCGGAGTCAGCTTGACCAGGCTCCTCGCCGGATCGAACACGTCCCGGAGGACGCCCGGCTCGATCGGCGCTCCTTCGACTGCCGCGAAGTTCAGGACCGCCCTGCGGTCGCCCGGGCGCACGAACCGCTCGCAAAGCCGCGACAGCCCGGAGAGGGATGTCACGGGATACGGAATCAGCCTGCCCCGCCCGGCCTCGCTCGTAGACTGCACCGAGAACTGGAGCTGGAACATCCCGCTTCCGAACAGCCCGTCCTTGATGTCCGCCAGGCGCTCGAACCACTCCATCGAGCCCTTCGGCGCGGTCGTGGCGATGCAGGGCATGATCCCCGGGATCCCATAGCGCCGGGGAAGCGCGGAGACGACTTCCAGAACGGCAGGGTTGAGCGACGGCTCGCCCATCCTGGCGAACTGGATCTTGAGCTTGGGACAGCGGCGCGCGGCGGGACCGGCCCAGCTCTCCATGAGGAAGTCAATCTGCGCGAAGATATCCTTCGCTTCGAGGTTTCCGTGGAAGCCGCGCCCTGCGTCGCACATCGGACAGCCCACGGGACAGCCGTACTGCGAAGAGACGACAAGGACGATCTTCTCCGTCACAGGCACGGCGGGATCCAGCGCTCCGACGCACTCGACCGCGCCCCACGGCTCCTCCCTGAGCCTCACAAGATGCACGCGCGCGATACCGCCGGCTTCGAGCGTGCGCTCTATCCTCACCGCAAACCTCCGTTCGATACGCCTCCGCACAGCAGGTCCCTGACCGCCAGGCATCCGTCCGCCATGGCTGCGGACAGGTATCTGCCGGGCCTTCCCAGTGCGTCGCCCGCCACCCTGACGAGCGGCGAGGCGCCGCAGTCCATGACCGGGAGAACGGGCTTCCTGCCCACGGCGATCACCACCGATTCCACCACAGGAACGGGGCCGTCGGCCATGCCGCCGGACCCGGCCGTCTCGAGCCTCCACTCCCCAGCCCTTCCGCAGACCTTCGAGACCTCGAGACCGGAAAGGATGGCGACGCCCTCGGTCCGAGCGGCTTCGACGAGCCACGGAGGCGCCGCGGGAACCCTCCTCCGACAGAGGACGCACGTCGCGACCCCGCGGCCTGCGAGCAGCCTCGCCTGGTCGAACGCGACGTCGAAGCCGCCTATGACCGCCGCGGAGGAGGGGGGAATACCGGCGAGGGCGGAGCAGGCGGAGGAAAAAACCCCGCTGTCCTGTCCGAAAGAGGCCGGCATACCCGGGATTTCCGGCATCACGGGCGCCGTCCCGGTGGCGACGACCGCCGCCGCGGCCTCGAGAGCCCATCCGCCGCCGTCGGCCAGCACCACCCTTCCGGCCCCGGCAGTCACGCTCTTCACAAGGCGGCGCTCCAGGGGTATCCCCCACTGGACGACCTGTGCGCCGAACATCTCCGCGATCCCGGCTCCCGTTCTCGCGCCGCCGGGGAAGTTGCGCACCTCGTGCGCGAGGCGGACGACGCCTCCCGCCCGGCCGGATGCTTCGAGGATCAGCACGCGGGCCCCGAGCCTTGCCGCTTCCACCGCCGCCGAGACGCCGGCGGCGCCGGCGCCGACCACGGCGACTCCGTCGAACCGCCTCATGTCCGTTTCAGCCATTCCAGCACTTCCCGGACCGGAGCGCAGAGCGCGAGCGCGTGGCTCATGCAGGCCACCGCCGCCTCGTGAAGACGCGGATCGGCAGAGCCGCATGCTTCCGGCACCAGAACCACGTCGAAGCCGGCATCGAAGGCTTCGCGCGCCGTGGACTCTACGCAGATGTGTGTCTGGAACCCGCAGATCACCAGGGACGAGACGCCCCTGCTCCGGAGCAGCCCGTCGAGGGGGGTGGAGTTGAATGCCGAGTAGCGCTGCTTGACGACGACGAAGTCGATGAGCGAAGGGTCGAGGCGGTGGTCGAGCTCCGCCGCCGGCGTACCCTCCATCACGAAGCTGCGCCACCAGGAACCCATCCCTCCGGGGCCGGGCGCGGTCATGTGCGCGTGCCTGGTCGCGGACACCGGCAGGCCCGCCGCACGGAATCCGAGCATCAGGTCTGCTATCCGCGCCACCGCTTCCCGTGCACGGGGCACGGCGGTCCGGCCGGTGGGATCCGTGAAGGCCCTCTGGCAGTCGATCACGAGAAGCGCGGAACCCGACGGAGCCGGCAGGGCTCTCGCGGATGCGCCCGGGATGTTTCCAGGATGCGACAAGGCCACCCTCCCCGCAGGGCCTGGGTGGCCTACGGCCTTGACATGACCTTGCCCGGGGAATCTCGCCTGAGCCGGGGGACGGGGTCAACCCCCCTGCCGGCCGGCGCGGGTTCCGCGCCTGCCGGCAGGATTCCGGAACCGCCTCAGCGCTCTCCGCGCGCCCTTTCGATCATGGATTCGTAATCCTCGAGAAGCGACTGCAGGTCCTCCTCGTGCTCGACCTCGTCGGCGAGTATCGCCTGCGCCATGTTGTAGGTGACCATGTCCCTGCCCGAAGCGAGCCTCACCAGGCCGTCGTACACGCCGATGGCGCACTGCTCCCCCCTGATGTTCTGCTCGAGAACCTTCTGGATGAACGGATCCTCGGGAGCGTCGTAACCGCAGCCGGATATCCGGTACCAGTCCTCGGGCTTCAGCACGGGCGTCCCGCCGAGCTGGACGATGCGAAGGGAAACCATCTCGGCATGCCGCATCTCGTCGGCGGCGTGCTGAACCAGCTCGGCTATCGCCGCCTCCTTCATCGGCCCCATGACCACCTTCGACCCCACCCAGTACTGGTAGTGCGCCAGCCATTCGTCGGCGAGCGCGCTGTTGAGCCTCTTCACGAGGTCGTCCACGTCGAGACCCACTATCTGCCTTCCCCTGGTTCCCATTCCGCTCTCCTCTCCGCACGATTGATGAGCTTCCCGCTCCTGCCTGTCTATATTCGAGCCTGTCGCACACGGGTCAACGGGAGGTGGGGAGATGCACGGTCCCCTGGATTCCGAGCACGCGCTGGGCAGGCTCGAGGGAGCCATCGGTCCCCTCGTTCCGGGGCGCCGGTACGCCGTCGGGCGCGATTTCAGGGATTTCGACGGCGACCTCCACGCGAGGGGCGAGGGCTGGGTCTTCCTGGGACACACCAGTCTCCCGTCGGGGGAGGGGTGCTCGCTCTTCGTCCGCCTGCCGGACGGGGGAGTCTTCGTCATCAGGCTCCTGGACGATCCGGAGCATCAGGGGGACGTCCTGGCTCTTCCCTCGGCGTACTTCCTCGAGACCTGACCGACGGACCCTGGAGAATCCTTCTTGATCCGCCCAGGATTCGTCTTCCGGGTCCTCCGCCACAGGAACTACAGGCTCTACTTCTCGGGCCAGATAGTCTCGATGACAGGCACATGGATGCAGAGGGTCGCGGAGGGCTGGCTCGTTTACAGGCTCACCGGCTCGGCCCTCGCCCTGGGGACGGTGAGATTCGCCGGCCAGCTCCCCTCGCTCCTGCTGATGCCGGTCACCGGAGTCTTCGCCGATCAGAGGAACCGTCACAGGATCCTGATCGCGACACAGGCCGGAGCGATGCTCCAGGCCGCGCTTCTGTGCGTGCTTGTTCTGACGGGCTTCGCGACCGTGGAACTGGTCGCCCTCCTCGCCTTCGCCGGGGGTGTCCTGTTCGCCGTGGAGGCGCCGGCCAGGCAGTCTTTCGTGGTGCAGATGGTCCCCGACAGAGAGGATCTGTCGAATGCCATCGCTCTCAACTCGGCGTTGTTCAACACGGCGAGGATAGCGGGGCCTTCGCTGGCGGGCCTGATCGTCGCCGCTCTGGGAGAGGGCCCTGTGTTCGGCCTCAACTCGATCAGCTATCTCGCGGTCATATACGCGCTCCTGGTCATGAAACCAGGGGTTCAGGAGACGAGGCTGCCCCGCGGAAACGTCATGGGGAGCCTCGGACAGGGCGTGGCCTATTCGATGAAGGTTCCCGCCGTCAGAGTCCTGCTGGCGGCGCTGGCCTTCCAGAGCATCTTCTCCTTCAACTTCATCACGATAATGCCGGTCTTCGCGCGGGAGGTCTTCGGCGGGGACGCCAGAACCCTCGGGTTCCTCCTCGCGGCCGTTGGCATGGGCGCGATCGCGGGAGCGGTCTTCGTCTCCTCGACTACCAGTCCGAAGACGCTCTGGAGATGGCTGCCCCTCTCCCCGGCGATGCTGTCGGCGGGGCTGGGCGCCTTCTCGCTCTCGCGCGCGCTCGTGTCGGGTTTGGCCGCACTGCCGCTGGCCGGTTTCGGCATGATAACCTTCATGACCTCGTGCAACACGATCCTCCAGCACCTGGTCCCCGACGACATGAGGGGCAGGGTCATGAGCCTCTACACCTTCTCGGTCATGGGCGCCATGCCGCTGGGAAGCCTGCTCTGGGGGGCGCTGGCGGAGGCATGGGGGGCGCCGGCGGCGTCATGGTCGGGCTGCGCGGCCGCGGCCCTCGCCTGCGCGGTCATGGCGAGGGTCGCGAGGGTCATCGAACCGTTCGGGGCGGAGGAACCGGCAGGTGGAACGACGTTCGCGCCGCCGCAGGAATGAGAGCGGCTCCGGCGCAGCCGGAGCCGCCCGTATTCGTCTAACGGCTCCGGGATGCCCCGGAGCGCGGGCTACCGCCTCCGGAGGGAGACTCCGGAACAGCCGGCTCGACACCTCCGGGAGCCGGCGACTTGGAGCCTTCCCCCGAGGCGTAGACGGAGAAGAACGTGCTCAGATTGATCCTGTTGTCCTCGGACAGGACGCCCGAACCGGTGCGTGACGGCTCCACGGATACGGTCAGTATCGTGCGCTCCGAGAGGGCCAGGGTCCTGAGGAGGTCCAGCTCTGCGGGGAACAGGACCTCGATCCTGTAGGAACCGTCGCCCCGGGGAACCGGAACCAGCCCGGAGGCATCCTCGATGCCGAACGACGCCACGGTCTCCCCGCCGCAGTCTATTCTCAGGATCTCGATGTCCCCGGAGGCGTCGGTCCAGCTCGAGTGGCTGTCGAATTCCAGCGAGAGGAAGTGCTTCCTCTCGCCCGTGACGGTGTTCCTGCGGGTCTCCGGGTCGAGTTCGACCGTGATATCGGTTCCCCTGCCGTTTATCGTGTTTCCCAGAACCCTGTAGATGACCAGAGAGTCGATCGGAGCGACCACGGTCTCCAGCCTGGCGGTGCCTGGATGGAGTTCGGTGATCGAGGACCATCTGCCGGGATGCTCGATTCCTCCTCCCCCCGGACCTCCGGGAGGAACCGGCTCGGAGCCGCCTCCCGGAGGGGGAACGGGAGCGCCGCCGCCCGGGGGCGGCGCTGGAGCCACCGTCGAATCGCCTGAACTCTCGACGTACACGGTATCCACCCTGGTCTTTCCGCCGCCGGAATAGTCGTAGATGTTCACCACGCTTGTGCAGCCGGCGACCGCCGCCAGAACGGCCGCCGCAGTTGCCAAAGCAGGCCTGATCATCGGATCCCTTCCTTCTCCGCACCCGGAACCACCCGGATCCTGACCGGTCCTACCCCCCGGGCTCCGCCGGGTTTCAGACCCCGGACCCGGCCGTCTGACGCTTCTCTCCGTGCTCCACCAGCTCCCTGAAAGTCTCGATCCTCACCCTTATCTGCTCGATGTCCTGCTCGCTGTAGTCGGTGACTATCTTGAGCGAGGGGATCGAGAGATCGGCAATGGCCTTGTCCAGAGCCCTGGACTCGATGTCGTAGCCGTGGCAGTACTGGAGAACGCCGTGGAGTATGCCCGAGACTCCGAATTCGCCGGCCATTCTCCTTACGTTGTCGAACCGCTCGCTGTTGGGGGAGAAGCAGGCGCAGTCTATGGCGAAGTATCTGTCGGCTATTGCGTCGTACATGGAGTCGAGGTCGCCGGAGCCCTCGTCCACGAGGTCCCTGTAGTACCTGCTGCCGGTGCAGGATTCGTCGGCCACTATGCGGAGCCCCGACGTCTCGGCGACGTAGTGCAGCTTGGAATAGCCCAATGGGGAGGGGCTTCCGGCGTAGAGAATGCGGGGGCCCGGCTTCTCGTATGCGCTCACGCCCTTCACGGCCCTGGACTCCAGCTCCTTCTCGAGCCGGCCTGCGGCGGCAAGGAAGGCGTCGATGTCCATGCTGAGCGCGGTCTGCGAGACCAGGAGGGCGTCGAGCCCGCTTATGGGAGGTTCGGCCAGCATCCTGTATCCGTTGATTCTCTGCAGAACGCGCCTGCGGTCGTTGACCTTCCTTACGGACCGGGCTAGAGCCTCCTTCTCGATGGGCCTTCCCGCGAGCTTCTCCATTTCTCGCGCGAAGCGCCTCACCTCCGAGCGCCAGAGCTCCCTGTCAATATCCGTCTTCTTCTGCGGAACCTCCAGCGACGGGAATCCGAGGAGGTCCCACGCCTTCTTCTTGGCGTCGCACGTGGTCTCGCCTAGCGCGAACTCCTTGAGGGTCTTGTAGGGGCAAGTGCCGCTGAAGGCCAGGCCGAAGGTGGATCTCACGAGGGGGCAGATGTCCCGGGGGAACATCTTGTCGGCATAGTCCACGGACCAGCCGGTTCCGCCGCACAGCGGCATGGGGATGACACCGGCCGCCAGGGCGATTTCGTCCGGCACGTAGATGCAGAATGTCCCGATGGACTTCCCGCCCCTGCGCCTGTGCTCGATTATCTCGGCCACACGGGAGCCGTGCGCCCCGTGGAGCGCGGCGTCGAACTCCGACATCGCAAGGGGTCTGTTCCTTCTCGCGAGATGAGTGGTCCTGTGCACCCTCTCGATGGCTTCCAGCATCTGGTCGTGCAGCTCGAGGTTCATGCCGAGGTCGGCCCACATTCGGCGATATGTCAAGGCTGCCGGATCGGATGCGCTCATCGTTCCTCCTCCGCGGTCCTTCGCCGCGAAGGGCTTCGGACCGCTCAGGTTCCGGTTCCTCCGGAGCCGTGCCCCGGCTCCGCCATGGAAGCTCACGCCCTGAGTGTCCGGATGATCACCGGTCCTCCCTTCTCCGGCGCGATGCCAGCGCCGGAACTGGTATCACGCACCCTCCATCCGCTTCAGGAGACGCCTCGCCCTCCAGGGCATGCAGTTCCTTTCGATCTGGGCCAGGCAGGCTTCCCTCGCAATCCGCAGACTGTCGTCGGAACGCAGTATCCTCCATCTGACGAAGGCCGCTTCGGAAACATACAAAGGGTTTCTCGAGGCTGTGATAACTCCGTCCAGGAGAGCCACAGCGGCCCCGGGATCCCCGGCGGCCCTCAGCTTCGCCTCGACGATATCCATTTCGTCGGCCAGCCCGGGGTCACCGAAAGCCAGCAGGCTCCTGGCCTCCTCGAGGCTGGCGCCGGCCGCTTCATTGTCGCCGCTTTCGCTCTGTACATCCGCAAGGATGACGAGGAACGAGCCCAGGTAGTGCGTCAGAGCCCTCTCCCTGACTATGCGCACGGCGGCTTCGGCGTTGTCCATGGCTTCGTCGAGGAGCTCGAGATTGCGGCAGTGCTCGGCCAGGTTCATCCTCGCTATGGCCTCGTGCTGGATCGACTTCAGTTCGGCAGCGATCACCGCGGCGCGCCTGTAGCAGTCGAGGGACTCCTCGAACCTCTCGTCGGAGGCCACTACGGTCCCGAGGTTTCCGAGGGCCATGCAGACCTGGAGTTTGTTGCCCGTTTCGACGGCTATCTCCATCTGTCTCCTCAGGAGCTCCTCGGCTTTCTCGAACTGCATCCATGCCCTTCGTATGAGCGCGATGTTGCCCAGCACGACGGCTTCGAGGTTCCTGTTGCCCGTTTCTACGGCTCCGGAGCGGACCTCTTCGTAGCACTCCAGCGCCCGTTCGAGCTCGCGGATCTCCAGGTAGTAGTTGCCCATGCTTCCGATCGCCCGGAGGATCTGCTCCCTGTCGGTACCCCGCCTGGCCAGGTCCACACAGGCCCGGTAGAGCTCCGCCGCCCGCTCAATGTTGTCGGACTTCAGCATCTCCAGAGCCTCGATGCTCGCTATCATCGAGCGGAGAGAGAAGTCCTCCTCGAGATCGAGCTGTGCGGAGGCTTCGCGAAGCAGCCTGAATCCCCTCGCCTCCTCCCCCCGCTCGAGCAGGATCCTTGCGAGCCTGACCAGTATCCTCGCGCGCATCCGCGCCTCGAGTTTCCCGGGCTCCTTCAGCGCGAGGTCGAGCTGTTCCACCGCCTCGTCCCACCGGGTGCAATCCGTCAGGAACTCCGCCATCCTGAGCCTTGCGAGCGCACGGGCGGGTCCGTCGTCGAGCAGTTCGATCAGCCTTGAGTATCTCTCCACGGTCTCGGCGATCATGAAGTTGCCGGCGGAGAATGCCGCGGCCAGTTCCAGGTATTCGCATGCCCGGGGGATGTCGCCTGCGGCCTCCAGGTGGTAGGCCAGATCTGCGTAGTACCTGCCGTCTCCCTTATGGCGCCTTTCGATGGACTCGGCCGCCTTCCCGTGGAGCTTGCGCACCCTCGACCGGAGCTGCATCGAGTAGGCCGCGTCCCTAAGCATGGCGTGCCTGAAGGCATGAATGCCTTCGCCCGCCGGAATCCAGACGGATTCGGTCGTTCCACGGGCTATGACATCGTCCGCCGAGCCTGCGCCCAGCATGTCGGCGAGAACAGCGGCCTCGAACTGCCTGCCGAGAACGGAGGCTTGCTGTACGGCAGTACGCAGCGCGGGGTCGAATCGGTCTATCCTCGCGATGAGCACACTGCTCATCCCCGCCGTGGGTATGGGTGCGCCTTCCCGGAGGTCCGTGCCTCCATCGGAGGGACAGGTGTATCCCTGCTCCTTCAGATAGCCGCAGTACTGCTCGACGAAGAACGGACAGCCGTCGGAGTGCGCAAGAATGGACTCGACCAGTCTCTTCGAGGGCGGGGAGCCCAGGAGCATCTCGGCCAGATCGGCGGTTTCTTCCGGTGACAGTGGGCCGAGCCTCAGGGTCACGTCAGGCAGACTGCCGTGCAGAGGGAATTCAGCCTGGGATATCCCCGGGCGGGACGTGAGAATCCAGAGCAGAGGCTCTCCGGCCATGCCCTCCCGGAGTTCGCCGAACAGAGCGGCGGAGTCGCCGTCCATCCATTGGATGTCCTCGAACACGACTCCGTTCGAACCGGTCAGCATCAGCGCACGGAACAACGCCATGAGCGACATCCGGATGTTCTCGAACCGGCCGCGGGGGTCGATCCTGTCGAACATGGCGTCCGGCCATCTGAGCCCGAGCAGGGAACCCAGCGGCTGCAGGGCTCTTTCGAGCGCCCCCTTCAATTCTTCTTTCACGCCTCCACAGGTCGGGGGGATGGAATCCGCGAGCCGGCAGAGGTATTCCTCCACGGACGCCCTGGCAGCCTCGGCTCCCGTATTCTCGGAGAGTCCCATCTGCCGTCCCAGGAATCTGGAGAACGGGCCGAGGCTCTTCTGGATCGTTCCGTCGCACTCCAGCACGAGCATCCTCAGATCGCTCCTCTTCGAGAGGAACTCCCCGACGAGCCGGGTCTTGCCCATGCCGGCCTCGCCGGACAGGTGGACTGTCGCGCCGCCCGCTCCCGCCAGTGCCAGATCGGCCGAACGCGACAGAGCCCCCATCTCCTCCCGGCGTCCCACGAACGGGCCGGCGGAGGAGACCGCAAACCCGGGCCGGCCGTACGGAGACAGGACGGCGATTCTTCTGTCGTGCGAGATGCCCCTCAGTCTCATCTCCTCGGTCCTGACGGTACGGAGTCCGGTGACCCCCGAGAACTCCGGGCCCGCGAGAATCCTGCCGGACACGGCCCTGCCCATAAGCCTCGACGCGAGGTTGACGGAACTCCCGAGAACGGTGTAGGTGCACTGGCTTTCGGTGCCGACCAGCCCGGCGAAGACCGGCCCCGTCTCGACACCGGCCCTGACCCGGCCGCTGCACCCGGTAAAAACCTCCCTGAGGAACCGATCGGCCCTCGCGGCGTCGTCCTCGTGGGAGACCGGCGCTCCGAAGAAGACAAGAAGGCTGAGACCCGCCGGCTTCACCTCGACGCATCCCAGATATCCGCCCATTCTCTCGGAAAGGGACATGACGGACTGGATCAGCCCGGGCGGCGGATCGGTCGGCTGGGGGAGGTCGGGGCACAGGAACACGCTCGTCACGATTCTGAACTCACCCGCGCCGTCGAGAGAGGCCACACGCCGGGAGACGAAGAAGGACCCGGCATCTTCCTCCGGGATCGCAGAAGGCGGCGGGTTCGGCCCGGTCATCCTTCCGCCTCTCGCCACCATTGTCGCTCCGGGCGAGCACGAGGCCTGGGCGATGGTTGCATCGTGCAGAGCGGGACCTCTCATGTAGAAAAGACACCTGTCGGCCGACCGGGCTATTCCCCACCCTATCTCGCCCTCGCAGACTCCTGCTTTCGCGGCTGTTCCGACCTCCACCTCGACGGGATATCTGAGCGCCTGATGGATGCGCTTCGCGATCGAAGCGGCGAAGTCGGCCGTACGGCCCGGGAAGACTCCCGTGATGGAGTCGCCGGCGAATCCGCCGACGAACCCCCCCGATTTGCAGATGATTTCAACCGCACTCCCGAGGAGGCCGTTTATCTGGCCTGAGAGTTCCTCGGCGCCATCTGGTCCTCGGAGGGTGAAGAGTTCGGTCAGCGCCGTGAATCCGGGAATGTCGAAGACCAGGACCGAGCCGCCGAAGGAGCCGGAGAAGCGGCCCGAAGCGGCCATCTCCTCCATGAACGGAGGCGCGAACTTCCTCAAGGCCTGCACACCGCCCGGGGCGGCGGACATCTCTGCATCTTGCCGCGGGCTCCCTGCGACTGCATCATCCGTTTTCACAAGCCGCGACCGGTGCTCCGGCGACGGAGCCGGGCGGCCTTTGCCGAAGGAATCTACGGCTCGTGCCCGGGTGCTGTACAGGCGGAGCCGCGCCATCCGATCCGAAGGGAGTTTGCATGAAGACGACGCTTGCCTGTCTGCTCATCCTGGCGCTCTCGGCATCCGCGCAGGATTCCCTCGAATCGCCGCGCTGGCTCTCGGTGACCGGTTGGGGATACGTCGAGACCAGACCCGATCAGGCCACCGTGACCTTCGGGGTTGAGACGACCGCATACGACCCAGCCACCGCCGTGGAAGAAGCGGCTGACGCCATGGAGGCGGCCACAAGAGCGGCGGTGAGGGCGGGCGTGGACGAGGACGACATCGTGACCACCTACTACAGCCTCTGGACCGAGGAGGAATACGACCCCGTGACCTACGAGTACACGGGCGTGATGATCAACCACGTCACCCAGAGCGTCGCAGCCGAGGTGCGCGATCTGGACGAGATCGGAGACGTCATAGCCGCCGTCGTCTCGGCCGGAGCCAACAACGTGAGCAGCGTGACGTTCCAGGTGGACGACCTGCAGGCGCTCAAGGACGAGGCGAGGTCGGAGGCCGCCCGGGATGCGAGGCGAAGGGCGGAACAGATAGCAGGAGCCCTCGGTCTGACGCTGGGCGAGATCACCTCGGTCAGCGAGTACGACTACGGCTACGAGGACTACTACTACGACAGCGGGTACTCGGCTTCCACCGTCAGCGTCTATCCCGCGGGCGGAGGGGAGATGGCGGCCCCGTCGATAACCCCCGACATGCTGAAGATAAGCGCTTCGGTGAGCGTGACCTTCGAGATCAGGTAGCGGATTCCGGGCCGGGCGAGGAGCGGCGCCTTTCGCGGCGCCGTTCCGTCATCTCTTGAGCAGGTCTATCATGAAGGCGTATTCTAGCGCCGTCTGTCTCATCCATTCGAATCTGCCCGAGGAGCCGGCGTGGCCGGTGCCTATGTCCACCCTCAGGACGATCGGATCATCGTCGGTGCGCAGCAGTCTGAGCTTCGAGACCCACTTGAGGGGCTCCCAGTAGCAGACCTGCGAGTCGTTCCATCCGGCCGTCACGAGCATCGCGGGATAGTCCTTCACGGTGACGTTGTCGTACGGAGAATAGGACAGCATATACGAGTAGAAGACCGGATCCGACGGATCGCCCCATTCCTCGTACTCGTTCGTGGTGAGAGGTATTCCCGGGTCGAGCATCGTCGTGACGACATCCACGAACGGAACGCCCGCGATGATCCCCCTGAACAGGTCGGGGCGCATGTTGGCCACCGCTCCCATCAGGAGCCCGCCCGCGCTCTCTCCCATGGCGAACATCATCGAGGGATCCGTCAGCCCCTGCCCGATCAGGTATTCGGCGCAGGAGATGAAGTCCAGGAACGTGTTCATCTTCTCGAGCAGCCTGCCCGATTCGTACCACGACCGGCCCATCTCCGAGCCTCCCCTGACATGCGCGATGCCGCAGATGAACCCCCTGTCCAGCAGGCTGATCCGGGTTCTGCTGAACCAGGGGTCGGTGCTGATGCCGTACGCCCCGTATCCGTAGAGCAGAACCGGATTACCCCCGGGCCTCAGCCTGTCCTGCCTCCAGACGAGAGTAAGGGGAACCCGTGCTCCGTCGTGGGACGTGACGAAGACTCTCCTCGCCCTGTAGAGCTCGGGAGAGTACCCGGGAACCTCCTCGCGATGCGCCACGGTCGTGACCCCCGATGCCAGGTCGAGGTCGAAGACGGTCGGGGGGGTCGTCGGCGAGCTGTACTCGTACCTGAGCACCCCTTCGCCCGGTTCCATGGGGCCCGCCAGCGCGACACAGCAGGGTTCGTCTCCTCCGGCGACGACCGTTTCCGAGCGCGAAGCCCTGTCGAAGAGCCTGATCTCCGTGAAACCGTCGTTCCTGACGGCCATCGCGACATGACCGGGAAAGACCTCTATGTCCTCTATCAGGACTCCCTCCCTGTGTGCCACGACCTCCCTCCAGTTCCCGGCCGAGGGCCTCAGGACCGGGGCGCGCACGATCCTGAAGTCGGGTGCGTCGAGGTTCGTGAGGATGAAGAGGCTGTCACGAAGGCCGGTCACGCGGTACTCGACCCCGGGCATCCTCTCCTGGACCAGCCGGAACGAGCCGGAGGGCATGTCGGCGTCGAGCAGCCATGCCTCGGAGGAGGTGCCGCTTTCGCTGTGGATGAAGACGTACTCGTCGGAAGGGGACTTGGAGACCCAGGGCCAGAATGTCGAATCCGCCTCCCTGAAGACCTCGACGTCGGCCTCCTGCATGGTCCCCAGCGAATGCCTCATGATCCTGTCGGTTCTGTACGTGGAGTCCTGCAGGCCGTAGAAGAGCGTGTAGCCGTCGTTTCCCCAGGCGACCTCCCCGTCGGTGCCGCGGAGGGTGTCGTGGAGGAACAGGCCTGACCCCAGATCGAGAAAGACCAGGTCGTAGCTCAGGGATCCCGAGGTGTCCACGGCCACTGCGGCGAACCTGCCCAGCGGATCGACCACTGGCCTGGCATCGAGATACTCCCTGCCGGCTGCGATGATGTTCACGTCGAGAAGGACCTCCGGGACGGCCGCCGGCGCTTCGGCCTTCCTCATGAACACCGGATAGTCCATGCCCGGGG
>JAAYTY010000212.1 GCA_012523605.1 Candidatus Fermentibacterota bacterium
ATAGAAAGGCATGTACGGCAATCTGTTCACCAGGTAGTCACGACCAGCCCCCCTCCAGGGCTCGGTTTCGGCGTAAAGACGAACGAGCCAGGAACCGCTCCAGCCGATGCTCGCCGCCACGACGAGGAAGGCCGCGATCCTGGCGGGCCTTCCCCTGTCCATGATCGCCGAGAGCCCCTCGCCGGCGAGCGGGGCGGCCATCACCAGCCCCGGGAAGAGGTATCTGACGCGTATGGCCGGAAAGCCCGCCGCGGCGACGAGGAGAGAGACCATGACCGGAACCAGCAGCCGCACCCGCCTGCGGCCCGCCAGGGCGAAAGCCGCCGCACCAGCGAGGAGCAGCGGGCCCGATGCGCCGTCGAAGAGCCTCGGATCGTCCCACCTCCCGAACAGCGAGACGCCAACGGGCAGCGACAGGAGATCGAGAGGCCCCTCCATGGCGGACGAGTAATCGGAGTATGCCGAAATGAGTTCGCGGGAGCGGGAGGTGAGCGTGTCAGGCGGTCCCAGGAGACTCCTTGCCAGCGGGTACACGGGGTTTCCCCACTGCACGAGGTTCGGAAGGGCCCAGGCAAGGGTGACGGCGGTGAACACCGCCGCCCCGGCCGCCGTTCTTCCCATGCGCCGGCCGGACCTGACGGCCAGGATCGCCAGAATCGCCGCCGATGCGGCGAGCCCGTTGTACTTGCACGCCCCGGCGGCTCCGGCCCAGAGCCCCGCGAGCCACGGCCTGGGCTCCGGGGATGTGGATTCGATGAATCCCAGAAGGGCGTAGAGGTAGAGGAACGAGTCGCTGTAGGCCCAGGTGGCGTTCCTGAACACCTCGGGCGCCGCCAGCCATGCCGCTGCAGCGAGCAGCCCGGCCCTTCGCGGGCCGGGCGTGGAGCCTTCGAGGACGCCCAGGGCGGCCAGCAGGCCCAGCAGGCTGACCACCCCGGTGCACCGCAGTCCGAACGTGCCGCCGACCAGCGCGTAGAGCGATTCGACCATGTATGGATAGCTGAAGAAACCCGCCCATCCGGGCCTGTGTATGGCTCCCGTCTCCAGCCACAGCCTCGGCAGGTAGAGATGATGGTTCATGGCATCCCTTGCGGTCTGCGGAAGGAGCGCCGGCAGGAGCAGCAGGACCAGAGCGGAGGCCGCCGCCTTCCAGCGGAGCGGAGCGGATTTCCGCAGGGCGGCGGGGAATGTTGCCACGCCGGCGGCGAGCACTCCCCAGAGGATGACGGGGCGGAGCAGCCCGGCCCATCCGAGAAGGGCTGTCGCCCCGGACAACAGGAGGCACCCTGCCGCCACTCTGGCGGACCAGCAGCCTCTGGCATGGATGAGGGTCCCCGTCCCGGCGGAGGCCGCGATCAGGACCGGGAGGGCGAGGAGACCAGCCAGCATGCAGTTCATGAGGGAAACAGAGCGAATGACGGCGCCGGGCGCAAGCTCCGGGAGCCGAAGGAGCTTGCACGGCGGTCCGGCCTGAGACATTATCACCGCATGTCGAGACTGCTCGTTTCGATTCCAGCGCTGAACGAGGAGCCCACGATAGGCGCCGTGGTCTCCGCCGTTCCCCGCAGAATCCCCGGCATTGACGAAGTCACCGTCATGGTGGTGGACGACGGCTCCTCCGACGGGACGGCGGCGGCCGCCGCCGCCGCCGGAGCGCTGGTCTCGAGGCACAGCCGCAACAGGGGGCTCGGGGAGGCGTTCAGGACGGCTCTCAGGACGGCCAGGCGGGAGGGGTTCCACTATCTCGTCACGATAGACGGCGACGGGCAGTTCGATCCCTCCGACATTCCGGCCCTCCTGGCCCCGGTGACGGCGGGGGTGGCGGAGATATCCACCTGCAGCAGGTTCCTCGATGAAGCATCCCCGGAAGGGATGCCTCTCGTGAAGAGACTCGGAAACAGGGTGGTGGCATCCATGGTCAGCAGGCTGTCCGGGGTCCGCGTACGGGACGCCACCTGCGGGTTCAGGGCATACGGTCCCGCGGCCATCGAGCGCCTCGGCTCGTTCAGCAGGTTCACCTACACCCAGGAGGCCCTCATCGACCTGGCATGGAAGGGCTTCTCGATAGCGGAGGTCGCCCTCCCGGTACGGTCTTCCAGGGAGCATGGCAGGTCGCGCATATCCAACAATCTGTGGCGATATGCAACCCTCTCGGTGGGAGCGATGTACTCGGCCGCCCACGACCACATGCCCTGGCGGTTCTACGGGCTCCCCGGGCTTCTCATGATCCTCGCGGGGATCTGCGGGGAGGTCTTCGTCTTCGTCCACTGGCTCGTGACATCGGCAGTCACGCCCTACAAGGGCGTCGCGATCGCCGGCCTCTTCATGGTCGTGATCGGACTCCTGCTCCTCATCGTGGCATCCCTGGCCGATACCTCCTCGCACAACAGGCACCTTCTCGAGGAGATCATCGCGGAGCAGACCAGGAGGAACCGCTCGGGACATGCCTGAGCCCTATCCCGCCGCCGTCCTGTCGAACGTCTCGATGAGCTATCCGAACGGACTCCCCGGACGCTTGTCGCCTGCAAAGCATGCGAGGAAGCAGGTTCTCGACCGCTTTTCCATGGCCGCCCCCGCCGGCGCCTGCACCGTGATCAACGGGCCCAACGGCTCGGGCAAGACGACGGTTCTGAAGCTCATGGCCGGACTCCTGGTTCCAGGTTCAGGAACAGTGCGTGTCTTCGGCCGCGACCCGGTTCGAGACCACGGCCGTACCGCCGCCATGACCGGTCTGGCCCTGTCCGGCGAGAGGAGCTTCTACTGGAGGCTGACCGCGGTGCAGAACCTTGAGTACTTCGGAGCGCTCGCGGGGCTGGGCGGGAGGGCCCTCGCGAGAAGGATCGAGGAGGTGCTGTCCCTCGTGGGCATGACCGGAGTCTCGAGGGCGTCGGTCGAATCCCTCTCGGCCGGATTCAGGCAGAGACTCTCCATAGCGCGGGCTCTGCTCGCGCGCCCGGCGCTCCTGCTTCTGGACGAGCCTATGAGGAGCCTCGACGAGGAGGCCCGCACCGTGATGGCGGACGAGGTGCGCAGGATGTGCGCCGGGGGATGCGCTGTCGTGGCCGCGGCGCCCTCGGCATCGGAGGCTCCGGGCCCGGCGGACGTCTGCGTGGCGCTGGCGCCTCTCGGGCGCCGTGACGGTCACTCCGGCCTGGAGCGGTGACTTGCTGAGGCAGGTGCTCGCGGCGGCACGCAAGGAGGCCCGGCTGGCGCTCAGCTACAGGCTGGCGTTCGTAACCGGCTCGGCCGGGATCCTCTCGGCGGTGTTCATGTTCGCACTTCTGGCGAGGTTCGCCGGAAGGGGCGCGCCGGGCCTGCTGGATGCCTACGGGGGGGACTTCTTCGCCTTCATACTCGTGGGGATCGCGTTCCAGAGCTATCTCGGCCTGAGCCTCGAC
>JAAYTY010000213.1 GCA_012523605.1 Candidatus Fermentibacterota bacterium
CAGTCACGGGGGTGCGCATGGGGTCCGACGCTCCTCAGGACAGGCTGACGGGTCTGCCCACCCGGGCGGCTCTGGACGAACTGGACCGGGGCTTTCGCAGGCGTCCCGCCGGGGAGCCTTGGTCGGCCCTTGTGATAGACGTGGACGATTTCAAGATGATCAACGACGTGTTCGGGCACCTTGCGGGGGACAGGATTCTCCAGCAGGTGGCGTATCTGCTGGTTCGGAACGTTCGGCAGACCGACGAGGCTATACGCTTCGGGGGCGACGAGTTCGTTGTGATACTCCGCGGGACGGGGAAGCTTCAGGCGGCGAACCTGGCGGCGCGGTTTCTGGAGGACGTTCAGAGGGAGTCGTTTCAGGGGGGCGTCCGGGTGGGGGTGAGTCTGGGGCTGGCGGAGAGTGCCGAGGAGGATCGGGCGCTTTCGTCGGTTCTGGACAAGGCGGACCGTGCGCTTTACGACTCGAAGGCGCGTGGTAAGGGCAAGATAGCCTTCTTTCAGGATCGTTCGGACCGCGAGGCGGACCTTTCGTTCGATCACTTTGTGAACCGGCAGGCGGAGTTGAAGGAGCTTCGGACGGCGCTGGACGAGGTTCTGGAGAAGGGCTGCAGGGCTGTTCTGGTGACCGGGGAGCCGGGCGTGGGGAAGACGCGGCTGGTGACGGAGCTTCGTCACTACTGTGCGTTCAGGGGCTGTGCGTTTGCCGAGGCGAAGTACGACGAGGTGGGCGGAGCCGAGCCCTTCGGTCTTGTGCTGGAGCCTTTCAGGGCCCTTGTCGAGACGCTTCCGGAGGCGGACCGCGAGGCGGTAGCGTCCTCCTGCGGGCCGGTTCTGCCGGAGACCGCGGGGCTGTTTCCGTCGCTGGGGCTGGTTCAGCGGGAAGGGCCTCTGCCGCCCGAGTGGGCGAGGGGCAGGGTGTTCTACGGGGATGTCGCAGCGGTGATGCGCGCTCTCACGGGCCGCGTGCCCGTCACTCTGCTCGTGGACGACCTGCAGTGGGCGCATCTTCAGGATCTCGACCTGCTGGGCTACATCGCGAGGTCGGCGGGGCCGATGAGGCTTCTGATCGTTATGACGGCCCGCTCCCCCGTGGAGGACTACCGGGAGGCATGGTCGTGGCTGGGAGTTCTCCGGCGGTTCGTTCCCCTGGTCCGGATCGATCTGCGTCCCCTGGACGAGGAGCACGCGGCGAACATGGTGATGCTTGCCCTGCGCGACCCGCAGATGCCGCAGGAGGTTCTGGAGACGATCACGCGGCAGAGCGGGGGCAATCCCTACTACATACGCGAGCTGCTGAAGTCGCTCCGGCGTGGGGGTGCGCTGGAGGGCGGTGCAGATCGTGACTACCGCCTGGGTTCGGAGAAGCTTCCCGACGGGATAGCGCAGCTCGTGAGGTCGCGGCTCGATCTTCTGGATCCCGAATCGCGCGAGGTTCTGAGGATGGGCGCCCTCATGCCGGGGAGCTTCGGCATCGACACCGTGTCGTTCCTTCTCGGGATACCTCGGCTCAGGGCCGCGCGCGCGCTGGACGAGCCCCTTCGCATGGGGCTGGTTCATGAGGAAGTTTCGCCGTCGGGCGAGCCCGTCTGCCGCTTCAACCACGACTGCGTCAGGAGCTGTCTGCTGGAGGAGCTCTCGGCAAGTTCCCTGAAGGCTCTCTACTCGCGCCTGGGGCGTCACTACGAATGGAGGTGGGGGAAGGGCGAGGAGAATCTCCTGGCCCAGGTCGCCTACTGCTACTGCGAAAGCCACGAGGCGGAGAAGGCGGCGGAGTTCGCCCTGCTGGCGGCGGAGGAGGCGAAGGCCCGCCGGGCCGCCTTCGATCAGGCGGCGTGGCTGGAACGTTTCGTTCGTTTTGCCGGCGCATCCGGGAAAGCTGATACGGAGAGGCTCTTCGAAGCCTGGCTCGAACTGGGCGATCTC
>JAAYTY010000025.1 GCA_012523605.1 Candidatus Fermentibacterota bacterium
CTGGAGTGGTCCCTGGAGGAGGGCGACGAAGGATCGTGCGGGCGGTGCATCTCGAGGACACCCGGAACGAGCCAAGTGCCGTCCGTCCAGTACGTCCTCCCGGCGGAGCCCGCCAGGCACGCGAGAACCACCGCCAGAACCTGCATCAGAACCTGACCCCTATGACCATCTGCAGGGAGGAGAAATCCGAAGCTCCCGGGAAGGAGAGATCGGTGTAGAGAACCTGCTCTTCCCCTCCGACGAGAGCGGCGTCGATCGCGCTGACGGCGCGGTTGACCACGGCGAACATCCCTATGTAGATGCTCCTCCTGAACCACTCCCTGCTGGAGCGGAGGGCGTCCCTGAAGTCCTCCCGGGCGGCGCTGGAAGTCCACTCCCAGGCGTCGTCGCCGTAGTAGGAGTACCTGTCGTAGTAGTCCTGCTGGGCCTCCGGATCGTCCGGATAGTAGTAGCGGGCCATCCGCCTGATATAGTCGTTGTATTCGGAGCTCGAATCGAAGTCGCCCATATCCTCCAGATAGTCCCCGTCGCGTCCGTCCACGTCTATGCCGGCGTCCTCCGCGGCGAGGACGGTGTAGTCGTCGCGGGCGAACACCCCCTCGAGATAGCTCAGACCCACGCCGGTCCATGTCGCGGCTTCGAGGCCGAGGAAGACGTTCCCCCTGCCGTGGAGCCCGAGGCTGTGCTGACCCCAGCCGGGCATCAGAGCGGACCTCAATGCGGCGCTCCTGGGGGTCGGGCGATGCCCCGCGGTCGCGCAGGCGCAGACAGCGGCCAGGCAAGCCAGCGCAGTCCTGACGAAGAGGCTCCTCATCTCAGTGCACCACCCCGGCGTGGAACAGCGCGCTTACGGAGGAGGAGGCGCCGTCGAGCTCCAGGCAGACATAATAGACGCCGGGGGAGAGATCCCGCGTCTGCCATTCCGTTTCGAAGGCCATTCCGGCCTGGCAGGAACCCGACATCCGGGTGACGAGCTCTCCCGCAAGGTTGAAGACGTCTATCCTCCATGCGGCATCCTCGCCGCTCTCGAATCTGATAGTGCCGGGGCCGTCGCCGCGCACGGGGTTGGGATAGACGAAGAAGCTGCCGGGCACGAGCAGGCCGCCGCCCTGGCCGGGCGCGAGGAGGTCGCTCCACCAGCAGTTCTCCCCGGAGTAGTCGGCCCCGGGATACCAGGAACGGTCCCCCAGGCCTGTTTCCCAGAGACCCGTCCAGCCCGAGGCGTCGGCCGCGCAGATTTCGAGGAGGCCGTCTCCGTCGAGGTCGCTCACAAGAGGCCTGCCCAGCGGATAGTCGCCCGTGGAGAGGGGGAAGCCCTGCTCCGGCGCACCCGCCGGGCCGCACAGGAATATCCTTCCGTCGCGGGTTCCGAAAGCCGTGGAACCGGTCGTGCCCGAGCCCGAGTCGTAAGCCGACCGCTCGCGGATGCCGGGATCGCCCTCCATCTCCAGAGGCCAGTCCATCAGCACCGCTCCCGAGCCCTCGAAGGCCTCCACACCCTCCGTGGTTTCGGCGAGGATCTCGGGATGCCCGTCCGCGTTCATGTCCGCCAGCCAGGGCGAGCAGAGAGGCTCGGCCCCGAAAACAACCGGGAAGCCAGGACGAGGAAGGCCGCGCTCGTCGAAGAGCGAGAGGGTGCTTCCGCAGAGAACCGCCAGCTCAGCGATCCCGTCCCTGTCGAAGTCGCAGCAGAGCGGAGGGCTGACGGGCTCGCCGCCCTGTGCCTCCACGCTCCATCCCTGGAGGGGCATGCCGCCCCTGTCCCAGGCATGGACCCTTCCGGAGACGGTGGAGGCGGCGACGGCTGGAGCGTTCTCCACAGGGAGCACGGCCAGCCCGGCCACGGCTTCCGGAACCTCCCTGGGCCAGCCCGGCAACTGGACCCCCGAGAGGTCGAACAGATGTATCCGGTCTCTTTTGGTGGCGATGGCGACGGCTTCGAGCCGGGGGCTGAGCATGGCGGCAACCGGAGGCGCGGGCAGGGCGACGGGCCATCCCGGCAGGCTCGAGCCGGAGGCGTCCACCAGGTGGGCGCTGTCGGAATCGCACCAGAGCATGCAGGCGCCCCTTTCCGGGAGTTCGGCCGACAGAGGCGGGATGACCACGCCGGTGGCGATGGCCTGGGGAACCGGATCCTCCGGGAGCACCTGCCACAGGATGCCCACGGTCGAGGTGAAGACCGCGGCGGTGCCCGAGCCCGTCTCCCTGGGAACCGGGCCGAAATCGAGGGGGCCCAGCGAAACGGGCCATCCGTCGGGCATCAGAGAGAAGTCGAACGAGACGTCCATGGCCGCCTGCGGCGTATCCAGAACTTCGATGGTGATCCCCGTCGCGCCGCCCCAGCTCGTGGAACTGTTCGGCTCGGTCCCTGGGCCGAAAACGGATCCGTAGCCGCCCGAGAACCAGGGGTCGTACTCGCTTCCCTCGATGCCATAGATATCGGGAAGGGAGTAGTCGAAATCCTGTATTCCGTCGGCCTCCTCGAGATCCACGGCCTTGTGCTCCGGATCGGTGTTCATCGTATTGGAAGCCAGCCTCTCGTTCACCTCGCCCTGATCTACGTGCCAGATGAGGATGCCCGAGCCGCGAAGGCCGAAGTCGTGCTCGTCCGCTCCGCACAGGCCGTCGCCGTCGGGATCCCTGAGCCTGTTCTCGACGAGCAGGTATTCGGAGCCCGAGAGGCGCACGCGGCAGATCGTGTCGCCGGCGGCGCATTCCAGCAGGGTGTCGGAGGGAACCGTGATCTCCGTGGCCCATCCGAGATACGACCTGGACCAGGCTCCCGGCGCCGGCGGCCAGAAACCGCTCATCATCCACTGCCCGTATCCCATTATGTCCCAGCCTCCGACTCCTACGGCGCCGGTCTCGGTGTCGTAGAGGTCGGGCAGGCCGAACTGGTGCATCAGCTCGTGTACCATGGTGCCGAGAACCCCCAGGCCGAATCCGTCCTGGGTCTCGGTTTCGGGCAGAAGCATCCCCTCCTGCACATAGACGCCGTCGCCTGTTTCGATGCCGGGATAGCCCGGGCCGCCCTCGGGCAGGTAGTATGCGAGGTCGGCCAGCCCGAGGAAGACCGAGTAGAGGTCCCCCGGGCTGTCGCCGAAGATGTCGGACTCCTGTCCGGCGCCGGCATGGACCACCATCACCGCGTCGAACTGCGAGAAGTCAACGTCCGGATCGGCGGCCTGTACGGCGTCCCTCAGGAGGACGCAGAGGCCCGTCCACTCCACGGCTTCGCCGCCGTACCAGGACATCTGATGGCCCATCGCGTAGGCGCCTTCCGACGGGAAGACCTCCGGGACGAGTTCGAGCCTTCCGCCCGATACGTCCAGAACGTAGTCAGACATCTGCCCGGCGAGGGCCTCGGTGTACGGGATTCCGTGCGAGGGGTCGAAGCTCCCGTTCCCGGTGGTGGACGGATCGAAGTCCTCGACGAACTCGACCCTGATGACACAGAGCCTCAGAAGGCCCCGGGTGGAGATCCCGGCTTCGGGCGAGCCGTTCCAAACGGCGACCCCGGAGGAGGGCCTCTCGTTCAGCCAGGGCATCCCCGTGCCGGGCGCGACGGGCATCGCCCCGCCGGCGGCCGAAAAACAGAGCGGAAGCGCCGCCACCCAGCAGGGCAGCTTCATCAGAACCGGACCACCAGCGAGAACTTCTTGTTGTACTTGCCCGAGCCCTGCAGACTGCTCTCCACGGGAACGAACGCCATGTCGAACTGGAAGCTGGAATAGTGCACGCCCGCCCCGAACGTGGCGCCCTGGATGGTGGACTCGCCCTCGGTGTCGTGTATGTAGCCAGCCCGCAGTCCCAGGAGGTCATAGTACCAGTACTCTGCGCCCGCGCCCCACTTGTTCTCGTTGAACTCCTCGCCGAAGCCGTCCTCGACGTAGGTCATCAGCTTGCTGTAGTCGGCCGCCACCCTGAGCTGGGTCATCCTGGAATCGAACGGCTCATAGGCCATGCCGACGCGGATAGTCCTGGGAAGGGGGTTGTTCTCGCTCTCGCCTCCGTAGCTCATGTTCGGCCCGAGATTGGACAGGCTCGCGCCTATGGAGGCGTCTCCCAGGGAGCCCAGGCCGATCTCCTCCATCGGGATCTCGTATAGCACGCCCAGGTCAGCCGCGAACGACGAGCCCTTTCCGGTGTCGCTGTAGTAGAGATGGTCGTATATGAACTTGAGCCCCACTCCGACGTTCACTCCGGGGGTCACCTCGGTGCCCATGGAGCCGGTGGCCGCTATGCCGTAGGCATAGAAAGTCCCTATCGGGTCGGGGCTGCCCTCCACGGTCTCCTCCTGTTCGCCCATGGACATGAAGGTGATGTTTCCGCCGACCCCGCCCCAGCCCTCTATGTAGCGCGCATACCCGAGGTACTCGAAGTAGAGGTCGTCGGCGAGCTGGGGCAGCCACTTGGAGTGCTGGAGAGTGATCTCGTCCACTCCCGGCTCGATGTTGGCGAGGCCCGCAGGATTCCAGTAGGAGGCGGTCGCATCGTCCGAGACGGCCGTGAAGGCCTCCCCCATCCCGTTCGGGCGGGCGCCCGGCGTGATGGTCATCCAGATGACGCTCGCGGTCGAGGCGGCCGCCATGGGGACGGCCAGCAGCAGGACCGCAGCGGGCAGCATTTTTAGGATCATCTTTCCTCCCGGCATCAGTTCCGCCTCACCACCGCCAGCACGCCCGTGGCATCCGAGGACCCGCCGCCGGCGGCCGCCGTTATCCTGTACACGTATGTTCCACTCGCAACAGGATCTCCGTCACCGTCACGGAGATCCCACCACCATTGGTTATATCCCTGCCCCGAGGGGATGTTCCTCTCCTCGAGGATCCTCCGCCCGGCAACGGTGAAGACGGACACGGTCACAGCCGCTTCGCCGCTCTGGCTCCAGTTGATGGAGACGCCCTCGCTCGCGGGACAGGGATAGACGAAGACCTGGGAGAGCCCCACGGCTCCGTAGGCCAGAACTTCGAAGTCGAGGGACTCGCTGCTCCTGTTGAGCAGGCAGTCGCTGGCACGCAGTTCCAGGGAGTGGGCGCCCTCCTGCATTACTCCGATCGTGACCTCCAACTGGCCGTCCGTGGAGCTTCCCGGGTCGTACCTGAAATGGCGCGACACGTCCTGGGGAGATCCATCAACATAGAGCGCGAGCTGCCGCCCGGGGTTCCCCAGGAGGTTTATGCCGGAGGGATCGCTGAGCCTCGCGGAGACGCGCACATCTCCCGATACCTTCGGGGACTCGACGTTCCTGAAGCCATCTATCCAGAGCTCGATCCCCGGCCCCGTGGTGTCCGAGGCCGATGGAGATCCGGGTACGAGGGGAACGGGGAACAGAGCCCCGCATGCCTCGGAGCCGGGCACCGGAACGAACGTGGAGAGCCGAGCCTCGTCTCCGGCGCGGGCGTCCACCGGCACGAAGAACTCGAACTGGAAGCCGGGCTCCGCCTGAGCCGATCCCGAGTAGAACAGCGAGCCCTGGTCTATGTAGGGTATCGGGAATCCCTGCCTGAAGGTGTAGTAGGTGTCGGGCCGGCAGGACTCGTACACCTCCGCCAGCACCAGACCCGGCGCGGGAGTCGACCCGGTGCAGACCGTCGGCTCCCCCTTCCGCAGGCCGGTGGTTTCCATCTCCACGTCGTCGGGCGGAATCGCGAGATCCATGGCCCCGAACCCGAAGAGCTGATACATGCGGTTGTTGTCGTTGTAACCGGCGTCGAGCTTGGCGAGCAGGAGACACTCCGAGACTGTCAGGCCCTCCCCTCCGAACAGCCTGTCCAGGAAGGCCGCGAGGAGAGTCTCGTTGAGATATCCCCCGGTGAGCCCGGTCGCTCCGACACCCATCACGGCCCCCCCGGCCGGGACGGTCGTGATGCTCTGGGCTATGCACTGCTGGTTGGGATTCTGGAACTGGCCTACGTCGCAGGAGCCGAAGAAGGCCAGCGGCAGCCGGCCGCCGCAGGCGAGCTGGTTCGCATCCTCGAGGTACAGGAGACCCTCGTCGGCGAGCTGGTCGAAAGCCCCGTGTCCAAGGAACAGCGACAGGAGCGCCCCCTCGGACCATAGCGCGATGTAGTCGGAGCGGGCCTCGGGCTTCTTCCACAGCTCGTTGAAGTCGTAGAAGATCAGATAGTGCTTAACGGGCCTCATGAAGGACGGGAGGTGCTCCTCCAGAATCCTCTCCATGCTGTCGGTGTGATACGTCTCGTCGCCGGAGTGCTTGCTCGAACGCTCGTCGTCCGCGGCGCCCAGCACCCTGGTCTGCCATTCGCCCGAGTTCAGCCCGGCGAGGTATTCCAGCGCGCGCTGGACCACGAGCTGAACCTCCGATCTCTGCCGGGCGGCGATCCTCGAGACGGCCATCTGCGGGTACTGGGACCCCTCCACGATGGCGAATACGTCGTCGCCGACGGTCTGGCCGTTCTCGAAGAAGAGGATGTCGATGTGACAGGGGGTAGTGGAAAGCCTGTGCAGGGGGTCGTAGTGCCCCGAGCCCACCAGCGCCAGGTTCGAGGGCACGGGCTCCCAGGTAGAGACGGTGTGTAAGACGAAGGCCCTGATCGCGCCGGGATCCCTCACGCCGCCCGAGAACTCGTCGTACACCTCCTGCGCGGATACGGCGACGCATCCCGGCAGAAACGAGAGGGGTATCACGTCGGATACGAAGTCTTCGCCGGCGACGATCACGGTGCCTGCTCCCGAGAGGGTTCCCACGATTCGTCCCGGCTCGGCCTCCTCGACCAGCAGGGGCGACATGAAACCGCCCTGAGGGACCACCCAGAGCTCCCGCGCCCTCCATCCGGCGGGGAACTCTATCTCGAAGGCCTGCGCGCCGACTCCCTCGAGTACGGCGGCCAGCGTGTCGCCGGAGACGGCGAACAGCGAGGAGCCCGCCAGCCCTCCCGTCCAGTCCACCCGCCGCCTGGCACCGGGATTCAGCCGCTCGAGCGGCACCTGCGTCTGTCCGCGGGTCGAGAAAGGCAGTTCGGGAAACACGGAGAAGCAGTCGAAATAGACGTCGTCGCCGGGCGATGTAGTCTGGTGTCTGATCCTGAAGGCGAGCATGTTGCCGCTCTCCCTCAGGTTCGAACACTGCACCTCCAGGTCGAACGCGCCGTAATCGTACCAGGACGTGTCTGCCAGGACCGCGTCGTTGAGCTGGACCAGCACCTGGTGGAGACCGGAGGTGCCCGACCTGAACCGGAGCCTCAGCCGTCCCGGGCCGGTTGCGCCGGGACACTCGAACGGGTGGTAGAACCACTGGGTGCCCGTCCCGTGGGACTCGTCCCAGAACCAGTACCAGCCGGTGGAGGCGTCCTTGTAGAGGTAGTCCTGCTCGAAGTGCATCCTGCCGGAGTAGCTCTCCCCCGCGGACGGCGCCCCCGTCATGCCCGCGTCGAGCACCTGCATGCGGGCTCCCGGATCGCCGCCCCAGGTGAGCCAGTAGCAGTTCGACGAGTCGAAGCGGTGGTTGAAGTGGAAGGGTCTTTCCGTGCCGTCAGGCTCCCACCACGAGAGGCCCCGTGCGAAGAACATGATGCTGTCGCCGTCGCCGAAGATGCCGTCGCCCCCGTCGGAGACCAGGATGGGCACGGCGCGGGGCGCGTAGGACTCTAGCCATGGCGACGCGCCCATCTCCCTGCCCCGCCCGGTGTACATCGCGAGCGACGCCGACGGAGCGCCCCACGCCCATGGGATGTCCGAGCAGGAGAGCGCATAGACTCCCGCGGTGTCGATCTCGATGCGTGCCCAGGGCAGGCCCCAGAACGGGCTCGAAAGAGCTCTCCGCGGAGAGGAGGGGCCCGCGCCCGGAACGCCCGTGAGGGCTTCGAGCAGGGGGTCGCGGCCGCGGCCGCCGTGCGAAGCTCCGGACACCCTGACTAGCAGTCTGGAGGCCCGTACCAGGCTCCCGCCGCGCAGAATCACGGGATGGAGTTCCACAACGGCGATCCTGGACCGCCTCCATGTCTCCACCGAGACCAGCCCGCCCCAGGAGGACGGAAGGTCGGACGGAGCGGCCGGTACGAGCGTCTGACCGCAGGAGTCCACTGCCGCCCTGCGTACTTCCGCGCGGGGCGCAGGGCCGACTCCTTCCGCGACGACCTCAACCAGCGGCTCGGCATCCGCCGCCAGAGGGATGTAGAGGAGTCTGCGGGGCAGGAGCACGTCGCCGTTCGCTCCGGAGAAGCCGCATCCATCGGCGATGAAGCCGGGGCAGGGGTCGCCGGGAAGAGCGACGATTTCCGGGCAGTCGAATACCATGACGTCGCCGCCGGCCCTGTTGGCCGGAAGCTGGAGCGTGAGGAGGAAGGCGAGGAGCGCGGGCAAGGCTGGGCCTCAGAGCTCGGAGAGCTCGAGGATCGGGCCGTCCCCGGCCTCCTCTCCGGGGAGCTTCTTCTCGTCGGGGACGTTTTCCATGCGGATGCGCGCTTCCTCCATCTCGACCATCCTGCCCTGGGCTTCGAGGAAGGAGGTCATCTGCGCGAGGATCGAGATGCGCCTGTCCTGAAGCTCTCTTATCGTCTCGGTGAGGACCTGTACCCGCTCGCGGGCTTCGCTGACCAGGCTGGCCGCCTTGACCTCGGCATCCATCACGATCAGCTCGGCCTGCTTCTCGGCGTCGGCACGCGCGTTGGCGGCGCTCTGCTGCTGGGCGACCAGGACCTCCCGGACGGCGCCCTCCATCCTGTCGAAATCGGCGGCGCGCGCCCGCAGGACCGTGAGTTCCTTCTCGACGGACTCGACCCTGGACACCGTCTCCTCCCAGGCCTCGGCCAGCATCTCCAGGAAGGCCTCGACCTCCGCCGTGTCGTATCCGCGCATCACCCTGCGGAACCGCTGTCTACGGATATCGAGAGGTGTTATCCTCACTTGCGGTCAAGGCTCCTTTCGAACCGCCGCGAATCGAAGCGCGGCAGTCTGTTCGGCGTGAAGATAGCCTGAGCCGGGTTCAAGTCAACGCCCCGGCCTTTCTCCAAGCAGAAACCTTCCCAGCCGGACGGTCGTGGCGCCCTCCATGACCGCCCATATGAAATCATCGCTCATTCCCATGGACAGTTCCCGGAGAGGCAGGCCGGTCCTTGCGCCGACCTCGTCACGGATGCTCCTGAGAAGGGCGAATGCGCTTCTGGAAGCCCTCTCCCCGACAGCAAGCGGACCCACCGTGAGCAGGCCTGCCGGCTCGAGGCCCGACGAGCGGCACTCGATGACGACCTTCTCAAGCTCCCCTGCATCGGGGGCAAAGCCGTGCTTGGAGGGCTCTCCGGACGTGTTGACCTCCAGCAGAATGCCGGGGGCGATCCTTCCGGCGGAGCGGCGCGCTATCTCTGCGACGATGCCTGCGCCGGCGACCGAGTCGATCCAGTGGAAGTCCCTCACGGCCTGCCTGACCTCGCCCCGGTGCAGAGGCCCTATCAGGTGGAACTCGGCCCTGTCGCGGCCCACGGCCGCGATCTTCCGGCCCCCCTCGGAGACCCTGTTCTCCCCTACGAGGCGGATTCCGGCCTCCACGGCCGCCAGAACCACATAGGGCGGATGGTTCTTCGTGACGGCCATGACGGAAACCGCGCCCGGCCCGTCGGGCAGACCGGCGGCGGCGCGTGCCGAGGCCACGGCCTCCATGGCCCTTTCGAGATTCGACCTGATGGCGCAGGAGAGGTCCATTGGCGGAATATAGCCGGCGGGCGTGGTACGCCGGAACCTTCTTCAGGCCCTGTTCCAGTAATCCCTGTCGAGAGCCCTGTACTGCACGGCTTCGGCCACGTGGACACGCTCGATGACCGGCGAGCCGGAGAGGTCGGCCACCGTCCGGGAGACCTTGAGTATCCTGTCGTAGGCGCGCGCCGAGAATCCGAAGTGCTCGACCGCCTCACGCAGGAAGGCCGCGGTGCCCGGGCTCAGCCTGCAGTGAACCCTTGCCTGGCGGGTACCCATGCCGGCATTGCAGAAGATCCCGCTTCCGCCGAAGCGCTCGATCTGGAGCGCCCTCGCGGCGGCCACCCTCGCGGCCACGGCTCTTGAACTCTCACCCTGGAGCCCCTCGCCCGCCATCTCCTCGTACTTCACGGGGGGCACCTCTATGTGTATGTCGATCCTGTCGAGCAGGGGGCCGGAGATCCTGTGGAGGTACGACTCTATCTGCGCGGAGCCGCAGGTGCAGGACTTCCTGGGATCCGTCAGGTAGCCGCACGGGCAGGGGTTCATCGCCGCCGCCAGCATGAACCTCGCGGGATAGGTGAGGCTGGTGGCGGCCCGGGAGATGGTAACGGTGCCGTCCTCCATCGGCTGGCGCAGCACTTCCAGCACGTTGCGCCTGAACTCGGGAAGCTCGTCGAGGAAGAGCACGCCGTTGTGCGCCAGGCTCGCCTCTCCGGGCCTCGGATGCGCTCCGCCGCCTATCAGCCCTGCGTCGGACACGGTGTGGTGGGGCGCCCTGAAGGGTCGTTCGGAGACCAGAGGCCTTTTCTCGGACAGCATTCCAGCCACGCTGTGTATGCGGGTGGTCTCGAGAGCCTCCTCGGGGGTCAGCGGCGGCAGGATTCCCGGAAGCCGGCGGGCCAGCATCGTCTTCCCTGACCCGGGGGGGCCGATCATGAGGATGTTGTGCCCGCCGGCCGCGGCCACCTCCAGGGCCCTCTTGGCCTGCTCCTGCCCGCGGACATCGGCGAGATCGAGCCCGGGGCCGGCGGAGAGCCCGGAAAGGGCGTCTTCGGGGGGAGGCACCGGCTCCATCTCCAGCGATCCGCTGAGGAAGCCGACCACCTGCCCCAGCGAGTCGGCCGCGTACACCTTCTGTCCGAATGCGAGCGAAGCCTCGGCGGAGTTGGCCCGGGGAACCACCAGCCCGTCGTGGCCCAGGGCCCGTGCCCCGAGCGCCATCGGCAGCATCCCCCTCACAGGGCGGAGACTGCCGTCGAGCGCCAGCTCGCCGACCAGGACGACGGACATGGCCCGCTCCGAGGGCACGACCTCCGCTGCAGCCAGGACGCCCACAGCTATGGGAAGATCGAACCCGGACCCCTCCTTCCTCCGGTCGGCCGGAGCGAGGTTCACGGTGGTCTTGCGGCCGGGCAGGCACACGCCGAGGTTCGAAATCGCCGAGAGCACTCGCTCCCTGGCCTCCTTCACGGCGTTGTCGGGAAGGCCGACGACGGTGAAGGTGGGCAGCCCCCTCGCCATGTCCACCTCCACATCGACGGGATAGCCGTCGATCCCGGAGAGGCCCAGGCCGCGCATTCTGGCAAGCATGGCCTCCATTGTAGCCGGGGCCGGTTTTTTTTCAAGAGGTATTCAAACGGCGGGCACAACACGGGCCGGAGGACGACCGCGCAGAAGAGGCTTCCATCTTTGACCGGGAACAAAGGTAGGAATATCTTCGCGAACATCCGCCACAGATCGGGAAGGGGAACATGACAGGCGCCGCACTGGTTCGAAGCAAAGCCTGAGGCCGGGTGGAGGAGCCCGGTACGGGCTCCGGACCAGGGCCGCGGCGCTGACCCCCGGGGATTCATACTCCGCGAAGGCAGCGGCACGGCCGCCAGAACGGCCTCGCCGTGCCGGGACGGTTCGCCCGGCGACTTCGAGGGAGGGATCGGTATGAAGAGGACCAACGCGAAGCTGACGGATGTGCAGGGGGTTTACAGCGGCCCGGAGGGAGACCTCTGGGAGCTGATCATGGGCGAGCAGATACACATCGGGGGATTCTCCCAGTCAAAGATCCTCGCCGACCTCGCCGGCATCGGCAGGGACGAAAAGGTGCTCGACCTCTGTTCGGCGCTGGGCGCGGGTCTGAGGTTCCTGGCGAAGTTTTACGGCGCCAGAGGCTTCGGTCTTGACGCCACGGAGAAGATGCTCGAGAAGGCCGCAGCCAGAACCGCCGAGGACGGTCTTTCGGGGCAGATCGAGTTCAAGAAGGGGAACGTCGAGAGCATCCCCTGGTCCGACGGTTTCTTCGACGTCGTATGGGGCGAGGACGCCTGGTGCTACGTCGAGAACAAGGATCGGATGATAGCCGAGGCCGCCAGGGTTCTTCGCAGGGGCGGCAGGATCGCCTTCAGCGACTGGGTCGAAGGCCCGAAGGGCTGGAGCGAGGAGACCGCCGCCAGGATCTGCGGATTCATGAAGTTCCCATACGTGGAATCCCAGAAGAGCTACGAGGAGAAGCTCCGGAAGAACGGCTTCTCCATCAGGTCGTCGGAGGACTGCACCCCCCACTTCGCCTCCTGCTGCGACCTTTACATCAGGATGCTGACCGAGCAGCTCACCTTCGACGCGCTGAGGATAATCGGCTGGGACATGGAAATGTTCAAGGCGATGGGCGGCGAGATGGCGTTCATGGCCGAGAAGGCGCATGCCGGCGAGTTCGGGCGCTGCCGGATCGTCGCGGTGAAGGACTGACCCCGGTGGGCTCCGGAGCGGAACACCTCGATCTCCTGCGCGAGCGGCTCCGCTCCGAGACCATGGCTCTGGAGGGATTCAGGTCGGACGGGGGGAGGGCGCTGGGAAGCCTGTGCTTCGCCTTCCCCCCGGCCATCGGCGCGGGGCTCGGGATGCGGCCGGTCAGGGTCCTCGCCGGAGCCACGCAGGAGATGGAATCGCTGGGAGAGCGGTTCGTCAGGCCCGATGTCTGCCCGCTCGCGAAGTCCGCGCTGGGAGCGGTCTCATCGAGAGCGGGTCTCCACGGCATGATAGACGCATGGGTCGGCATGTACACGTGCGATCAGACGAGACGCCTCTTCCAGGAGCTGTCCCGCCTCACGGGCGCCGTGGTTCATCACCTCCAGCTTCCGGCGACAAGGACTCCGGAAGCCCGGGAGTTCTTCGTATCACAGATCGAAAGGCTCGTGTCGGACCTCTCCGCGACGGTCGCCGGCCGGCCCTACGACCGCGACAGCGCCGCCGGGTGGGAGACGGGGCGGCAGGTCTCCGCGGCCCTCCTGACCTCGCTGGCCTCATCCTGCTCGGTACCCCCTGTGGCGCTGCACCTCATGTACCGCCTTCTGGACTTCGCCAGGCCGGAGGGACTCTCCGCGGCCTTTTCCGAGGCGGCATCCCTGGTCACGGACTGGCGCCCGCGGTTCCCCGTCGCGGTGACGGGGAGCCCCCTCCTCCTCGAGGAAGACTACATTCCGCGCTTCCTCGAGCGGCGGGGCATCGCGATGATACCCCTGGGCTGCTCTGGCGGACAGAACGCCATTCCCGACGGAAGACACTGCTCGGGCGACCCTGCGTGCCTCGCCGGGGTCTGGTTCGATTCGCTGCGATGCACCCGATGCAGGCCCAACGAGGCGACATTCGAGCACCTGGAGAGCGAGATCGCAAGAACCGGCTGCAGGGGGCTCATCGTCAAGTCGCTCAAGTTCTGCGACCTGTGGTTCACCGAGAAGGAGCGGATCCGCGCAAGGATGCCGGTCCCGGTGCTCGTTCTGGACACGAGTTTCACGGTGGGCGAGACTGAAAGGCTCCGAACCCGGGTGGAGGCATTCATGGAGAGCATTTCGTGAGCCTCTCCGGAGCGCCCCGGAGGATTTCGTCCGCCGACTGGGAGACGCGGATAAGGGAGATCCCCGCCGAATACACGGACGGATGCAGGTTCCTCAGGAGCCTTGTTCCCGGCGGCGTCCCCTACCTGTTCAGCCCCTACGAGTACTCGTGCCGCGGCGACACTCTCCTCAGACGGCTGAAGTTCGACGACTCGCCCGCCGCCCTCAGGCTCTGGGCCTTCCTCTTCAGCGAGAAGGACAGGCTCTTCCTCGCGAAGGAGCGCGGCTGGAGGATCGTCGCCGCGATGAAGGACCTGGGCCAGACACCGGTGCTCTGCTACGCCTTCCCCGAAACCCTGACCTTCTATGCGGACGAGCTGTGGTGGGCTCCCTGCTTCTCGGAGGAGCCGCACCTCCTCGAGGAGGCCGCCAGGCTCGGAGCGGGCGAGGAGCTCTGCTACGTGAGGGCGGCTCTGGGGGCCATGGTCACTCTCGATTACTTCCCGAAGCCGGACCTGTGCATCGCCGGCGTTGGAGCCTGCTGTGACGACTTCTCGGCGGTGATGCAGCTCGTAGAGGGTCTGGGGATCAGGACGCACTGGTGGGAGATGGCCGCCAGGCTGGAGGACCCTTCGTGGGCGCCCGGCGAGCGCTTCGAAGAGACCCCCTTCGGGCGCACCGTCCATCAGGCATCCGCCGTGGACTTCCTCGAAGGACAGATGCGCGGGGTGATCGGCGCCATGAGGGATCTGACGGGATTCGACCCCTCGGAGACCGATCTGGAGAGGAGCAGGGCCCTGTTCAACCGGATCCGGGGCCAGGTGAGGGATCTCAGGGAGATGGTGTACTCGAGGAAGCGCCCTCCACTTCCCGGTCTGGAGATGCTCCTTGCCGAATTCATCGCGATACACACATGCTCCGAGCCGGAGGAGAGCGTCAGGGTGCTCGACGACCTGATATCCACCGCGGCAGGACGGATCGAGCGGAACGAGTCGCCCCTGGAAGGCGACCCCCTGAGGGTGTTCTGGGCCACGCCCCCCACCGACGCGGCTCTCGTGACGCTCCTGGAGGATCTCGGAGGCTGCATCGCCGGGACGGACTACATGATCTCCCATGCGTACCTGCCCCTGGACACGACGAAGACCGTCGTGCGCTCGGTCGCGGAGAACTGCATGGACGACCTCATGGTCGGCTCTCCGCAGGCCAGGGCTCTCAGCATCGCCAGGCGGGCGGCGGAGTACGGCGCCGAGGGGGTCGTGGTTTCGGGCATCTTCGGCGCGAGCCACTGCCCGTACGAGGAGCGCGCGATAGAGGAGGTCGTGGAGCGCGAGGCCGGGATCCCCGTCCTCGCCTTCGACGTCCCCTACTCGCCGGGCAGGCTCAGCGAGCAGGTGGTCGGCAGGATGCAGGGATTCACGGAGCTTCTGCGGTCTAGGAGGTCGGGCAGAATCTCCGTCAGCGCCCCGGGATCGGCCGCCGGGCCGACCCGGCCCGAGGAGGACCCCTTCGAGTACTTCAGGAACTCGATGTCATACGAGGTGGACGCGGTCAGGGACCTGAAGAGGCGCGGCGCGGGCGTGGTGGGCATCTACTGCGAGTACACGCCCAGGGAGGTCATCATGGCCGCCGGAGCCCTGCCGGTGTGCCTCTGCGGAGCCAGCAGGCGCACGATACCCCCGGCGGAGACGGTCCTCCCCTCGAACCTCTGCCCGCTGATAAAGTCGTCGTTCGGATACATCATCACCAACAGGTGCCCGTTCTACACCGTCAGCGACATGATAGTCGCCGAGACCACCTGCGACGGCAAGAAGAAGATGTACGAGCTGATCGCCGACAGGAAGCCTCAGCACATCCTGGAACTCACCCAGAAGGTCGGAGAGCCGGAGGCCTTCGCCCACTGGCGGAACGAGGTGGAGAAACTGAGGGACGCTCTGGCGGGATTCTATGGAATTGAGATCACCGACGAGAGGCTGAGGCAGGCGATAAGGGACATGAACCGAGAGAGGGTCCTCCTCAGGACCGCGTTCGAGCTGGGCATGGAGGATCCGCCGGTCGCGACCGGCCTCGAGCTGATGAGCCTCCGCTACCGGGTGTCGGGGAACCCCGTCACATTGCGGATGCTGGAGCTGTTCGTCGCAAAGGTCCGTGAGCGCGCCGCGGGCGGATGGAGAGCGGCCCCTCCCGGCGCGCCCAGGGTTATGCTGACGGGCTGCCCCACGGCGAGGGATACGCTCAAGGTCGCAGAGGTGATCGAGGAGAGCGGAGGGATTGTCGTCGTCCAGGAGGCGTGTGCGGGGGTGAAGCCTCTGGAGACGCTCACCGAAGAGGCGGGAGACCCGCTGGAGGCCATAGCCCGCAAGCACTTCTCGATACCCTGCTCGTGCATGACGCCGAACAGGGGAAGGCAGGAGCTGATAACTGGCCTGGCCGAAAGGTACAGACCGTCGGCCGTCGTGGATCTCGTATGGCACGCCTGCCACACCTACAACATCGAGTCCTGGCTCATCGAGAAGCATGTAAGGGGCGAGCTGGGGCTTCCATATCTCAAGATCGAGACCGATTACTCGGAGTCCGACCGCGAACGTCTCGCGGTGAGGATCCAGACCCTTCTGGAGATGGCGCGATGAGGCTCTACTGCGGCGTTGACATCGGTGCGAGGTCGATAGAGGTCGTTCTGTTCGACGGTGCTCAGATAGTCGAGGCCGGGATCGCGGACACCGGGGCACGGCCCGCCGACGCCGCCGGGGAGCTTTTCGAGAGGCTCCTGGCGTCGGCCGACTTGCGCGCCGACTCGCTTGCGGCGATCGTTTCCACGGGGTACGGGCGCAACTACTTCAAACCCGCCACCAGGGCCGTATCGGAAATCCTGGCGCACGCCCGAGGCGTTTCCTTCCTCTTCCCCTCGGCGAGGACGGTGATAGACATAGGAGGACAGGACTCGAAGCTGATCGAGATGGACTCGGAAGGCCGCACCACCGATTTCGTGATGAACGACAGGTGCGCCGCGGGCACCGGCCGGTTCATCGAGCTGACGGGCCAGATCGTGGGCGTGTCCGTCGAGAGCATGGCCGACTTCGTCTCAGAGCACCGCCATTCGGTGGAGATATCCTCGATGTGCGCGGTGTTCGCCGAGAGCGAGATCGTGGGCCTCCTCCAGTCCGGCATCCCCGTGCCTTCGATCCTCAACGGAGTCTTCAAGGCGGTCGCCAGGCGCACCGTATCCATGGCGGGCCGAGCCAGGGTCTCCCCCCTGATAGTCTTCACCGGAGGGGTGGCCAGGAACGGGGGAGTCGTGAGAGCCCTGCGCGAGGAGCTGGGCATGGAGGTCCTCGTCCCTCCCGAGCCGCAGATCACGGGCGCCCTGGGAGCGGCGCTGATCGCGGCCGCGGACGACCGCGGGAAGTAGAGGACGGCGGGCGTCGGAAGCGGCGATCCGCAGCAAGGGCGCGAAGGAGCAGAGAAAGCGCCCCCCGAGGAAGCAGGGCGCGCGGCTCTAGACCGTGAATCCTCCGCCGCAGCGGAATGCGTCCTCCAGATACTCCACCGTGAAGGCTCCCGGACAGCCCCTCACGACCGCGACATCGAACCGGCAGAAGCCCGGGAAGGGCCGTGCGGAGAGGTATGCCGCAGCGGTGGCGGCTATCCTCCTCTGCTTGGTCCGGCCGATCTTCTCCCAGGCCATGGTCGCGCTGCCCTCGGAGGCGAGCTTCACCTCGACGAAGACCATGGTGCCGTCCTTTTCCGCTATGATGTCTATCTCGCCGCAGGGGGCGCGGAAGTTGCGCTCCAGGATGCGCCATCCGTCGTGCGCGAGGTGCGTCGCGGCGGCGGCCTCGGCCTCGCGGGATGCTCTAGCCGTCGAAGAGCCCCGGGGAGAGAGGCCGGAACGACATGCGGTGGATCGGGCAGGGCCCGAGCCTCCTTATCGCGTCGAGGTGGCTCCTGGAGCCGTAGCCCTTGTTCGCGGCGAAGCCGTATCCGGGCCACTTCCTGTCGGCCTCCAACATGATGTCGTCTAGGAAGACCTTCGCCAGAATGCTGGCCGCGGCGATCGACAGGCTGCGGCCGTCCCCGCCTGTGACGAACTCGGCCGGATGAGGGAATCCCCTCACCGGAAGGCCGTCCACGAGAAAGAGGCAGCCTGAAGCGGCAACCGGGGCGGAAGCCCTCTCGAAGGCGGCGGCGACCGCACGGGCCATGCCCATTCCGTCTATCTCCGCCGCCTCCACCACGCCCGTTCCGGTTAGCACGCAAGCGTCCATTATCCGGGGTACGAGTGCCCTCCTCGCCCTGTCGGAGAGACGCTTGCTGTCGTTGACGCCGGGCAGGACGGCTCCGCTCCTCAGGAGGACGGCGCAAGCGACGAGGGGGCCGGCGAGCGGCCCCCTCCCCGCCTCGTCCATGCCCGCGACCGGACCCGCCCGGCGCCTCACCGCGGAGTCGAACTCCAGGAGCCCCGGGCTTCCGGGAGCGGGCGCGTCAGTAGGCGGTCTTCTCCCTGATGCGGGCGGCACGGCCCTTCTTCTCTCTCAGGAAGAACAGCTTGGCCCTCCTGACCTTGCCCCGTCTAACGACGTCCACCGCGCTCACCCTGGGCGAACTCACGGGGAAAATCCTCTCCACGCCGACGCCGTTCGAGATCTTGCGCACGGTGAACGTCTCCGATGCGCCGCCTCCCCTGCGGGAGATGACCACGCCCTCGAAGACCTGTATCCTCACCTTGTCGCCCTCGACGACCTGATAGTGGACCCTGACGGTGTCGCCGGGCCTGAAATCCGCTGTCTCCCTGCCGGGGGCGACAGCCTCAACCGCCTTCAGAATCTCGTCCATTCTCCCGCTCCTTTGAACGAGCCGCGCGCCTCAATGCCTCCAGGAACGAGGCCCTGAGTTCGTCGAGGCTCCTTGATTCGAGCAAATCCGGGCGTCTTGACCTGGTTCTCTCCAGGGCCTGCCGGAACCTCCACTCTTCTATCTGCGCGTGATCTCCCGACAACAGGACGTCGGGAACCCGCATGCCCTCGAACTCGGCCGGCCTCGTGTACCTCGGATAGTCGAGCAGGCCGGTCGCGAAGCTGTCCGACATGGCCGACTCCAGCCTGCCGAGCACCCCGGGCACCCATCTGAGCACCGCCTCCAGGAGGAGCATCGCAGGCACCTCCCCGCCGGAGGTGACGAAGCCGCCTACGCTTATCTCGTCCGTCACGGCGGCCTCCGCGAACCTCTCGTCCACACCCCCGTAGCGGCCGCAGAATATGACAAGCCTGCCGCAACCGGCAAGCTCCTCCGCCAGCGGCTGGTCGAGCAGCCTCCCGTGCGGCGCCATCAGCACCACCCTGGCCCCGTCTCCGGCCCATCCGATCGAGCGGAGGGCGCCGAACAGGGGCTCGGGCCTCATTACCATTCCCGCGCCGCCGCCGAACTGGTAGTCGTCAACCGAGCCCCTCGCGTCCACTGCGAAGCGCCTGATGTCCACCAGCTCGATCTCGACCAGGCCCGAAGAGACGGCCCTTCCCACCACGCCGCTCGCAAGGAAGCGCTCGAAGATCTCCGGAAACAGCGTGGCTACGGCTGCCCTCAATCCAGGTCCTCTATGCCGACAGGCAGCTCGACCCTCACCGCTCCTCCCGCCCAGTCTATCTCTCCGATCGAGAGGAGCAGGCTCACGGGCACCTCGAACCGCCGTCCGTGACCGGCATCCACTGCGACCAGGGGATTCGCCGGTTCGGGATCGACCTCCAGGACCACCCCCTCCAGACGGCTGGAGACGAGCTTCATCCCCGTGAAGAGGTCCAGCGGCCTGAAACCGCCTATGGCCAGCGCTGCTCCACGGGAGAGGGCTATGTCCAGCCCTGCCAGTGGGGCGGCCGCCTCCCTCGAGTCCACCCCGTCGAAGCCGAGGTTGATCCTCCTCGCGTCCCTTACGGCGCATCTCGCGAGGACCATCTCCCTGCCGCCTACGGAGAGAACGGTCCCTGCCGGCAGGGCGACCACCGGCCCCGCAAGGAACATTCTCGCGACCACGTCGCCCCTCAGACCGTGGCACCGCAGAACGGTGCCCGCGAACACGAGGTCGCCCGGGACGGGGCTCAGTCTATGATCTCCACCGTGGCCTTGAGATTCCTGCGGGCTGCGGCAGATCTGATTATCGTCCTGATGGCCTTGGCGATCCTGCCCTCCCGGCCGATAACCCTGCCCAGATCGCTCTCGGAAACCCTCAGCTCGTAAACGGTGACGCCCTCGACCTCCTTCTCCTCGACGTGGACGTTCTCCTGGTCCTCGACGAGAGTCCGGGCGATCATCTCTATCAGCTCCTTCATGAGACCCTCCAGTCCTCAGAAGTGTCTGCGGGAACTAGGAACGGCCGGCGGAGCCCGGCTCCGGTGTCGTTCTCTTCTCACCCTTCATGAAGACGACCTCCGGAGTCACCTCCGCGCCGGACTGGATCCGGCTCCATCTCTCCCAGGTTCCTGTCCTGCGGAGAAGGCTGCGAACGGTCTCCGACACCTGGGCGCCCTTCTTCATCCACTCGAAGGTCCGGGCCTCGTCCACACGGATCTCCCTGGGCCTCCGGAGCGGATCGTAGTATCCGAGCACCTCCAGGAAGCGACCGTCCTGCGCCTTCCTCGAATCCGCGACGACGATCCTGTAGAATGCCAGCTTGCTGGTGCCCATGCGCCTGAGTCGTATCCTTACCAAGTCACACCTCCGGTCATTGACGGAAGAGCGATGGGAGGCGTCCTGTCTTCCTCACCCTCTTCAGCATCGTCTGCATCGTCCTGAACTCCCTCAGGAGCCTGTTGACGTCCCTCACGGTCGTCCCGCTGCCTCTCGCGATCCTCTTTCTCCTGCTGCCGTCTATCGTCTCCGGCTTCAGCCGCTCATGCGGCGTCATCGAAGAGATGATGGCCTCCATTCTTGCGAATTCCACGGGGTCCATTCCGGCTCCAGCCTGCAACGCATTCCCCGGGATCATCGCGAGGATGTCCTGGATCGGGCCCATCTTCCTCAGCCTGCGGAGCTGGTCCGCGAAGTCCTCCAGAGTGAAGGATGCCTTGCGGAGCTTCCGCTCCAGCTTCTCGGCCTCCTCGTGGTCGACGGTCTCCCTTGCCTTCTCCACCAGCCCGACGACATCGCCCATGCCGAGTATGCGGCCGGCCATCCTCCGGGGGTCGAACGGCTCGAGACCATCCAGGCCCTCTCCCGTGCCTGCGAATCTCACGGGCTTTCCCGTTACCGCCCTGAAGGAGAGAGCCGCGCCCCCCCTGGAGTCGCCGTCCATCTTCGTCAGGATCGCCGAGTCGTATCCTGCGGCCCGCTCGAACTCGACGGCCACGTTCAGAGCGTCCTGACCGGTAAGACCATCCAGAACCAGGACGGTCTCCCGCGGAGCCGCCGCAGTCCTGACGGCCTTCAGCTGGTCCATCATCGCCTGGTCCACGTGCATGCGGCCCGCCGTGTCCAGGATCACCAGGTCGTACATCTCCTGCGCGGCCCTGCGGATGGCGCCCCCCGCCACCTCGACGGGGTCGGAGGCCCCCCTGTCGCAGTGGAAGCCGCATCCTGCCCTGTCCGCCAGGATCTCGAGCTGATCGATCGCCGCAGGCCTCTGCAGGTCGCATGCGGCGAGGAGCGGCCTCATGCCGCGCTTTCTCGCAGCCCAGAAACCCAGCCTCGCGGCGGCCGTGGTCTTGCCTGAGCCCTGCAACCCCGCGAGAAGGACCACCGCGGGCGCCCTGCCCCCCCAGTCCGGGAGTGCGGATTCGCCCCCGAGCAGGGCCGTCATCTCCTCGAAGACGATGCCCACTATCTGCTGGCCCGGCGTCAGGCTTCGAAGCACCTTCTCCCCGAGGGCGCGGGCCGAAACCTTCTCTATGAAATCCCTGGCGACCCGGACGCTGACATCCGCCTCGAGGAGTGCACGCCTCACCTCGCGCATCGCCTCGTGCAGATCGTTCTCGCCTACGACGCCCCTGCCTCGGAGGCGGTCGAAGATACCGGAGAGCCTTCCGGACAGCTTGTCGAACAAGGCCAGACCCCTTCGGCAGTCGTGGCACCAGAGCCTAAAGAGTGATGATCATAAGATTTCCGGGGCGAAGGCTCAAGTGGCGGTCAGGGGAGTTTCTCTTCCCGGGTCCCGTGGCCCGAGGGGCAGGAGATGAACACTCTCGCGGAATCCACCAGCACCTCGTAGGGCAGGCCCGACACGGGGCAGACCAGAAGGCTCTCCGGAGTGCCTGCGGGAACTTCGTAAACCGCCGCGCTGTCGTAGCCGAGCACGGTGTACACGATCGTGAACATCAGGTCGTCCATGTTCCTTCCGCAACGCCTGGCGTCGAGCATCGCCCTTATCCCGGCGAGCGTGGACTCGTCGAGTTCA
>JAAYTY010000214.1 GCA_012523605.1 Candidatus Fermentibacterota bacterium
GCCCTCGATCACTTTGGAGCAGGTAGGCTTCGAGTCCACCGACTTCGTCGAGGAGGAGGCCGGAGCGGAGGAGGAGAACCAGAGACCGAGGAAGCGCCTGGGCGAGTACTTCGTGGCGGACGGCCTGCTCAAGGCGAGCGACGTGCTCAGGGCCCTGGAGGTCCAGGCTTCCTCGAAGGAGTACAGGCGACTCGGCGACGTGCTCGTCGAGATGTCACTCGTCTCGGTCCGGCAGGTCAGAGAAGCGCTCTCCCGCCAGGTGGCGGACATGAGGAGAAGGCTCGAGCGAAGCCCCGCCGACGCTCTCGGCTGGGTGGAGCTGGGCAACCTGCTCCTCGACGTAAGCGATTTCTACGGAGCCGTCGAGGCCTATCTGAAGGCGGCCGAGATCTACAGGGCGACAGGCAGGGAGAAGATGGTCTTCGAACTGCTGGAGGGGGTGCTCGACATCTGCCCCGAGTCCCTCGCCGCGGCGAGGGAGCTGGTGAGGATCAGGAGCTCCCTTGGGCCGCAGGGCCAGGCACGGTCCCTCTACCGGCTCGCGGTGGCGTATCTTCTGAACGACAGTCCCCACGAGGCCGTGGCAGCTCTGGAAGCCTCCGTCCAGGCGGATCCCGGCTTCAGCATGGCAACAGCGCTGCTCGAAGGGGTCAGACCCGGTGTCGCGGCCGACATGGAGAATTACGCGGACATCGCTTCCATCCTTGCCGACATCGACAGGATGTTCGACCAGGACTCGGCCCGCGCGCTTGCCGGACTCGTGAAGGAGTTCCAGGAGGGGGTTCGCGACGCGGTTTCGCCAGATGATCACCAGACGCACTACGACCTGGGCATAGCCTACCGGGAGATGGGACTCCTTCGCGAGGCGATAGCGGAGTTCAACCAGGTTCTGCAGAGTCCTGAGCACAGACTGAGGGCCAGGGAGATGCTCGGGCGCTGCTATCACGACATGGGACGCTACGACGAGGCTGAGGAGCAGTTCCAGAAGGGGCTGAGCATCGCCGGCAAGGACGGAACCTCTCAGGTCGGCTTCCACCTCAACCTCGCCCGTGTCTACGAGGTCACGGGCAGGAAGCGCCAGGCCGAGGCCGAGAGAAAGGCCGCCTCCCGGATCGACCCGGTGCTCGCGACCATCCAGGACCACCTGGAATAGAATCCCATCCTGCAACCGAAGGTCTCCATCCTGGCGAGAGCAGGGATCCGTCTCCGGGAGCCGACCGGTCCGTGATGCCGGATGGCTTCAGGGTTGCCCCGGGACGGCGATTGTAGTAAAACTCATGCCGTGATGCCGGGGAAGCCCGGATGCAAAGCATGCGGTTCGGAAGATACGGGTTGTCCCGGAACGATGTCCGTGGACTGCGCCAGGAAAGGACGTGCCCGACGCGTCGCGCCTCTGCGGCGGCGCTCCGGGCATGCTACAAGGAAGGTGTGCCTTGCCACTCGATGTGAGGGATATCCTTCAGAAGGCCATATCTCAAGGCGCCAGTGACATCCACCTGAAGGTGGATTCCCCTCCGGTCATAAGGGTGGCCGGGACCATCAGGAAGCTTCAGGAAGAGCCCCTGACCCGGGAGGATACCTTCAGGATAGCATTCGAACTGATGAGCGAGGAGCACAGGGGGCTGTTCCAGCGCAGGAACGAGGTGGATTTCGCGTTCAGCCTCAGCGGCCTCTCGCGGTTCAGGATGAACATCTTCAGGTCGAGGGGAGCAGTCCAGCTCTCGATAAGGGTCGTCCCCATGGAGATACCCGACCTCAAGGACCTCAATCTGCCTGCCAAGCTCTCCGATATCGCGATGCTCAACAAAGGGCTCGTCCTGATAACCGGGCCCACGGGCTCGGGAAAGTCCACGACTCTGGCAGCAATGACCGAGATCATCAACAGGAACCGCAGTGCTCACATCGTCACGATAGAAGATCCGATAGAGTTCCTCTTCCAGGACAAGAGCTCCATCATCACACAGCGCGAACTCGGCCAAGACACTCAGTCCATGGCCTCTGCGCTCAACAACGTCTTCAGGGAGGATCCCGACGTCATCCTGATAGGGGAGATACGCGACAGGGAGACCCTCGAGACGGCGCTGACGGCCAGCGAGACCGGTCACTTCGTCATGGGTACCCTGCACACTTCGGGCGCCGCCGCAACTGTATGCAGGATCATCGACATGTTCCCCGGCTACCAGCAGCAGCAGATCCGCGCCCAGCTCTCGGGTGTCCTGCAGGCCGTGATCTCCATGAAACTGCTCTCCAGAGTCGACAGACCGGGTCTCATCCCGGCGGTCGAACTGCTGGTCGTCACTCCGCTGGTTCGCGACCTCATCCTGGTCAGCGGCCGCGAGGCGGAGCTGCCCGACGCTATGGAGAGAGGCAGGCAGCAGTACGGCATGATAACGCTCGATTCGGAGCTCGCGAGGCTCTACAAGAAGGGCCTTATCTCCGAGGAGGATGCACTGGCCGCCGCGGCCAACCCGGGGAATCTCGCGCTGAAGATCAGCGGACTGATGCATGGATAGGGAGCTAGCGGGGCGTCTGGCGGAAGGGATCGTCCCTCCCTGCTGCATCGTCTCTTCCGACGGCTCCATTATCGCGTTAAACGGCGCCATGGCCGTTCTCGAACCGGATCTGACCCCGGGCACACGGGCGGGGTCCGCCCGCACTTCCGCTCTCCTCCGCTCTGCCTCGGCGGCCATCGCGCTGTCCGGCGGTCAGGAGCTGCTCGTTTTCGGCTCGGCCGATGGCCCTCCCGAAACCGGGCTGGCGGAGGAGCTGTCGGCCCTCGCCGACAGCCTCGATGGGATGCCCTCCGAGCAGAGAGAGGTTCTGCTGGGGCTCGTGCGGGGTTCACACCGCGTCGGCAGGGGCAGGCGGGCCAAGCTCACGCCGACGGGCATCTCCGATATCGCCTGGCAGGCCTGGAGAGTGGCCAGGCCGTCCGCTTTGGCCAGGGGCGTATCGCTTCTCTGCCCTGCAGCCGAAGTCAAAGGAAACGTACTGGCCGACAGGACGATCCTGCTGTCCTGCGTCACCGACATGCTTCAAGACTCGATATCCTCGTCCCTCCAGGGCGAGCAGGTGATACTTTCGGCCTCCTCTGGAGAATGGACCGCATACTTCGAGGTCGCCTGTTCGTGCTCGGGGAAACCATCTTGCGCCGGCCGTGTGAGCGGCGCGGCCAGGGCCATGGGAGGAAGGATGTCCTGGCGGGCCCGGCCCTCCGGCGGACGGCTTGTGCGCCTGACCCTCTCACCATCCTGGGGCAACAGGTTCTCCGACCTGTCCGGCGTTCCCGCCGCTCTGCCCGGCTCGGAAGTGCCGGCATCCGAACGCATGTGCCGCCGAAGATACACGCCGGGAAGGCCGTGCTGGGCGGGGGCCGGGCTGGATGCGACCGGCTGCCGGTCGTGCATGGCCTTCAGGATGGATCAGGCGTTCCTCTCCTCTCTTCCGACCTGCGTGATGCTCGCTTCCAGCGACGAGGCGATGCTCCACCTCGTTCCACGCTGCCTCGTGACCAGGGCCGGCTATGCCGTCATCCCGGTCCCCGGCGGAAGGGATCTCAGAGCCCTGGCTGTCGAGCTGAGGCCGGATCTCGTGATCATCGACGACTATCTGACCGATTCCGAGGCGGAAGTCCTCTGATCGGGCCTCTGCGACTTTCCCGAGACCAGCGCGATTCCGGTGATCACCCTTTCCGAGGTTTCTTCGGGGAAGGACTGGGTTCTCGAAAAACCGTTCGACGACGCGACTCTCGTTTCGACCGCCAACCTGGCCATCCTCCACGGCAGGGGATTCCGGACGGCTGAGACATCCCTGAGGCCTGCGGTCCTCTTCTGGGCTTCGAGACCCGGGGTGCTGAGAATGCTCGGCGAGATGCTGCTCGATTTCGGGCTGATGCCGGTTTCGGCAAGGGGCGCTTTCGACCTCCTGGCGCTGGCGAAGCGTCTGGGCCCCCACCTCCTCGTGATGGAGTCGGAGCTGGGCTCGGGCGATGCGCGCAGCGTTGCGGCCTTGCTGGGAGACGACCCAGCCCTCGCCGGCCTTCCATTCCTCCTCATGGGCGGCGATCCCGGCTGGCCGAAGAGCCGCTTCTCGATGAGGCTTCCCCCGGATGCCCCGGCATCCGATGTGGAGATGGCCGTCAGGAATCTCCTCAGGGCCTCGGGGGTCCGCACTCCGCCTCTTCTGGTGATCGAGGACGATTCCCTTCTCGGGATTCTCCAGGCGGCCTTCAGCGATCGGTACGGATACAGATGCCCGGTATCCGACTCTCCCGATCCGGCGCTCGTCGCCTCGGTGGACACCGTCATCTATCAGGGTGGCTTTCCACCCGCCGGGATCTTCAGGGAGGAGTGGAAGGACACCCAGCTCATCGTCATCGGCGGGCCGCCCTCGGACATCCCCGCGGAACAGATCGCCGGCCAGGTCAGGATAGAGGCCGCGGGTTTCTCCCTGCCTGCGCTGTGGGAAGCTCTGGACACCGGCAAGTGGACGGATCACGATGTTTGACATACCCTTCTGGCTGGCCGCCTTGTTCTTCCTGGGGGCGCTTCTTGCCGCGGAGAGGATGCGGCGGAGGCTGAACGACTGCCGCAGGAGCTTCGACCTGGTCCGAAAGGAACTCGAGGCTTCGCGTGCGGAGATCGCCGAGGCGGACAGACTGCGCTCCGAGCTACTCTCCCGGATCGGATCGGTCCTCCGCAGGCCCCTCGACTCCATCAAGACTGTTGCAGAAGAGGTGAGCAGACCCTTCGAATGCCCCGACTGGATGAAGGAACAGCTCCAGATCCTTTCCACCGAGGTCGAGAACATCAGCAGCTTCATCAACCTGATAGGCGAGATATCCAGCGTGGAGGCTCCGCGCCCCGGAGGGGATCAGGCCAGGGTGGGGGCCGACACCGTGGATCTGGAGAGCCTTCTCGTTGACGTAGTCCAGTCAGCCTCGGGCAGGCTGGCCGAAAAGGGGGTCTCGCTGGCCGCGGCGATAGATCCCGAGATCACAGTGCTGGGCGAGGAGCGATACCTCCGGCAGGCCGTCCAATCGCTGGTCGAGGAGGCTGTCAGGCACGCCGGCAGGGGGAGCATCCTGCAGGTGGACCTCAGCTCCATGGACGGCCATGCGAGGCTGATGCTGGACCACAGAGGTCCCTCCGATGCCGGGGACTCGGGCACCGCTCTGGGCACCGAGCTGGCCAGACAGATACTGAGCGCCCATGGAGGAAGGCTCATCGAGGGCTCGCACAAGGGACAGTTCACGGCTTCGCTGCCGGTCCTGGAGAGGGCTCCGGGGCCGGGAGAGGGTGGTTCGGTTGAATCGGGCGATTTTCAGGAAGTATGACATCCGGGGCATCTTCCCCGAGGATCTCGATGCCGACACGGTGAGGAGACTCGGTTGGGCGGCCGGCCTGCTCTCCGGGGGCGGAAACGGGACGCTGGCGGTCGGGCGCGACTGCAGGCTTTCGGGCGGGCGGATCTTCGAGTGGTTCTCTGGCGGAGCATCCAGCACGGGATGTCGTGTGCTCGACCTCGGAATCCAGACCACCCCGATGACATACTTCGCAGCTCATCTCCTGGCGCCCGACGCAACGGCCATGATCACGGGAAGCCACAATCCGCCGGCCTACAACGGATTCAAGCTGATGAAGGGTCTGCACACTCTGTACGACGGCGAGATCCAGGAGATCAGGGACCTTGCGGAATCCGCACCACCGGAGGAGCATCCTGCCGGCACCGTCGAGAGGGTTTCCGTCGCCGACCGCTATGCCGAGCGGCTCGTCTCGGAGTTCGCCTTCGAGCGTTCCTTCACCGTGGTGGTGGACGCGGGCAACGGGACGGGCGGGGGAATCGCCTGCAGGCTACTCGAGGCTCTTGGATGCAGGGTCGTCCCCCTCTTCTGCGAGATGGAAGGCAGCTTCCCCAACCACCATCCCGACCCCACGATCGAGGAGAACCTGGCTGCTTTGAAGCGCGAAGTCGTGGAACGGAGAGCGGACCTGGGCATCGCGTTCGACGGGGATGCCGACAGGCTTGGACTTGTGGACGACAGGGGCAGGACGGTCTTCGGTGACAGGACGCTCGTGCTTCTTGCGAGATCGCTTCTCGAGACGTATCCCGGCTCGACGGTTCTTTCGGAGGTGAAGGCCTCTTCGGTCTTCTTCTCGGAAGTAGAGAAGGCGGGCGGCAGGCCGGTCATGTGTCCGACAGGGCATTCGATCATCAAGGAGGCCATGGCGAGGGAAGGAGCCCTCCTGGCCGGCGAGATGAGCGGCCACATCTTCTTCAGGGACAGATACTACGGGTATGACGACGCCCTCTATGCGGCTCTCCGCCTCCTGGAGCTGCTCTCCCGCTCCGGCCGAAGGCTTTCGGATCTGCTCGACACCATTCCACCCATGCACTCGACGCCGGAGATCAGGGAGGACTGCTCCGAGGAACACAAGTTCGAGATCGTGGATAGAATCCGCAGGTCGCTTTCCGGAAGATACAGGGTGACCGACATAGATGGTGTCAGAGTTGACTTTCCGCACGGCTGGGGTCTCGTCAGGGCTTCGAACACCCAGCCGGTTCTGGTGCTGAGATTCGAGGCTGACGACCCCGGGGAGATGCGCAAGTACGAAGCATTGATCCGCTCGGAGATCGAAGACGCGAAAAGGGGGATCGATGTCCAGGGAGCGCATTGAGAGGATCGAGAAGACGATCCGCGAGAAGGAGCCTCTTGTCGAGAGGCTCAGGGACGAGTTCTCGAAGGTTATAGTGGGGCAGGAGGAGTTCCGGATGGGACTCCTTACGGCCCTGTTCTGCGACGGGCATGCGCTGATCGAAGGTGTGCCGGGCCTTGCGAAGACTCTTGCCGCGAAAACCCTCGCCTCGTGCCTCGACGCGGCATTCTCGAGAATCCAGTTCACACCCGACCTGCTCCCGGCCGATCTGACGGGAACCATGGTCTTCCTGCCGGAAAGGGGAACCTTCGAGGCCAGAAAGGGTCCGGTCTTCACGCAGATACTGCTTGCCGACGAGATCAACAGGGCTCCCGCAAAAGTACAGAGCGCCCTTCTCGAGGCCATGCAGGAGAGGCAGGTGACCTTCGGGGGAACCACGCATCCTCTTCCCAAACCGTTCTTCGTCATGGCCACCCAGAATCCGATCGAGCAGGAAGGGACATATCCTCTGCCTGAGGCCCAGGTGGACAGATTCCTCGTGAAGCTGAAGATCGACTATCCCTCTTCGGAGGAGGAGCTCGCGATCCTCGAGAGGATGGGTTCCCCCGAACCGCCCAGTGCCTCCGCCGTCATGGATCCGGGCATGCTGCTGGAGCTGCAGAGGCTGTCCGCCGATGTGGTCGTCGAGCGCAGCGTGCTGGAATACATGGTCAGGATAATCACCGCCACGAGGTTCCCGCGCCAGGCCGGCCTCCAGGAGATAGCCGACCTGATCAGCTATGGAGCCAGTCCGCGCGGGACTCTTTGTCTCCAGGCCGCCAGCAGGGCCAGGGCTCTGCTCGAGGGTCAGGGGTTCGTAACCCCCGACATCGTCAAGGAGGTCGCTCCCGACGTCCTCCGGCACAGGATAATACTCTCCTTCGAAGCGGAGGCCGAGCAGGTGGGGGTCGAGGAAGTCATCAAGACGATCCTGGGCCGGGTTCCGGTGAAGTAACGGGCCCGGACGGGCCTTTCGCCATGGAGAACGTCCACAGCCTCTTCAGGCGCGTCAGGCGGCTCGAGATACGCACTCGCCGCCTGGTCGAGCAGCTCGTCGGCGGGGAGTACCGCTCCATCTTCCGCGGACAGGGCATGGAGTTCTCCGAGTTCAGAGCCTACAACGAAGGCGACGACACAAGGCTGATAGACTGGAACGTCACCGCGCGCACAGGCACGCCGTTCGTGAAGCTCCTCACCGAGGAGAGGGAGCTCCAGGTGCTCCTGATGCTCGACCTCTCGGGAAGCCTCAGGTTCGGTTCGACGAGCCTCACGAAGGAGGAGAGGGTGGCGGAGGTGGCCGCCCTTCTGGCGCTCGCCGCGGTCCGCAACGGCGACAGGGTCGGGCTCCTCACATTCGCCGACGACATCATCGAGTACGTCCCCCCCGACAAGGGCAGGACACATGCCATGGTGGTAGTCCAGAAAGTTCTCGAGAGCAGGGGCAGGCAGTCACAGGCCGACATCGACAACGCGCTCTCCAGGGTCGGGAGGATTCTCCATCGGCGTGCGCTGATCTTCCTCATCAGCGACTTCAGGTTCTGGGGCAGGCCGAAGCTCCTCAGGGCGGCCTCCTCGAGACACGATCTGGTCGGAATCCATGTCTTCGACCCCAGGGAGCTCAGCGTTCCAACCATCGGACACATACGCTTCAAGGATCCTGAGACCGGTCGCATTCAGCTAGTGGATACTAATTCCCCCTCCTGGAGGAAGGGCTTCGCCTCGCGAGTGGCCGCCCTCCAGGCCGAGAGGGAGGCCCTGAGCAGACAGAACGCCTTCGATCTGGTGAGCATCTCGACCGCCGACGACCTGGTCCTTCCGCTCAGGCGGTTCTTCGAGATGAGAAGGAGAAGGAGGCGCCACTGATGAGGCCGGCCATGCAGGTCTCTCTGTTGTTCCTATCGACCGGCCTCTACGCCGCCGACCTGGGCGCTCCCGAAGTCGTGGACTACGGGGCCCCCGAAGGCTGGGAGGTGGAAAGAGCCCTGCCCGATTCCACCTGGGCCCTGCTGGAGCAGGAGGGGGGGCGGATAACTCTCGTACCTCTGGCGCTCGACACGATAGCCCTGCCGACTCTGAAGGCCTGGAACGGCTCGGACACACTTCTCCTCGCCCCTCCACTTCTCGTGGTCGAGAGGACCATGCCGGACACTTCGTACGCGGTGAGCCCCTTCCCCGCACCGGCGCCCTTCCCAGTCCCCCCGGGATTCCCGGATGACTATCTGGAGGCGCACAGGTTCTGGCTCGTCTGGGGGGAGCCTCCCCGCAGCCTGCTGTTCCCGGTGCTGGCGGGAGCCGCCGCTGTTGCCGCCGCGGCCGCGATCATGGTGACGGCGAGAAGGCGGAAGAGAACCGGCCCCTCCGGCGTCTCCCCCGGCAGTGACGCCGTTCCGGCTCTTCCGGCCAGGATCCTGGCGCTCCTCGACTGCCCTGCCATGGCATCAGGCGACTGGAAGACGCTCTTCATGGAGATAGACAGGCTCACGAGAACGCTGGTAGAAGCCAGGTTCGGGCTCGACACCAGCGCCCTCACCTATCGCCAGATGAGCGCCGCGATGCGCGGCAGGCCCGACTGGAAGCGCTTCGTCGAGGACTTCTCGGCGGTGATCCGGGAAGTGACCCTCCAGCGCTATGCCGGATGGGGAACGACGAGGGACGAGGCGGCCGCGCTGGTCCGCGCGATGGCCGATTCCGCCGGGAAGTGGCTGAAGTGACGAGGCTGGCGTTCTGGCCCGCGCTCCTGCTCCTGCCGGCGATCTTCGCCATCGTCCGGATCGCATCCCGGAAGTCGTCCCCGAGGACACAGGCTTTCACCGGACCTTTCGCTTCTAGAGAGACGCCGTCGGACGCGAGATTCCTGCCCCCGATACTCCTGTGGACGGCTCTCGCACTGCTAGTCGTGGCCCTGGCACGCCCCCAGAGCGGCTTCGAGCGGCTTCCGGAGGCAGGCGAGGGAGTGGACATAGTCATCACGCTGGACGTCTCCGGGAGCATGCTCGCCGATGACTACACACCGACTCGTCTGGACGCCGCCAAGGATGCCGCGCTCTCGTTCATCGAAGGCCGGCCGACGGACAGGATCGGGCTCGTTGTGTACGCCGCCCAGCCCCTCTCGATCTGCCCGCCTACACTGGATCACGCGACGCTCTCGAGATTCGTGAGCAAGGCGTCCATCGGCAACCTGCCGGACGGAACCGCAATAGGAGCTGGACTGGCTGTCGCGGCCAGGGGGCTCGAGTACTCCCAGACTGCCCGCAGGGTCATCATCCTCATCTCGGACGGCATGGACAATGCCGGTCTTGTGAGCCCCACCGACGTTGCCAGAGCCATAAGGACTCTCCATGGGGACAGTCTCAGAGTCTATACGGTCGCGATCGGCACCGAATCCAACATGTACGGCGTGGATGTAGCCACGCTCGCTCAGGTGGCATCCATCACGGGGGGGCGGCTGTTCGACGCAGGCTCGCCGCAGGACCTCCAGGACGTGTACTCGGCCATCGACTCGCTGGAGGCATCCACACTGCCCGAAGAGGGGCTCTTCGTGTACAGGGACATGTTCGAACCCTTCCTCGTCGCAGGCCTGATCCTCCTCGTACTGTCGGAACTCCTCCGCTGGAAGTTCATGAAGGTGGTGGGGGACTGATGCGGTTCGAAGCGCCTTTCGCCCTTTTCCTGCTGTTCTTTCCGGCGCTCTGGTGGTGGCTGAGATCACGCTGGCTCGAGGACGAGATGAAGCGTCTGCGCCTCTTCGTTCGCCCGGTCCTGTGGGACAGAGTGGATATCCAGCCACCGCCTCCCAGGACCCTCTCCAGGACAGGCTGGTGCGTTTCGCTGGCCCTCTTGATCTTCTCGCTGAGCGGGCCGATGTGGGGCGAGTCCGACGCCGTCATTCCGACCGGCGGAGACAACGTCGCGGTGGCCCTCGACGTGTCGGCGTCCATGGCCTCTCTCGACGAGGCGCCGAACCGTCTCGGAAGGGCGTCCTCGGAGATACTCGACCTGGTGGACAGGCTTCCCGGGGTGAGATTCAGCCTTGTTCTCTTCTCCGGGCAGGCCCGGCTGGCCGTCCCGGGAACCCTCGACAGGGAGTTCATAGCGAGCCGCATCCCCGCCGAGCCCTGGAGCCGCAACTCGCTGGCCCCTGGAACCATGCTGGGCAATCTGGTGGATGTGATGCTGGCATCCCTTCCCGAGGAGGACCTGGAGACGCGCATCGGGGTGATCTTCAGCGACGGCGGCTTCCACGACTACGCCCTGGAGAGAGCAGTGGAATCGGCACACGACGCAGGTCTCGTGCTCGTGACCGTAGGTGTGGGAGGGACCGACTCCGTTCCGCTTCCCGACAGCGCGGGCGGCTTCAGAACGGATCTCCGGGGCGACACCGTCAGAACCGCCCTCGCGGAGGAACCTCTCCGGGAGCTGGCTGAGCGAACGGGAGGGTTCTACGTCAGGCTGTCGGAGACCGGCGATCTGGCCGGCCTCCTGTCGGAGCTGCTCGAAGGAAGCAGGGAGATGAAGGCGGAAAAGGTGGCGGGGGGATCCGCGGGGAGACGCTACCAGTACTTCCTTGGAACGGGCCTCGCAGCCGCAGCTCTGGCGATGGCACTCGAGAGGAGGGGAAAATGACGCTGCTGCTGGGCCTCGTGGCCGCCCTCTCGGGAAGCGGCGACAGGACTCCGCTTCTGGATCTCTACGAGCAGGCCGTCGCGATGCTGTCCGAGGGGCGGTGGGACCAAGCCGCGGAAACCTTCACGGAGATCTCGTCCCGTATGCCGCACGTGCCCGAGGCGCGATACGATCTGGCCTCGGCGCTCTTCGGCGGCGGACTGCACTCCGAGGCCGATTCGGTGCTCTCGACGATCCCCCAGTCGCCGTTCGGTGAATGGGCCGATTCCCTGGCCTCCGCGACTGCGTGCGCAGGGCTGGCGACGGCGATCGACAGCTCGGACTACGCCGGAGTCAGGAGATCCGCCGACGAGCTGATAGAGATTCTGAGGGATGGCATCTCATTCGAGTGCGACAGGCGCAATCTCGAGGCGGCGCTCAACTGGCTGGCCATGCACGAGCCTGATGAGAATCAGAACCAGCAGGATCAGCAAGACCAGCAGAACCAGCAAGACCAGCAGAACCAGCAAGACCAGCAGAACCAGCAAGACCAGCAGGATCAGCAAGACCAGCAGAACCAGCAAGACCAGCAGAACCAGCAGGATCAGCAAGACCAGCAGAACCAACAGGATCAGCAAGACCAGCAGAACCAACAGGATCAGCAAGACCAGCA
>JAAYTY010000215.1 GCA_012523605.1 Candidatus Fermentibacterota bacterium
AGACTCCTGCCAGGCCGCCCTTACAGCCGAAGGAGAGCTGTTCTGCGGGCTCCTCGGCCCTTCCTCCGGCATCACCGGCGTAGAGAGGCTGACCGACACCCCGGGCAGGGAAGGCTCGCCCGCATGGAGCCCCGACGGCACGATGCTTGCATTCACGAGGGAGCACGACGGCCGCTCTGATCTCGTTCTCATGGGCCCTGCCGATCCGGACACCGGCTTCGTGTCCGGCGCACATCCTGCCGAGTCGGTTCTCCCCGTCGAGGGGGGCGTGGCCGAGAACCCGTGCTGGTCGCCCGACGGCAGGTACATCGCCTATCTGGACCGGGAGTCGCGACTCAGGGTCATGGAGGTCGCCACGCGCCGTGACCGCGAGATCTGCCCCGTGCCCGGGCTCCTGCACGTCTCCTGGTCTCCGGACTCGAGGTGGCTGGCGTTCAGCGTGACCGACCTCGCCCACAGGGAGGACGTCTTCGTGGTGAGCGCCTCCGGCGGGCGGCACTCCAACGTGAGCCGTCATCCGAACGACGACTTCCAGCCCTTCTGGCCTTCGGACGGAAGAAGGCTCGTATTCGCGAGCAGGACCGACGAGGGGGAATGGTCGCTCCGCCAGGTCTGGCTGACACGCGAGGACTTCGGTGCTTCGCGCGACGAGAGGGAGGAACTCCTCGACGAGCCCGTGGCCGAGGTGGAGATAGATTTCGACGATCTCGCGAGACGCACTGAGACGCTGTGTACTGTCGAAGGCTACTACGATTTCTACGGCGCCTCCCGGGACGGCAGAACGTTCGCTTTCCGCGCCTACGACAAGAACGGCGGCTCGGATCTTTGGAAGGTCGAATGGGACGGAAGCGGCCTCGAGAGGCTGACCTTCGCCTCCGAGGAGCCCAGCGACATCTCGATAACCTCGGAAGGCACGGTGTTCTACCTGGGGATGGGGGATGTCCTGAGGTCCGTCGGATCGGACGGAGCCTCCCCGCGCGTTCTCACGTGGCGCGCTATGACAGACTGGGTGGTCACGGAGCGGCAGGCTCAGAAGTTCGACGAGTGCTGGCGCCTGCTGAGGGACAACTTCTACGATCCCGGTATGCACGGCGCAGACTGGGACTCCGTGAGGGTCCGCTACAGGGATAGGGCCTCCCGATGCTTCCTGAACGAGGATTTCAACGAAGTGGTCCGCAGGATGCTCGGGGAGCTGGATGCCTCGCACCTGGGGATTTACGGGCCGTGGTCCTGGTCCAGAGGGGCGCCCACCGGCGAGATCGGCATCATCGTGGACCACTCCTGGGGCGGCCCGGGGGTCCGCGTGGACAGCGTGATCCCCTGGTCTCCGGCCGGCATGCCCCGGTCGCGACTCTTTCCGGGGGACCTCGTCCTCTCGGTGGACGGAGTGGAGGTGGGCCCTCACAGGGACATCTACGAACCGCTCGCGGGAAAGGTCGGCGAGGAGGTCGCTCTGGAGGTGCGCAGGAACGGCGCACTCGTCAGCCTGACAATGGAGCCCATCCCGGACTGGGAGCTCTCGGATCTGGCCTACGACGAGTGGGTTGCCCGCAACAGGAGGATCGTCTCCTTGCTGACCGGTGACAGGATCGGATACCTGCACATAAGCTCCATGGACCAGTCCAGCGTGGAGACCTTCCTCGGAGACCTCTTCGCCGAAGGCATGGATCGAGACGGCATGATAATAGATGTCCGCGGCAACGGCGGGGGCAGCACTCACGACCAGATTCTCAGGGAGCTGTCCAGGCCCGAATACCTCGTCTCGAGGTACCGAGGCGGGCGGCTCACCGCAGAGCCTCTGGGAGCCTGGCAGAAGCCGGTGGTTCTCCTGATAAACGAACGCTGCTACTCCGACGCGGAGATCTTCCCCGCCGGGTGGAAGGCTCTCGGGATCGGCCCGATAGTCGGCAACACGACCTTCGGAGCCGTCATCGGAACCTCCGACACCGAACTGCTCGACGGAACCGGCTTCCGAGTCCCCTCGGAGGGGTGGTACACTCTCGACGGGGTCGATCTCGAGAACTACGGGGTACAGCCCGACATCCGGGTCCTCGAGATGCCGGCCGACTACGCCGCTGGAGCGGATCGCCAGCTCGAGGAAGCCGCTCGTGTCGTGATGAGGCTCGTGGAGGGCGGGTAGCTAGAGCAGGCGCTCCTGGTCCTCGTCCTTCTTCCTGACGGGCCTGCGCCTGGAAGGCGCCACGCGCTCCGCCCGGCCCGGGCGGGCGCGGCCCGAGAGCGCCTGCAAGACAGCGCCGGGCGTCACCCCGAATGCACGTGCTATTTCGGCGAAGTTCATGCCCCAGCGTGTGCGGCATTCCTCGAAGGCCCGGTGGCGGATCCTTCGCTGGTCCCGGCCCTTCGGGTAAAGCAGGACCCCCTTCCTCACCCGGAACTCCTTCGCCAGAAGGCCTGCGGGGTCGGAGGGCAGCATGCGCGGCGTCTTTTCCGGCCCTTCACCGGCGCGCGCGCCGTCTCTTCCCGCGCCGGGCGAGAAGGGGGCGAAGGGAGTGTCGAGGATGCGCCTTATCATCCCGGCGCGCTCGGATGCGGTCGTTCCCGAGAGCGCTGGATCGAGCCATGTGATCCCGGACGCGGTCGAGCCCAGCCATTCCTGGGTTGAGCACCACTGCCACATGTCGGGGAAGAGAACCAGCCCGCCAGCGGCGGGAAGGTGTGCGATGTGGGAGAATGCGGGGATCACTTCGCCCTCCTCGAGACGCACGCTGCGATACCGCTCCCCGCCGTACAGCCTGCGCCCTGTACCGTAGATGTCCTTCCTGGCGCGGGAATAGCGCCCGAGCAGTTTCCTCATGAACGACGGGAGCATGGTCCCCTCGTCTTTGACGATCATGTGGATGGAGTCGGGGAGGAGGCACCAGGCCGGCAGCCTGATCCCGTCCATCTCCTTCAGCAGGTCCGACGCGGCGGATACCCACGCCCTGCAGTCCGCGTCGTCCCTGAAGAGCAGGATGCCGCGGCCGGCACTCGCCGTCACGTAGTAGTAGGAGCCTGCGACAAGGCTCCTGGCGCTCCTGGGCAAGAGGTGCTCCTTTCCCGGAGAGATTCCCAATATCCTGGTCCGGGGCTCCGTGGGACAAGGCTCGGCGGGATTGACCCGGAACCCAGGGAACTCTATAAAAAATAAGGCGTTTCAGAAAAGCACCACGCATCACGAACCGAAAGGGGGAAAGCACTATGAAATCGCTGTTCCTCGCTTCCCTTCTCCTCTGTCTTCCCGCTGCGGCCGCCACGACGGCCTGGAGGGCCCCGGCGCAGGTGGAGCCCGCAGTCTTCCTCGGAGAGGACGCGGACGGAATCTTGGTCGAGTTCAATCTCCAGGCACTGACCACCGAGAACCGTTTCTCCGAGGGCTTCGGAAGCTCAACTCAATTCAGGATCCCGGGCGGAGGAATGCTCGCCGAGGTCGGCAGCCCGGACCTCCCGGTGCTCAGGCGGATGGTGAAGATCGACAACCTCGGCGACTACAGGCTCGAGATCGTCGATGAGGAGACCGTCACGCTGGGCATCTACGACATCGCGCCCTGGCAGGTGCCTATGACGAGGAACGGCGACACCGCCCCCTATAGGATCAACCCGGCGGTCTACGGCTCCTCCGGGTACTTCCCGGGAGAGGCGGCCACGCTCGAATCCATCCAGTGCCTGCGCGACATCAGGATCGCCTGGGTCCGCTTCAATCCCGTGAGATACGATCCGGTGACCGGCGAGACCGTGATCACGACGAGCTGCACGGTCAGGCTCGTGCCCACAGGCGAGCCCGGCGAGAACGAGTTCGTCCGCGCCGCCCAGGGCATCACGAGGGAGTTCCTCCCGTTCTACGAGGAGGTGCTCGGCTTCGACCCCGCGGGCGGCAATTCCGTGGACGGATGCTACCTCGTGATTGGAACCACAGCGAGCATCGCCCTCTGCAAGGATCTCATCGACTGGAAGAAGGAAAAGGGCTACGAGATCGCCTACGGCGTAGTCCCAACGATCGGCAGCACGGCCTCGGCTATAGACGCATGGATCGCCAACGCCTACAACACCTGGCCCAACCCTCCGCTCTACATCCTTATCTGCGGAGACAACACACAGGTTCCCACTCCGATGTCCGGGAGCACCGCGCAGGACAACCTCTACGGATGCGTCGGCTCGAGCTGCGCTCCGGTGATCCACGTGGGCCGCATCTGCAACCAGGACACGGACGACCTCGCATACCAGACCTGGAAGATCTTCAACTACGAGTTCGATCCCTACATGCCCACGCCGAGCTGGTTCCAGAACGCCGTCAGCATCGGCTCTACCGACTTCCAGGATCCAGCCCACAGCTGGGAGTACGCGCAGATCTTCATGGCCCACGGCATGACGGTGGACTACTACTGCGACCAGGGCGGAATGCCGCCGACCATCGCCAACATCTCGGCCAGCGTCAACGAGGGAACGTCCCTCATCAGCTACATCGGACACGGCGACACCCAGTACTGGGTCACCTCCGGTTTCTCCAACTCGGATGTCGCCGCGCTGACCAACGGCCGCAAGATGCCCTGGATCAACTCGATAGCGTGCTACAACGGCGCCTTCACGAGCGCCTACTGCTTCGCCGAGGCCTGGATGAACGAGGGCTCGCCCTCGACGCCGAAAGGCGCCGTGGGCTTCATGGGCGCCACCACCGCGAGCCCCGTGGGCCAGACCGACTCCCTCGCCGAGTACACTTTCCGCGGCTACTTCGAACAGGAGATCTGGCACATGGGCGCCGCGGTGGACTACGGCAAGCTGAAGGTCGTGGAGTTCTACGGCGAGGGCGGCGCCGCCAGCAACAACAACATGCACATGGTGTTCGGCTGCCCCGA
>JAAYTY010000216.1 GCA_012523605.1 Candidatus Fermentibacterota bacterium
ATCGCGAACCCGCTGGATGAGCCGGCGTAGCTCAGTCGGCAGAGCAGCGCACTCGTAATGCGCAGGTCATCGGTTCGATTCCGATCGCCGGCTCCACTGGAACCAGGTGGTTTTCCGAAATGCAGGATCCGATCATAAGCGGCTCAGGCATCAGGGGTGTCTTCGGCACTTCCCTCACCGTCGAGGGCGCCCTTCGCTTCTCGGCCGCGTTCGGCTCGCTGTGCGGCGGCGGGGCCGTCATAGTGGGGCGCTACACGCGTTCTTCCGGTCCCGCGGTGGAATCCGCCGTCGTGGCGGGGCTGTGCTCCGCGGGCTGCCATCCAGTCCTCCTCGGCGTGGCGCCCACTCCCACCATCCAGCTCGAGGTTATCCGATCCGGCGCGAGGGGCGGAATAGCGGTAACCTCCAGCCACAATCCGGGAGAGTGGAACGCCCTCAAGCTCATCGGCTCCGACGGAGGCTTCCTCAGGGCTGAAGCCCGGAAGAGTCTCCTCGCCTCGCTCCGAGACGGGATCGCTCATGCCGACTACAGGACGGTCGGCAGGCCGGCCGAATCCCGCGGCGCCGTGGAGAGGCATGCCAGGCTCGCCGCCTCTCTGCCCCTGGTGCTTCCAGGGCGGCGGCTCCGCGCGGTGCTGGATACGACCGGAGGGACGGGAGGCCTCCTGGGCCCCCCGCTCATGGAGCACCTGGGCGTGGACTGGACGGTGATCAACGGCGGCATGCTCCCCGACGGATCGTTTCCCAGGACGGCCGAGCCCACGGGAGAGAACCTCGGGGACCTCTGCCGGGCCGTCGTCGAGCAAGGCGCCGACGTCGGCTTCGCATTCGACCCCGACGGAGACAGACTCGCCCTGGTGGACGAGAAGGGGCGGGCCGTCGGAGAGGAGTACACCGTCGCGCTCGCCCTCGACTTCGTCCTGGCCCGCAGGCCGGGTCCCGCGGTGGTCAATCTCTCCACTTCCATGCTCTCCCTGGAGGCCGCCGAAAGGCACGGCTGCCGGCTGTACAGGAGCCCTGTGGGCGAGGTGAACGTGGTCGAGGAGATGGAACGCAGGGGGGCTGCGATCGGCGGCGAGGGCAACGGCGGGGTGATAGACGCGGAATGCCATCCCGGAAGGGACAGCGCGGTCGCGATGGCATACGTGATCTCTCTGCTGAGGCAGTCGGGCTCGGCTCTGTCGGAGCTCGTCGATTCGTTCCCCAGGTTCGCCATGGTCAAGAAGCGGCTCGTCGCAGGGACGCCGTTCTCCACGATCGCAGAGGCTCTCATGCTGGAGTTCGGTGCGCCCGACGACGACAGGGACGGGCTCTGGTACTCCAGACCCGGCGGATGGATGCACGTCAGACCTTCGGGAACCGAGCCGGTCGTCAGATACATTGCGGAGAACAGGGATCCCGGTATCCCCGGGGCCGACTTTGCCAGAGTCGAGAGGATCGTGTCGGGAATATGTGCGGAATAGTCGGTTATATCGGCAGGAGACCGGCCCTGGAGATACTGGTGTCCGGTTTGAAGAGGCTCGAATACCGAGGGTACGACTCGGCCGGCTATGCCCTCCAGACTCCGGAGGGTCTCTTCGTGAGGAGATGCAGGGGGCGCGTCAGCGAGCTGGAGGCGATGGACCCGGGTCCATACGCCTCGGCGACGGTCGGACTGGCGCACACGAGATGGGCCACGCACGGCGAGCCCTCCGAGCGCAACGCCCACCCCCAGCTCGATCAGTCCGGGAGGATCGCCGTCGTACACAACGGCATAATCGAGAACTACAAGACCCTCAAACGCGAACTCCAGCGCATGGGCGTCGTCTTCACCTCCGACACCGACACGGAGGTCATCGCCCAGCTTGTCGGGGTGGAGAAGACGGCCGGAAGGAGCCTCTTCGAGGCAGTGAGGATCGCCCTGTCGAAGGTGCGCGGAACATACGGGATAGCGGTGCTCTCGGCCGACGAGCCTGGCACGATGATAGCCGCCCGCCACGGGAGCCCCCTGGTTGTGGGCATAGGCGATGCCGAGTACCTCGTAGCAAGCGATGTGGCCGCCGTGATCGCCCATACCCGCGAAGTCATATACCTCGACGAGGGCGAGGTGGTGAGCGTCTCCAGGTCAGGCCTTGAGACCGACAAACTCGAGAGCATACTCAGGGACCGGGTGGAAACGGTGGAGTGCAGCCTGGAGGATCTCGAGAAGAACGGCTTCGATCACTTCATGCTGAAGGAGATCTTCTCCCAGCCCGAGTCGCTTACCAATGCCTTCCGCGGCAGAATCGATCTCGACGAGGGCAACGCACACCTCGGCGGCCTCGGGCTCACCCCGGCCGACATGGCCCGGATCTCGAGGATCATCATCACGGCGTGCGGGACTTCGTGGCATGCCGCACTCATAGGCAAGTACGTCATCGAGTCCCTGGCGAGGATCCCTGTGGATGTCGAGTACGCCTCCGAGTTCAGGTACCGCGACCCGGTGATCGATCCCGGCACGGTCATGTTCGTCATCAGCCAGAGCGGGGAGACGGCTGACACCCTTGCCGCTCTGAGGCTGGCGAAGGCAAGGGGATGCAGGGTCTTCGGGATCGTTAACGTGGTCGGCTCGACGATCGCCCGCGAAACGGACGCGGGAGTCTACATCCACGCCGGCCCCGAGATCGGTGTCGCATCGACCAAGGCGTTCACGTCCCAGGTCATGGTGCTGACACTGGTCGCGATGGCCTTCGGAAGGTCCCGCGGATGCATCACCAGGAGCCAGGGGCTGGACCTCGCGCGCGAGCTGTGCAACATACCCGACAAGGTGACCAGGATTCTCTCCGGCTCGGACAGGATAGCAGCGCTGGCGAGGGAGTTCACCTATGCAAGGAACTTCCTCTATCTGGGCAGGGGCTACAATTACCCGGTGGCGCTCGAGGGCGCCCTCAAGCTGAAGGAGATATCTTACATACACGCCGAGGGATATCCTGCGGCGGAGATGAAGCACGGCCCCATCGCCCTGATCGACGACGAGATGCCGGTGCTGGTGATCGCGGTCAGGGACGCGGCCTACGACAAGATCCTCTCGAACATCTCGGAAGTGAGGGCCAGGAGGGGGAAGGTCATCGCCGTC
>JAAYTY010000217.1 GCA_012523605.1 Candidatus Fermentibacterota bacterium
TCGGTATCAGGTTAAAGAAACTTAAGAAACCGGTAAAACATTCCACATCTTTTGATAAGGCTCCCTGTCTGCCGGGGGATATCGCCGAGATGCCGGGGGGAAACCGGGTTTCTTATTCGATCGGTATCAGGTTAAAGAAACTTAAGAAACCGGTAAAACATTCCACATCTTTTGATAAGGCTCCCTGTCTGCCGGGGGATATCGCCGAGATGCCGGGGGAAAGCCGGGTTTCTTAAGTTTCTTTAACCTGATACCATGCTCCGCTGCAGCAGGCGGCAGGCGGCGGGGATGTCGGGGGCGGCCATGATGGCGGAAACGACCGCTATGCCGTCCGCTCCGGCGGCGATCACCGAAGCCGCGTTCGATGCGTCTATACCCCCGATCGCCACCAGCGGAAGGGCTGTGGCCTCCCTCAGCCTTTCGATCCCCGCAAGCCCCAGAGGCTCGCCGGCATCAGTCTTGGTCGCGGTGGGGAATACCAGATTGGCCGCCAGGTAGTCCGCGCCATCCGCCTCGGCCCTGCGCGCCTCTTCTGCCGTCCTCACAGAGACTCCCAGCACCCTGTCAGGCCCCAGCAGGCTCCTTGCGGTTCCGGGGGGCATGTCCTCCTGACCAACATGGGCGCCGTCGGCATCGGCATCCACCGCGGCGGACACGTCGTCGTCGAGGATCAGAAGAGCCCCCGCGGGACGTGTGATCTCCAGAAGCCTTCTCCCATGCGTGACGAGCTCGTCGTGCGAGGCTCCCTTGTCCCTGAGCTGGACACAGCGGACGCCTGCCTCCACGGCCTGCCGCACGGCTTCCACCACGCTCCTCGGCCTGCCGATCGCCGGATCCGTGACCAGGTAGATCCCGAGGAGCCGCCGAAGCTCCTCCCCGTTCGGTCTCAAGCCTCGAAGCCCGTCTCGTCCAGCGAGGCCAGAGCGTCGAGGAAGAAGGGCACGAAGGTGCCCGGCCCTTCGGCGCGCCTCGCTGCGATGCTCCCCGCCGCGCCGTAGGCCGCCAGGGCTCCGGCGGTCCTTTCGACGAGTCTTCCCCCGAGCGCCGCAAAGCAGGCGACCGCCGCAGTCGCTCCACAGCCGGTGCCGGTGACTCTTCCCATCAAGGGATGTCCGAAGGGTATCTCGAATGCGGCATGTCCGTCGGTGACGTAGTCCACCGCCCCCGTGACCGCCACCACCGCCCCCGTAGCGCCCGCGAGCTCATCGAAGATCCTCCGGTCGGGCTCGCCGAGCTCCGCCGAATCCACCCCCCTTACCCGGCCCCCCGCGCCGGCGCACTGCAGAACCTCGCCTGCGTTTCCCCTCAGTACCGATATCCTCACGGACTCCATGAGCCTGAAGACGGCGGAGGATCTCAGAGCCGTTGCGCCGGCTCCGACCGGATCGAGCACCACGGGTACGCCCCTTTCGTTCGCACTTCTGCCGGCCGCAAGCATGCTGTCGAGCTGAATCGGCGATATCGTGCCGATGTTGAGGAGCAGACAGCCGGCCATGGCCGCCATCTCCGCCGATTCCTCGACCGAAGGCGCCATGACCGGTGCGGCGCCGAGGCAGAGTGTGACGTTCGCGGTGAAGTTCGTCACGACATCGTTCGTGATGTGGTGGATCAGAGGCCTTGCGCGCTTCAGAGCCTCGAGACCCTCGAGGGCCAGCGACGCGGCGACTCTCCTGTCACTGCAGACTTCCACGGGAACCCCCCTTCGAGGGGCGGAGGCGGGCTGCGGGCCCGGACGGGTTTCCTTCCGCCGACATTACTCGGATCAAGTTCGCGGGGTATGTCTCAGGCCCGTCGGGGCCACCCCCAACCCGTCGCGGCTACCTTACGGCTGGGGGTCCGCCGGGTCAATGTCCGTGCGGTTCATTGACGCTCGCGGCTCCTGCGGAGATATCCCGGAAAACGCAAGATCGAAGGGGGTTTCCGGAAGATGCTCTCCGTGATCATCCTGTCGGCCCTTTCCTCTCTGCCGCACCCCGGCCTTCCCACGGGAGCGGACTCCCTGCTCGCGCTCGCTCTGGACAGCCTCGACCTGGAACCGGCCCAGATGAACTTCGACCGGAACTGGGCTCCGGGCGTCAGGCTTCCGGACAGCATCGCAATCCTCTGCCTGCAGGACATCTTCGCCATTCCGGGAGTGCTCGCCGAGCACGTCGAGGCGGCATACGGCCTGCTCTCCCCCATGCCGGGGGACGAGGATCTGACGGACCTGGTCACACTCGTCCGGCAGAGGGAGCAGGCCTACCGCGCCGCCTTCGAGACGCTCACGCCGGGGGGGCGCGACACGCTGGCGGCGATCGCCTCTTCGCTGTGGAGCGACTCCGACAACCCCGGCGAATGGGGTGCATGGGGCTCGTTCCTGGAGTCGAGGGGAATCCAGCCCCCGCCCGAGTTCGAAGCGAACCCCGACACGCTGGCGCTCTGGCTGGAGAAGTGGCCGGCCGTCGTGCCCCTGGATGCCTCCCGCCTCACTGCTCTTGCACTCGCGCTGAGCGGGGTCGAGTGGCACGAACCGTCCCTGCTCGAGATCTCCGGCGTGGAGGGAACCGTCTGCACTCTGGAATCGGCATCGGGCTACATCGTGGGCGGACCGGGGGACAACAGATACACGGCGGACACGCCGTTCGGGATCATCATAGACATCGGCGGGAACGATACCTACGAAGACCTCGGTGGCGCCTTCGGGCCCGAGGGCGGTTTCGCCTCCGTGATAATCGACCTGGGAGGCGACGACAGGTATTTCTCCTCGGTGCCGGTTTCCTGCGGCGCCGGGCTGATGGGATTCGGCGCCCTGATAGACATCTCGGGCGACGACTGCTACGAAGCCGGCCCCGTGTCGCTGGGCGCCGGGCTTCTCGGAGAGGGGATACTGGCCGATCTCGGCGGCAGCGACTACTACTCGTCAGACTTCTTCTCGCAGGGCGCAGGCTGCATCGGCAGAGGCCTACTCCTCGATTCTTCGGGTGACGACACCTACAGGTGCGCGATGTTCGGGCAGGGCTTCGGCGGCCCCCGCGGATACGGCCTCCTCACCGACGGAGCCGGACATGACTGCTATCTCGCCGGCTTCAGGTACTCGCACGCCCCCCTCAGGCCTGACGACAACAGGGCCATGTCGCAGGGATTCGCAATGGGGCTTCGGCCCGTGATCGCGGGGGGGCGCGGTCTGCTGGCCGACTTCGGAACGGGCAACGACACATACCGAGCCGAGATCTTCGGACAGGGCGGGGCGTACTGGTACGGGCTCGGCATGCTCTTCGACGAAGGAGGGCAGGACTGCTACAATGCCGCGCAGTACGCGCAGGGTTCGGGCATTCACCTGGCGGCAGGCTGTCTCTGGGACGGCGGAGGCGACGACGGCTACTTCTCCCGCTTCGGTCCGTCTCAGGGGGCGGCGCACGACCTCTCCACCGGCTTCTTCTACGACGCTTCGGGGCTCGACTGCTACATGTCCGACGGCGCACAGGGATTCTCAATCAACAACTCTGCTGTGATCTTCATCGACTCCTCGGGCACCGACCGCTACTTCCCGGGCGGCGACGGCCTGGGTCTCGGCTCCTGGGCTAGCGGCTCGGCCAGCGTGTGCGCCTTCATAGACATGGCCGACGACGACCTGTATCTCCGCAGAGGGGCCGACTCCCTCTGCTGGACCGACGGAGCATATGGAGCGGGCATCGATGCGTCGGTGGTCATTCCGCCGGAGGAGATCACCCCAGAGCAGATCGGCAATCCCGAGGAGCTCGATCTGGATTCTCTCTTCAGCGTGGCCTCTGAATGGGAGGTGGGAGAGAACCAGGCGAGGGTGCTCGCGCACCGTGAAGAGCTTGCGAGGCGGGGCGCTCCGGCGATCGACTACATCATCGAACGGCAGATGAACACCACCGACGGGCTTGCGCTGAGGGCCATGGAGGTGGCTATCGAAGCCAATGCCGGATACGCGCTGCCCAGGCTGCTGGAACTTCTGGACAGCCTGTCGGGAAGGAGGCTCCGGAACTGCATCTACCTCCTGGGCGTCACAGGCGGCGAGGAGGCCCGCCTGCCCCTCGAGGCCATGCTTCCCTCCGACAGCACGGCCACGAACATCTCCGTGATCTCCGCCCTCGGGCAGATAGGGAACCCCGCCTCCCTGCCGGTGATAGAATCGCTGGCGGATGATCCCTGCTCACGGACGAGGCGGGCGGTGGCCGTGGCTCTGGGCGACATCGGGGACTCGACCGCGGTGGGGGTGCTCGAGGCTCTGGCGGAGGATCGGCAGCTCGACGTGCGGTCGGCGGCCGAGAACTCCATACGCTTGCTGGAGAATGAATAGGGGAGTGATTTGACAGACATCCCGAGCGGCCGTATGTTGACTTCCGTTGCTTCGAAATAACCTCTGAAAGGAGAGGCGATGAAGAGGTTCATTGTCATGGGTCTTGCCACCGCTCTGGTGCTGCTCACGGCATGCGAGGGCGACAACCCCGGGGGCGAGGGCGGCACGCTGCCGGTCGTCACCGGGCTCACCGTGGACTGGGCGCAATCCGACGGCGTCGACATCAATCTCGACTGGGATGCCGTGTCCGATGTTGACGGCTACAACGTGTATTTCCGCGCCACCTCCTCCGGCACCTGGACCGAGGTCGGCGACGTGACCACGACCACCTACACCCACACCGCCTCCAGCGCCGGCTATTACGCCGTAGAGGCCTACAAGGGCAGCGACACCTCCGAGGCCCTGTCCTCCGAGGTCAGCACCATGCCCAACATCATCACCACCGAGTACGAGATCTACGACAACTACGCCCCGGCCGACTGGCACTCCGGCTTCATCTTCGGCCTCACCGCGGGCGAGACCGGCCTGGCCGGCTCCAGCGCCTTCGTCCAGGACATCTACGCCTACGATCCGTGGACCGACCCCGGCAGGGCCGCCCTCTACAGCGGCGACTACGGCCCGTTCGGCGACGGCAACGAAACCTGGATGATCGGCCTCGGCGATCCCGGCTGCGACAATGCCGGTGCAGCCCCCGACGTCAGCGCTGGCTGGTGGGACAACGGCGAGGTCTGGGAGGGTGACGTAATCTTCTGCGAACTCTACGACGGCTACTTCGCGAAGATGTACATCAACGACCTCGAGGGCCCGGTGGGCGGCTCGTCCAACGGCACCGGCATCGCCTTCACCTACGAGATCCAGCCCCAGGCGGGCATCAGGCTCTTCACCACGAACCAGTAGGATCTTTCCGGGTATAGCACGGGGCGGGAGGCGACTCCCGCCCCTTCCCGTTCCCGTGTCCGCGGCCGGGAGGGGAGAGCGGGATTCGGACGACAGGCCAGGAGGTGCCCGGATGAAGCCCATCGCGCTGTGTGCAGCCGCCATGATGGCAGCCGCCTGCGGCGACCCATCCGACGACCTCTACATCGCGGTCACCGCCCCGCCCTCCGGAGGCGCAACCGCTGATCAGAGCTACATCATCCAGTGGGTCGTGGAAGCGGACGACTGGCAGGATCCCAGGGTGGCGCTCTACGCCGATACCGACACGGACCCGTCCACAGGGCTGATCCTCCTCGTGGACTCGCTCTCGATCGAATCCACGGGCTGGATGTGGGACTGCTCGGAGTTCCCGGAAAACGAGTATTACATCAGAGCCGTCCTGACGCAGGGAGGCGAGGAGCGATGTGACTACAGCGACGGCACCCTCGTCGTCAGCCACTCCCCGCTGGGCAACGTGCAGGGTCTCCGGCTGGACGAAGACGCCTGCTCGGGCACCACGGTGACCCTGGAATGGGATCCCCTGCCTGGTGCGCAGGGCTACCGGGTTTATTTCGCGGCCGATTCGGCCGGCTCGCTCCTTCTCCTGGGCGAGACTGTGGATCTTCTGTACGTGCACGACGCCCCGGGAGCAGGAGCCTACGGTGTCACAGGCTTCACAGGGGAGTCAGAGTCACCGGGATTCGACACTCTGGCATCCACGATGCCGGTTCTCAACGACACCGTTTACACGATCTGGGACGACATGGCTCCCGCCGGCGCCGTGCATGCGGCTAGCCTGACGCCCTGCGGGAGCTATCTCTACGACTATGCCGACAGCCTGTACAACATCCACTGCAGACAGGCAGGAGGCCAGCCGGAGCCCGCATGGCTCTTCGCCGGCGACGCCCCTCCCCTGGGCAACGGCTGGTCCTCGCCTCTGGCCGGGGCATCCGCCCCATGGTCGGTTGCACCTTCCGGTGGCTACTCCGACTCGGTCGCGGTCGAACCCGGAACGGTTCTGTTCGTCAGCCTGGCGGATCAGGGATTCTACGCCAAGGTCCTGGTGGACGATGTGCCGACCCATCCGTCCGCACCCGGCAGCAGGGGCGTCGGCTTCCACTTCGAGTTCCAGCAGATACCGGGGTTGAGGCTCTTCACAACGGCAGGGGAGTGACCTCCGCCCGCCCGTCGAAAGGACTTATATGACGATCTTCCTCGCAATGTCGGCGGCAGTGCTTGCCGCGGGCTCTCACGGCTCCGCCAAAGAGGGAACGACGCCTTCGATCCTCGTGAACCCCGATACTGTGATAACCGCCGCCACGGTGGACCTCGACAGGCTCGAAGACGCCGCGGAAGCGGCGATAGCCATGGGAGGGGGCCACTTCGGCATAGCCGTGCGCGACTTCTCCACAGGACGGGGTTTCGTGAAGACCGAGGGAGGCACCTTCGACATCGGCAGCCCCGAGCTTATCCTGGCGGCCATGGCGATCGACCTCGATGCCGCAGGAACCGTTCCCTTGGACACCCTCTCGTCTCGCCACGAAACACTGGCCGACCAGGTGATAATGGCCCGCGAGGGCGACCTGGAGGCCACAATGAGGATAGGCGAGAGGATGGACGACGCAGGCATCGCAGAATGGCTCTCCCGCAAGGGGCTCTCCTCCACGACCTACTCCGGAACCCAGCTCCTCTGGCCCGGCGCTCCGGCCATAGATCCCAACATCTCCACCCCGGCGGACTGCATGGAGCTGCTCGCGATAGTGGAGGGCAGGCTGGACGATCCCGACGTGAGGCGGCTCGCGAGGAACCCGTTCACCCGTACTCCATTGGAGGACCTTCAGACAGGCTCCGCCCCCATCTACGGCTTCTCTTCCAGGGGCGAGGGCGGGAGGTGCAGGGCCGCGGTGGTGGCGCTGAGCGCCGGACGGACCATCGGCATTGTGGTTCTGGCCGACCAGCTTTCGAACCCTGACCTGGCGGACATGGCCTTCCGAATGGTCTGGGAGGCTCTGAGATAGTCGGCTTCGCGATTTCGGCCGCACCGGGAGCTGGATTGCCTGCGATCCTGGCCCTGCTCGTCATCATACCGGTCGAACCGGTTCCGCAGCCGGGCCCTCTGCTCCTGTCCGGCGACCATCCTCTTCCGGGGATAGACATGGAAAGGGTGGCCGATGCGGTCGAGACGGCCATGGAACTTCCCGGGGTCAGGCTGGGCATCGCCGTGGCCGATCTCGGATCGGGTGACACCTTCGTCAGAGGGGACGGAGGCCCGTTCGACGCCGGGGGGGTCGGACTGGTCGCTGCAGCGATGCTTGCTTCAGCGGAGTCGGCAGGCGCGACGGGCGATTCGATGCCGTTCGGTACCGCGGAAATCGAGCGCTGGCTCGAATCGGAGGGACCGGGGAGCACCTTCCTGTCATCGTCAGACGCCTCCGCAACCGTCATCACGACCCCCGGCGACGCGCTGGAACTCCTGAGCATGCTGGCGCACGGTCTCGGAAACCCCTGCCTGAGGGAGGAGGTCGCCTCGCCTCTCGCGGGAACATCCCTCGAGGATATCGTTGTATTAGATACATTTACGTATGGAATCGTAGAACGCCGGGAGGGTTCTGCTTCGTTTGCGATTGTCGCTCTGATGCCCGACGGCCGCATGGCAGGTATCGTTGTTCTCGCCGACATGCTCTGCTGTCCGGAGAAGGCGGACCTGGCATTCAGGCTGGTCTGGGAATCTTTGTGACGGACCGGGACTTGGCTTCCCAGCCCGGTTTGGTGTAACTTCCGTGCGATAACCAGGAATTGCCCCTTGGGGCAGGAAAGGAGAACAGGATGAGATTCGTGGCGGCTGCTCTTGCATTCGCACTCGCAGGCACGGCGGCGGCCGGCGGCTTCTCGCTCGGCTTCAAGCAGGTCGATCTTCCCGTCTATGTGGAGACCGCCGGCGACGCCATGATGACCGACGTCGCCCTTCTCAGGCTTGGCAGCGCCCTTTCGCCCGACTTCCGCATCGAGGCTCTTCTGGGCTACGCGAAGTCGAGCTACGAGGACGACGAGGACTGGGATGCCAGCATGAGCACATTCGCGATCGGCGGCTCCGGCTTCTACGTGATTGCCAGCCCGTCCAACACCGTCTTCAGCATCGGTGGCACTCTGCTCTATGCCAAGACCTCCAGCGAGGAGGACGGCGAGGACGTGCCGGAGACCAGCGACCTCTCGATCCTGCCGGTCATGCGGGCCGACTTCGCGGTCCCCGGCATGGAAAGGGTGGCCTTCTTCTCCGAGTTCGGCTTCAGGTACGACAAGGCCACGACCACGATCGAAGCCGGCGGAGAGGACTTCGAAACGAGCTATAGCCATCTCGGCACCTTCAACTCACCCAACATCCTGGGTGGCGTGTACTACAGCTTCTAGACCCCGGGAACCCCCTGTGGAGGCGGCGGCCAGCACCGCCGCCTCCTCGATAGTATCTCGATAGTATCAGGTTAAAGAAACTTGAGAAACCCCTGGTGGAAGGTTACCAGCCTGTGTCCAGAATCACCGGGTCGTGCCGCATAAGTTTTTGAGGGTGAATCAGAAAGGGTTTCTCAAGTTTCTTTAA
>JAAYTY010000218.1 GCA_012523605.1 Candidatus Fermentibacterota bacterium
GTTCTACGAGCCGCAGAAGGGTCGCATCACGATAGGCGGGCTAGACAGAAGGACGTTCAAGCTCGACGTGTGGAGGAGGAGGCTCGGACTCGTTCTCCAGAATGTAAGCCTCTTTTCGGGCACGCTCGGCGAGAACCTCACGGTGTTCGATCCATCGTTCGACGAGCGGGAGATGGAGGAGGCTCTCGCCACCGTGGATGCGGCGGATTTGCTGGAGAGGATTCCCGGCGGGCTGTCCGGCGAGATAAGCGAGGGCGGCCAGAACCTCTCCATGGGGGAGAGGCAGCTCGTGAACTTCGCCAGAGCTGTGCTCAGGAAGCCCGACATACTGGTGCTCGACGAGGCCACCAGCTCGGTCGATCCCGGCACCGAGAAGAGGATACAGAAAGCCATGGAAAGGGTGCTGTGCGGAAGAACCTCGCTGGTGGTGGCGCACAGGCTCTCCACGGTCGTCCACGCGGACAAGATCCTCGTTGTCCATTCAGGCGGGATCGTCGAGTCGGGAACGCATGGGGAACTGCTCTCCAGGGGCGGGCTGTACGCCCGTCTCTGCCGGCTCCAGCTCTCGGGGGAGGTGATGGCGCATGCGTAGGTATTTCCGCTGGATCTTCGGGTTCTACCGCCCCCACAGGGTGCACCTGGCCTTCCTCGTGTTCCTCACGCTGGTCTCGGCGACCGTGGCGCTCGCGTTCCCCCTGGTGTTCCGATACCTTCTCCAGAACACGGAGCGGGTGCTCACGTCCGATGGGAGGGAGTTCAACCGCTTCCTGCTGATACTGGGAGCAGTGGCACTCGGAAGATTGGTGGCGGGTTTCTACCCCGGCGCGCGCGCCTGGCTCAATTCCAAGATCGGAGTCGCCGTTCGAGACAGGGTTTTCGCCAGCGTGACGGAGAAGGACTACAGGTTCTTCAACCGCTTCAGGCCGGGAGACATCGCCACGAGGCTCACCGACGACATCACCGAGTACCCCCGGATCGCCTGGTTCAGCTGCAGTGCCATCTTCCGGGCCGTGGAATCAGCGTCGCGGCTCCTTTTCTGCCTCGCCGTGATGGTCTGGATGAGCTGGGAACTCACCCTGCTCGCCCTGGTGCCTCTGCCGCTCATGCTCTTCGTTTTCTACAGGGTCGAGCACAGCCTCGGGCGCCGCATCGACGAGAGCCGAAGGGCGACCAGCCACACCGGAGAGCTGCTGGACAGCACCTTCGCGGGCATCACGATCATCAAGGCGTACAGGGCCGAGAAGGGACAGGCTGGAAGGCTGAGGCGGCTGCTCGACAAGCGGTTCGAAATAGACCTCGGCATCACCAGGCTCGTAATGGTGGTCGAATCGGTTTACGTGCTCATCGGGGAGATAGGAAAGGTCACGGTTCTCCTGGTCGGCGGGTTGTTCGTAGTGCGGCGGCGGCTGGGCGTCGGCGACCTCTACGCCTTCTATGTCTATCTCGATATGCTGCTTGCGCCGATGATGGACATACCGAACCTGTTCGTGACCTCGAAGCAGGCTTTCGCCTCCATCGATCGCGAGCAGGAGATTCTCGACTTCCCGGCCGGACGGGTGTGCGCTGGAAGCGCCGATCCCGGACGCATCAGAGAGGTGTCGCTCGAAGGCGCGGGATTCTCCTACGGCCCCGGCTGCGGCGTGTCCGGAGTGACCCTTTCGGTCAGGACTCCGGCGACCGTTGCGGTTGTGGGCGAGGTGGGATCGGGCAAGTCGACCCTGCTCAGGATGCTGGCGGGCCTCCTGCCGGTCAGCGAGGGCTCGGTCAGGCTGAACGGCCTCCAGCTCGAGGACATCGGCGCGGCGCACCTGGCCCGCGAGACGGGCTACGTCCCGCAGGAGTCCATGCTCTTCAGCGAGTCGGTCGAAGACAACATCCTTCTCGGGAGATCCATCTCCCGCGAGAAGCTTTGCCGCGCGCTCGAGCTGGCTGACATGCCCCCCGGGGATCTGTCGGCCGGAATCGACACCCGCCTCGGCCAGGGCGGTTCGGGGGTAAGCGGCGGGCAGAGACAGCGGGTGGCGATAGCTCGGGCTCTTGCCGCCGAGCCGTCGCTGTGCCTCTTCGACGACTGTACCGCCGCTCTGGACGCTGACCTGGAGGATAGATTCTGGCAGGGGATGGAGGGCGGTGACAGGATCGTGTTCGTAGTCACCCACAGGGCGGCCACCGCGAGGAGGGCGGACATGGTCCTCTTCCTCCACGAGGGCCGGGTGTACGACGAGGGGAAGCACGAGGAACTGCTTCGCCGAAACGAACTCTACCGCATGGTGCTGGCCGACGGGGCGGGCTGAGGGTATGCCCCGCGTCTCCGTTCGGGTTCTGGAGGATCGCGCAAGGGCCGCACGGGATCTTCTGCGCCCCTGTCGCCTGTGCCCCCGAAGATGCGGCGCGGACAGGCTGGCCGGTGGAAAGGGGTGGTGCGGTGCGAAGAAGGAACTCGAGGTGGCCTCGGTCGTGATCCACAGGGGAGAGGAGCCCGTGCTCGGCGGGTCTGCCGGGGTGGGCAACGTCTTCCTCGCACACTGCAACCTCGCGTGCGTCTTCTGCCAGAACCACCAGATAAGCCAGACCGCCAAGCGCTTTCGGACGGAGCCTGCCGTTCTCGCACAGAATCTTCTGGACCTGCAGGCTGCCGGTTGTCCGACGATCGGATTCGTCTCGCCCTCGCACTACGTTCCGCAGATACTGGAAACCCTCGTGATCGCCGTGCGCCGCGGACTCGACCGCCCGCTGATCTACAACTCGAACGGATACGACAGCGTCGAGACTCTGGAACTCCTGGACGGCATCTTCGACATCTATCTGCCGGATTTCAAGTACGGCGGCGACGAGGAGGCCCGGGCCTGCTCGGACGCCCCCGGTTACGTGGAAGCCGCCCTGGCCGCGATAAAAGAGATGTTCCGCCAGGCGGGCCCTCTCGAAACAGGCTCCGCGGGCACTGCCGTGAGAGGGGTGCTCGTGAGGCACCTCGTGCTTCCCAACGACATGTCACGGACAGGGGAAGCCCTCCTCCTGCTGACGCGCGGGATTTCGCCCGATATTTCGATAAGCCTCATGTCGCAGTACAATCCACTCCACCGGGCGATGGAGTTCCCGCTGCTCTCCAGGAGGCTCAGAGAACGGGAATACGAAGCCGCTCTGGAAGCGCTGGAGGAGGCCGGCCTGCGGGAAGGATTCGTCCAGGATCCGTTATCCTCCCCCGGCGAGTACCTCCCCGACTTCGACAGGGCAAATCCTTTCGATCGGTATCAGGTTAAAGAAACTTAAGAAACCGGTAAAACATTCCACATCTTTTGATAAGGCTCCCTGTCTGCCGGGGGATATCGCCGAGATGCCGGGGGAAA
>JAAYTY010000219.1 GCA_012523605.1 Candidatus Fermentibacterota bacterium
CTCGCCCGAAGTGCTCGAGACCTGTGCATCCTGGTACGCCGCTTGCGGCAGCCCGGACAGTGCCCTTGCCCTGCTCGAGAGGTCTGCCATGGCCCAGCAGAGGCCCGGAAGGACCACGATGCGCATGCTCTGCGCGGCCGCGGCCGGGGCGGGAGACCGGGAAAGGCTGGCTGTCCACCTCGCCTATGCGAGGAGCCTCTATCCCGATGACGTGGTCATCTCCGTCATGGCGGGAGAGCCGCTCCAACGGGGCGGGGAAGACGAAAGGTAGTCCGGCTGTACCGGCTTCCCGTGCTCGGGATCGGATGGAGGGCGGCGGTGCTGGCCGCTGCAGCCGGCCTGCTGGCACTGATAACCGGCCCCCCGGGCTTCGACTCCATCGACGGAAGCGAGTTCGCAGTCGCCGCAGAGAGGATGGCCGTGTCCCATCCGCCCGGCTACCCCCTTCTCCTCTTCCTCCTGAGGATTTTTCCAGGCAGCGGATACGCCTCGTGCCGCTTCCTGTCGGCTCTCTGCGCTTCAGCCGCGATTCTGGCCGCCTCCGCATGGGCAAGGACTTCGGGGAGATCCGAGGGTTCCTCGCTCGCCGTATCTGCAATCCTGGTGTTCTCAGCGCCAGTGTTCTCGCAGATGAACTGCGTGGAAGTCCATCCGCTGGCCATCGTCCTCACGCTGCTCGCCCTGTCCGCCCCGGGAGGTCCGTTGAGTCCCTACTGCTTCTCGCTCGCAGTCTTCGGAGGTCACCCGGCGGCCCTCCTCGCCGCCCCCCTCGCGCTTGCGCGCACGGCCAGGCTTACGGCCCTCTCCGTTCTGCTGGCGGCGGTTCCGGCGACTCTGACTCTCTACACGCCGATAGTCGCTCCCGGATCGGAACCGATGCACTACGGAAGACCGGCCTCCGTCGAGGGCGTCGCGGCGTACCTGACGCTCTACCGCGGGAGGCTTTCGCTTCCCGATCCGGCCTTCCCCGCGGAGCTTGTCTCCGGATTCGGCCCGGTGACCGCCGGCGTCATGGCGCTGTTCCTGGCCTTCTCCGGAAGGCTCCGGCGTGCCGAGGCGGCCGCTCTTGCGATTTCGATTCTCGCACTCTCCTGCTACAGAATGCCCGACAAGGGCAGCCTCCTCTGGGTGCTGCCGGTGATCCTGCTGCCCGCGATGGCCAGGGGCTTCGACCGGATGGCAGGACGGGGGGCCGCGGCGGCGGGAGCGGCGGCGGTGCTGGTCGCCGCGTCGGCGGCATCGGGCTTGCTCCGGTCGGACAGGACGCGCGACGTAGCGGCCTGCCTGGGTTCGAGGGACATGCTGAGGGGAGCTCCCCTCGAGGCCGTCTTCTGCACCATCGGGCACGACGCCTTCTATGCCGCCTACAACACGGACCTCGACGACGTCCGTCCCGACATCATCCCTGCCGACATGTACGGCATATACTTCGACCTGCGGCTCGCGAGCCCTCTGCCCCCGGCCATCGGGGGACGGCCGGTGGTCGCCACGAGGGGCTGGGACGAGCCTTTCCTCCGCCTCGACGGGCTCCTCTTCACGGCGGAAGGCTGCGTTCGGCCCGGGTGGGATGCGATGGAGGTCTTCTCCGCCGTTTTCTCCAGTCCTGACGATTTCTCGAGGGACTACCTCGCGGAGCTGATCGCAAGAAGAGCGGTTCAGAGCCCCCCGGCCGAGCGCGAAAGCCTCTCCGCGATGGCTCTGGCGACCGTCGGTTCGGATCTGGCGAGAAACAGGCTGGAGGCCCTGATTGATCTCTACCGCTGACCGCCTGCTGTCCGCCGGGCTCCTCGCGGTCTGCCTGCTCTACTGCCTGACTCCGGTATACAGCGAGAACCTCTTCTGGCATCTGCGCAACGGCGAGGACATCCTCGACACTGGAACCGTCCGCACCGAAGACCCCTTCACCTGGACCATGCACGGACACAGATGGATTCAGCAGGAATGGCTTGCCGAAACCGCCTTTGCGGCGGCCTGGAGGCTCGGCGGAGCGGCGGGGCTCACCGTTCTCAAGTCGGCGGTCGTGCTCGGAACGGTCGCCCTCGCCGTCGCCGCATCGAGGAGGAGGGGCGGATCGACTCCCGGCGTCGTTCTCACCTCGGTCCTGTGGCTCGCGGTCAGTCAGGCCAGATGGTTCGAGAGGCCCCATATCTTCACGGACCTGTTCTTCTCCCTGTATCTGTTCCTGCTCACGCTCGACCTGAGACCCGCGGTCAGGTGGGCTGTGTTCCTGCCGCTGCAGGTGCTCTGGGTCAATACCCATGCCGGCTTCGTGATGGGCGTCTTCCTCCTCGCGATCGGCCCCGTCTGCGACGCCCTGGCCGGACGCTGGAGGAGAATGTTCCCGGGCGCCCTTCTGGCGACCGCCGCCCTCGCGGTATCGGGCATCCATCCCAACGGATTCGGATCGCTGGAATACCTGCCCGCCTTCCTGGCACAGCCGCTCTTCAGGGATTCCATCAGGGAGTGGTGGAGTCCGTTCGATCCCAGATACGGAACGGCGGGAACCGCCGCGGCCCTGCTGGCGCTGTCGCTGGCGTCGGGACTGATCCTGGCCCGCAGGCACGTCAGGAAGCCGTCGGGTGCGGATGCGGCGATGCTCGCCGCACTCTTCGTATCCAGCGTCTTCGCGGCGAGAAACATCGAACTCCTGGCCCTGGCGGCGATCGTGGCGATACCGGCCCATCTGCCTCGTGTCGGGAGGATCCTGCCGGCCGCACTCCTGGGGATTGCCGCGGTCATCCCCTTCCTGGCGGGGCTCCCCAGAGAGTTCGGGCCGCCCAGGAAGCTGGGGCCGGGCATGGTGTGGGAGATCTATCCGACAGGGCTGGCCGACTTCCTGGAAGAGCACTCCCTCTATGGCAGGGTATTCAACACCAACGAGATCTCAGGTTATCTCCAGTACAGGTTCGGATCCAGGCTTCCGCTCTACATGGATGGAAGGTGCCTTCTCTATCCGCAGGACTTCTATGCCGAGTATCTGATGCTCGCGCAGATGCCCGACTCGTCTCTTGCGACGCTCCAGCTGGCCACCATCGAGGACAGGGACATCGAACTCGCCCTCTACGACTGGCCCGAGGCATCGGGCTCGTCCGCCTTCCTCCTTGCCGCTCTGCCCGGCTGGGCACCGGTGTACTGGGACCGCCTTACAGTGGCCTACGCGAGGACCGACCTCCTCCGGCGCCTTGGCCTCGAGGATCTGGCGTTCGACCTCGCCGATCCGCTATCCCCTGCCGGCCTGCTCGAGTGCCCGCCCTACCTGATCGCCGCAGGAAGCGGCAGGGAGATGCTCCGAGCCTGCAGCCTGGGCGTGTTCGAGCCGCCGAGGTGGGTAGCCTGCTGCCTGCTGGAGAGGGAGGGCAGGGCGGAGGAGGCCATGGCAGTTGCACAGGCATCGAGCGACCCGGAGACCCGGGCGATGCTGGCCGCCGCCCTCTCGGGGGAGCCGTTCGGAGACGAGCCGCCCCCGCAGATAGTCACGCTGGCGGCATGGACTCTCGCAAGACAGGGCAGATTCGAGGAGGCCGAAGCCCTGGCCTTCTCCATCGGCGACAGCTGTCTCGCCGCGTCAGTCACGATCGTCGCCCGGGGAACCTCCGGGGCGCAGGGCATGTCGAACCGGCTTCCGTGGATCCCCCCGAGCGTCCATTCCGAGGCCGAGGCGGGGCTTCTCGGAAGAGGGGACTCCCTGGGCTATGCTGCTGTATGCCTGCATGTCGCGGGGCTGGAGGAGCAGGCGGTCCTGGCGGCGATGGCCTGCGCGGATGCGCCAGGCAGCCGGCCGTGGGCGCTCGCGGTTTCGGCGCTGGTGCTCGAATGCGCCGGCTTCGGGAACGAGGCGGCAGCCCTGTCGGATTCGGCCCTGGCGCTGAGCGTCACGCCGACGACTCTCTGGACGAGGGGGCTGGTGGAGGCATTCGAGGGAAGGCACGGCACTGCCGCCGGCTATCTGGAGAGGGCGCTGAGGTTGTCCCCGGGGGCCGGTGCCATCAGGCTGGATCTGGCCTCATGTCTTTGGAACGCAGGCGACATCGCCGGGGCGGCCGTGGCGTACATCGAAGCCGCTGAAACGGGAATCCCCCTGCCTGCCTCCGCCAGGAACCGCCTGGGGTGGGCCGCCGTCCTGGGGTTTGCGGACCGGGCCGCAGTCGAGAGAGTGCTGGCTTCTTCTTGACAGTTCCCCCTGGGCCGAGCAGTATCCGGTTTCCGACGAGTCTCCCGGTACCGCGCAACAGAAAGCGCAAAAACATGAAGGGATCTTCATGTCCGTAATCAGCCGGATAAACGAATTCCTCGCCAGGGCGTCGCGCCTCCTCCTCGGAGGCGGCAAGGAAGCCCTCGAGAGCCAGAAGAAGAAGGGCAAGCTCACGGTCAGGGAGAGGCTGGATCTCCTGCTGGACCAGGGCTCCTTCATCGAGACCGATCTCTTCGTGGAGCACTCCGCTCAGGACTTCGGAATGAGCGCGAAGAAGCTCGCGGGAGACGGCGTGGTGACCGGCATAGGCCGGGTGGACAGACGGCCGGTCGCCGTCTTCGCACAGGACTTCTCGGTGGCCGGAGGCTCGCTTGGCAGGGCCCACGCCGGCAAGATCACCAAGATGATGGACTGCGCCAGGGACATGCTGATACCGCTCATCGGGATAAACGACTCGGGCGGCGCACGGATCCAGGAGGGGGTCGACTCGCTCTGCGGATACGGGGAGATCTTCTACAGGAACACCCAGCTCAGCGGTGTCGTACCCCAGCTTTCCGTGATACTCGGGCCCTGTGCGGGAGGGGCGGTCTACTCCCCCGCGCTCACGGACTTCGTCTTCGTGGTGGACAGGGTTTCGAACATGTTCATCACCGGCCCGCAGGTGATCAAGGCCGTGCTCGGCGAGGAGATATCGCCCGAGGACCTCGGCGGAGCCATGACCCATGCCTCGATTACGGGCAACGCCCACTTCTACGCCCGCTCGGAGGCCGAGGCCTTCGAGCAGGTGAGGAGCCTCCTGTCCTACCTTCCCCCCAGCTCGCAGGAGCTTCCCCCGGAAGCACCCCCCAGGCCGCCGAAGAAGCCCGTTTCCCCCGACATCATCCCCGACGACAGACGCAGGGCATACTGCGTGAAGGAGGTCATAAGGGGGCTGGTGGACGGCTCGGATTTCCTCGAAGTGCACGAGCACTACGCGAGGAACATCGTGACCGGATTCGCGAGGCTCGGCGGACGCAGTGTCGGAGTGATAGCCAATCAGCCCAGGGTGCTGGCCGGAGTTCTCGACGTTGACGCCTCCGACAAGGCCGCGCGGTTCATCCGCTTCTGCGACGCTTTCAACATCCCCCTTCTCACGCTCGTGGACACACCGGGGTACCTGCCGGGCGTCAACCAGGAGCACATGGGCGTCATCAGACACGGCGCCAAGCTCCTCTACGCCTACAGCGAGGCCACGGTGCCCAAGATCACGGTGATAATGCGCAAGGCTTATGGAGGAGCCTACATCGCCATGTGCAGCAGGCATCTGGGCGCTGGATTCGTGGTGGCGTGGCCGAGCGCGGAAATAGCCGTCATGGGGTCCGAGGGTGCGGCCAACATCATTTTCCGCAAGGAGATAGAGGAAAGCCCGGATCCCGAGGCCACCCGTCGCGAGAAGATACGGGAGTACGAGGAGAAGTTCGCCAATCCGTACGTCGCCGCCGGGAAGGGCTACGTGGACGCCATCCTCCTCCCCCAGCAGACCCGCGAGGTACTCGTGTCGGTCCTGGCGGTCAGCCGCAACTCCACACACTCGATGCCGCTGCGCAGGCACGGCAACTTCCCGGTATGACGACGCACGACCCCATGGACCGGGAGGAGCTCGAAGTCGACTCCACCCGCTACGAGACCGAGATCCCGCGCAGGAGCCTGAGACCGTTCCCCGGCCTGCCCGACCGGCGCGAGGTCAGAGCCTTCATCCCCGGAACGATCGTGGAAGTTCGAGCAAGGGAGGGCGAGAGGGTCTCGCCGGGGCAGGTCCTGCTGCTCCTCGACGCCATGAAGATGCACAACGAGGTCTGCTCGGAGATCCAGGGCCGTGTTCGCAGCGTTATGGTCCGCAGGGGCGACAGGGTCGAGAAGAATCAGATCCTCGTATCGCTGGAGGAATGCCAGTAGCCGGATTCCCGGCGATAGACCGCCGCTTCACCGGGATGTGGAAGGGGGGCCGGCGCGAGCCGGCCCCCCTGTTGTTTTCGAGAGACGCGGACTAGTTCCCGCCCAGCGAGTTCCTGATCTCCTGGGCGGTCTCCATGGCCTCGATGGCGTCGTTGCGGCGCCCCAGCCTGCTGTAGGTGCTGGCGAGGTACTCCCACCACTCGGGGTTGCCTGGCACGAACTCGATCGCCATCTCGAGCGCATCGGCGGCCTCGGCATCGCGCTCCATCTTGGTCAGGGCCGCGAACTTCATGTAGTAGAGGTTGCCCATTTCATCGGGGGCCAGTCCGGGCAGGGCGATCGCGGTACCCAGCACGGCAAGGGCGTTCTCGTAGTCCTCCATCATTATGCGGGCCTGCGCAAGACTGCCGAGAATCACGTAGCTGTCGCCTGAGTACTCGCGGGCGCTCTCGAGGGCGGCTGCCGACTGCTCGAACTGCTCCATCTCGAGAAGGGCCACGCCCCGGGTCAGCATGATGTCTCCACGCATGGACCGGGCGTCCTCCGGGGCCAGCCAGCCTTCGGCCAGACCCGCATCGATGCCTTCGAGAGCGTCGTCGAACACGCGCATGGCGCCGTCGAAATCACCCTCGAGAAGGTACACCTGGGCCAGCAGGCTGAGCACGTCGGCATTGGTCGGATCGAAGACCAGGGCCTTCGAGAGCAGGGTCTCGGCGGCGGAGAGATGGGCCTCCGGCTCCTCGGACATGGAGGCCAGCGACTTGTGCAGCATCGCGGCGTTGTAGTACGACAGGATGGCAGTGCCGATCGCGTTGTCGATCATGTCCTGGTAGGCCTGCTTCTGCTCTTCGGGAGCCGCATCCCTCTGCTGCTCGAGACTCGCGATGAGCTGGTCGCTGATATCGGATGCGGTCTGGAAGTGCCGGACCGCCAGATCGTAGTCCTGATTTCCCAGCGCGATGTCTCCCAGCATCTGGTCGAACTCCGGGCGCGTGGGCACGACTCTCTTGCCATCCTCGAGGGTCTGGATCGCCGCCTCGACGTCACCGGCCTCGGAGTGCATCGCGGCCGTGTTGTAGAAGACGAACCAGAAGTCCGCCAGCTCTGGGGCGAGGGCCGGATCGATCTCCCATGCTCTGAAGAACGATTCGGAAGCCCCCTCCCAGTCCCTGAGCGTGCCCTGGGCGTTTCCGCGCAGGAGCCAGACCTGGGCGTCCAGCGAATCGCCCGCGGCGATGACGCTGTCCGCGAGGTGAATGGCGTCCTGGTACTCGCCGTTCTGGATGTGGACTCTCATGCCGGTCACGGCAGGCGATGCGCAGGCGGCAGCGACGAGGCAGGAGATGAGGAGCGCCATTCGAGTAGCCGGTACTCTGCCGAACAAAGCAATGCCTCCATTTCGTTATCGGGTTTATGGTTTTCCGAAACCTACGACTTTCATGGCTCAAGTCAACAGACGGCCTTGACGCCGGTTCCGGGCCGGAATAGCTATTGACCCCCGCGGAAAAGGAGGTGACGGAGGAGTTGCACTGCATAGCCCTGCTCGAGCTCGCGCTGGGCCTCCTGCTGGGGTCTATCGGTCTGCCCGGAGGAGCGGGGGCTTCCGAGGAGGCCCGCACCGGAAGGCAGGCGACCGTCATCATCGACAGACAGGTCGTCCTATTCACCGAGAACGGCAGAGAGGCGAACCTCGCGATCGTTTCCACGGGGATGCAGGGCCATGCCACGCCGACCGGCGAGTTCAGCGTCAGATACAGGCTGAGGGCCCCCATGTCCAGCATCTACATGGTGAGGATGCCCTACTGGATCTGCATAGACTCCTCGGGAGCGCTGGGCTTCCATCAGGCTCCGGGGAACAGGGCCCTCTCGATGCTGGGAAGACCGGTCTCGCACGGGTGCATAAGGCTGGGCAGAGAAACGGCGCAATGGGCCTACGACTGGCTCACGTCGGGCTCCAGGGTGCTGATACTCCCCCGTGCTCAGACCAGTTCCGGTCTGTCCCTCTCGAGGCCCGTGACAACGTCCCTGAGCTTCTGGGCGTAGTCGTCGCTCATCACCAGCACCACCCCGTTCGAGTTCACGACGGACACCCGCTCCAGCCCCATCAGAACGGTCAGACCCCCTGGGTTCCATACCGTGCAGTCGCTGCTGCCTATCAAAAGGGCCTCTCCGCGACATGCCCCGCTCCTGCGCAGGGCGGGCCAGTCACCCACGTCGTCCCACGAAAACCGCGCGGGCACCATCGCGACTCTGGATGCCTTCTCCATCACGCCGTAGTCGATGGATATCGAAGGAAGACGAGCGTAAAGCCCCGTCGAAGCCTTCGTCGTCCGCCCCAAGTTCTTCAGACCGTCCGACAGCTCCGGCAGATGCCTCCGAATCTCGTCCAGGATCGTCTCTACCCGCCAGACGAAAATGCCCGCGTTCCAGTAGTGCCTTCCTCCGGCGAGGAAGGCTTCCGCGGTTTCTGAATCAGGCTTCTCTCTGAAGCTCGATACCACCATGAATCCGTCTCCGGTCCCTCCTGCCTCCAGGTAGCCGTATCCGGTAGCGGGCCTGTCCGGCTTCACTCCCACCGTGCAGAGCCAGCCGGCATCGGCGGCCCTGCAGGCATCGAGCAGGGTCTCCCTGAAGCCCTCGGGCGGGGAGACGGCGTGGTCCGAGGGCAGAACGGCCATCAGGTCGCCTGAGAGGCCCCTGTCCGCCAGAACCGACGCCGCCCACCCGATGCAGGCGGAGGTGTTCATGGGCATGGGCTCGAGCAGGAGGTTCTCGACCGGCAGCCCGGGGAGCTGAGACATCACCTCGCGTTCGAAGTCCCTGCCGGTCACGACGAGGATTCTCTCCATGGGGCAGAGTCCCTCCAGCCTCGCCACGGTGTTCTGGAGGAGCGTCCCGGCTCCCAGGAGATCCATGAACTGCTTCGGCCTCGACCGGGTGGAGGCCGGCCAGAACCTGGTCCCCCTGCCGCCCGCCATGATCACGGCATGCAGATCTCTCCTCATCAGGGTCCCTCCCATGCAGCCATCACACCGGCGCCCTCCACCTCCAGACGGGAGGGGCCGTCCGCCACCAGGCAGGACGGAGCGCCGGCAATCCCTCCGCAGGCGGTGCCGGAGATCACGAAGAACATCCACCCGTGCTCCATCTCCACCGATCCGCCCTCGACGCACTCCATTCGATACCCTGCGCCGTCGAGGCAGGGCACACGGCCCCACGAGCCCAGCCTCGGAACGCCGTTCTCCGGATCGACGCATTCCATGGCCCTGTCCACGTGGAGAGCCCTGGGTCTCCCGTCGGCGCCCTTCCTGTTCCAGTCGAAGAGCCTGTACGTGATGTCGCAGTTGCGCTGGCTCTCGAGCACCTCCATGCCTCCCCCGAGGGCATGCAGCGTGCCGGGAGGCAGGTGCATGATGTCGCCCTTCGAAACCCTCCACTCCCCAAGGGCTCCGGCTATCCCGCCCGTGTCGGAGAGCGCGCGCAGATCCTCCCTCCCGCAGCCGGGAATCAGCCCTGCATGGACCACCGAACCGGGAGCGACTTCCAGAAAGAGCCACGTTTCGGCCTTGCAGTCGGGCCCGCCGAACGCTCCGGGATGGACCTGCACGGAAAGCGTGTCGGCCGTATGGAGGGTCTTTACGAGGAGGGGATATCGAGCCGGTCCCGAGAGGCCGGATCGCCCGGCCAGTTCCGCCAGGGTTCCGGCGGGCTTCCCCGTCATTGCATCCCGGAGGGCGCTCGATCCGTCGAAGGTGTGGTAGAGCCACCAGACTTCTCCAACAGGGCATGTCCCGCCGGCATCCAGCGAGCCCCAGACCCTCTCCACCCTCCTGGGCACGGCCGACAGGATCATCTCCCGCGCACCGCCCTCTCCAGCATGGCTCTCACGATGGGAACTCCGGTCGAATCCCTCTCGGGATGCCACTGAACGCCGAGCACGAGCGGATCGTATGATTCCACGGCCTCGACTACCCCGTCCGGCGCCGAAGCGGCGAGAACGAAACCCCGCGGAACCGACTCGAGGGCCTGATGATGGAAGCTGGAGACGATGCGCGTGCTCCCGAGCGCGGAGCGCAGGATGGTGCCTTCGGAAAGCTCGACGCCGTGTGAGAGCGGTTCGACGGCAGTGCCTGAATGTATGCTCCTCCCGCCGGGGGTCCGGGGCAGATCCTGCACCAGGGCGGAGCCGGAGACGATGCCGATGATCTGCATGCCGAGGCATATGCCCATCAGGGCAATCCCCTCGGACATGCATCCACGGCAGACCTCCATCTCCCAGAGGGGTCTCTCGAGTTCCGGATCCACGCAGCCGTCGGGCGTCCTGCCATACAGGGAGGGGTCAGGATCCCCGCCGCCGGTGAGCACGACAAGGTCGAGATCCCTCTCCCTGCCCGACGGGAAGGTTCGTCCCGAGGGGAGTATCGCGACCGGAACCGCGCCTGCCGACTCGATCAGCGAGGCATAGCTGCCGTTGAGCCGGTATGCCCACCTTCCGCAGGAAGCGTCCTCGGGCGGCGAGACAGGAACCCAGTTGACGGTCAGTCCGACCAGGGGCGGGCTGTCACCCAATCGACGCCATCCTCATCACGGAGGCGTGCGCGGCGGCCCTGAGCGACTCGTCGAACCTGACGGCGGTCTCCATGGATTCGAGGGCCGAGGCGACGAGCCCGGGCGTGGTCTTCTTCATGTTGGGGCAGTGGATGCTCCCGGCTGTGCGGAATTCTCTGCCCGGGAACAGCCGACCCAGGCGGTAGCACATGCCCTCCTCCGTCCCGACGATGAACCTGGAGGCTCCCGAAGCGGCGACCCTGGCAATCATGCCCCCCGTTCCCAGGACGTGATCGGCGGCATCCCAGCACTCCGGCGGAGTCTCGGGATGGACCAGCACCTCGGCGTCTGGCCAGGATGCCCTGGCCAGTGCGATGTCGCCCGCGGTGAGCCTTGCGTGTGGCGGGCAGCTTCCGGGGAAGATCCTCATCCTCTTCCTCGTGCGGCGCTCGACGAAGAGGCCCAGATTCCTGTCGGGCCCGAAGATGATCTCGTCGGCGGGCACGGCTTCGACCACTGCTGCGGCGTTGGCGCTCGTGCAGCACGAATAGGCGAGAGCCTTCAGCTCGACGCCGGAGTTCACATAGACAACCGGAAGAGCGCCCGGGAAGGATTCCTGCATCGCGACGAGGTCTTCCGGCGTCATGCAGCCGGCCAGAGGGCATCCGGCGTCGGGGGCGGGCATCAGTATGGTCTTCTCGGGGGCGAGGATGTACGCCGTCTCGGCCATGAACCGAACGCCGCACAGCACAACCGTCCGGTGGGGGGTGGCCGCCGCCGCGCGGCTTAGTTCGAGCGAGTCCCCGACGAAATCGGCCAGGTCCTGTATTTCCGGAGGCTGGTAGCTGTGCGCCAGGATGACCGCGTCCCTCTCGCGGCGGAGGGAGGCTATCCGCTCGATGGCCGCCGGATCGACCCGGGGCGGAGCAGTGTCAGGCTCCATACTTGGCCAGCCTTCCCGCCGAGGCCAGCAGGATGGGCATGAGGTCCACGGCACGGATCGTGCCGAGGGCACCGGAACAGGCCTGTCTCTCGGAGAAGGCGCTGCTCATGCCCGTGCGCTGGGGCCCTCCGTGGATGAGGAGGGGCACCGGGTGCCAGCTGTGGAGCTTCATGGCGCAGGGCGTGCTGTGGTCACCGGTGACGCATACGACGTCGAAGCCGGCGGAGACGAGGCCGGGGAGCATCGCGTCGAATTCCTCGACGGCCGCGATCTTCGCGAATGGATCTCCGTCCTCTCCCGAGCTGTCGGTGGGCTTGTGATGCAGAAACACGAAATCGAACCCCCTGCCCGGCGCGCTCCTCGCGGCTGC
>JAAYTY010000220.1 GCA_012523605.1 Candidatus Fermentibacterota bacterium
AGATACCCTGAACGACCCCGCGTGCTACGGCTCGCACCGATGTCCCCCTGGGACCGCGGGGGTCGCCGAACCGGAGAAGATCCATAGTGCCTATTACTTTGGCACCCATGCAGTAAACATCACGCACTATCCCTCCGACACCGGTGGCGGCGCCTTCGACCGGAAGAACCTGAGAAGGATGGTTGTGGCTCTCGTGGGCGACGACGATGTCCCATTCGACGCCCTCGTGGACGGCGAACCTGACTATGCCCGAGTCCTCGCCAGGGCCGAGCACGACGGCCGGGCCCTCGGTAGGTAGCAGCGAAAGGAGCTTCTTCGAGCTCTTGTAGGAGCAGTGCTCGCTCCACATCGTGTCGAAGAGATGAAGCTCCAGAGGTGTGGGCATCCGCCCGACGTAGCCTGCCACGACCATGGCCTCGTCGAGGGACATGGAGAGGCCCCGGGCTCTCAGCTCGCGCTCGAGAAGCGGTCCGATATCGGAACGGGGGTTGCCGGAAGTCAGGCCCTGTACTCCTGGAAGACTGTCCCGTCGAGCCTGCCGTTCACTGCCTCGACGGTGAGCTCGTCGGACGGATGGCAGGTGATCCACTTCATGCCCACGGCGCTGATCCTGTCGCCTTCCTCGTTTGTCATTCCCGGCAGCTCCTTCGACAGCCTGTCGGCGACTATGCCCACGCCGTCCTCACCGGTTCCCGGCAGGAGCAGGAGAAGCCTGTCCCGCGCGGTTCTGAGGCCGGTGTCTATGTTGCGCATCGTGGCCTTGAGGAAGTTGGCGCACATGCGCATGACCTCCTTGGCCAGGAGCCTGTCCGAGCCGAGGCAGTCGGGAAGCTGTAGCTCGACTACGGAGAGCGGGCTCGAGAACCTCCTGACGCGCTCCAGCTCCGAGTCGAGCCGGGGACGGAGCTGGCTCCTGCCTGGCAGAGCCGTGTCCACGTCGAGATCGGCGGCGGTTTCGAATCTCTCCAGGAGGCGGATGTTCTCGTTGGCAGCGGCGGCTATGGCCGCTATGGCCCTCACGCGCTCCCGGACCAGCGTGGCCGTCCTTGGAATGTCGTTGAGGCAGAGGACGCCATAGAGCACGCCCTGGCTGGTCATCGGGGCGGCGAGCTCGGGCATGTACACGGGGAGCGCCGAATCCTCCACCTGCTTCTTCACCAGGGCGCTCTCCTTCGAGAAATCCTCCGCGGAGAAGACCCTGCCGGTCTCCGCGGCGAAGCCCACGTGGCCCTCGCCGACACCGAGCGAAAGCGGCATCCTGAGGACGCTGGAAAGCCCCTTCTCGAGCACCAGACCCAGCCTGCGGCCCGTTCGGTCGGCAAGGAAGACGGCCATCCTCTCGGTTCCGGTCATCAGATTGATGGCGCGGGACACGAACTCCGCCAGCTCGGTCGAGGTTCGGGCGCTGAATATCTGCTTCACCAGCTCCGGCAGCAGCACGGCCAGATCCCTGTGATGCTGTATCTCCTTGGCCTGCGCCTGAGTGCAGGACGAGGCCTCATGGCAGTCCTGCCTCAGGGAAGCCACCTCCCGGTTCAGCTGGTTCACCCTCTCCCGGTAGCCCGCCGTCTCGGCCTTCCTGCTCGAGACGTACCAGAGGAACGCCAACCCGCCGATGACAAGTCCGGCGGCCAGACCGTACAATGCTTGGAGCACTCCATCACCTCACTCAGGGCTGCGACGAACCTTCATTGATTTCGTAATATTGGAAACGGCGGCGTGTTCCGCCACTCGGACTATTCGATCCCGAGGCGCGAGAGGATCAGCGCCTCGTTCCGCAGCTGCCTGTCGACGGAGCAGAGCGCCTCCAGTTCCGAGGGCCCGACCAGACCTGCTATCACGGGGCTCCCGGCCGCGGCCGCCAGGAAACCTCGGCCCGATCGGGCGGCTTCCGCCGCGGCCGCCTGGACGGCCTCGTAGGCCTCGATCCTCCCCATCCCCCGGTCGATCAGCGCGAGCATGACTGTCTGGGATAGGTGGCTGTCGCCGGCCGAACCCAGGTTCGCGGCGACTCGATCCTCGAAGACGACCAGCCCTCCGGCAAGCTCCGCGGCCCTCTCGAGCGAGTAGAGGGACACCCCGAAGGCGTCCGGCAGGATGAACCTCTCGACCGAGGAGTGGCTGATGTCCCGCTCGTGCCAGAGCGCCGTGTTCTCCATGGCCGCCGCCAGCCAGCCTCTCATGAGCCTCGCGAAACCGCAGAGCCTTTCGCTCTGTACCGGGTTCCTCTTGTGGGGCATCGCGCTGGAGCCCTTCTGCCCTTTTCCGAAGCTCTCCTCCACCTCCCCGACTTCGGTGCGCTGAAGGTGCCTGACCTCGGTCGCGAAGCGCTCCAGGGCACCGGAGATCATCGCCAGCGCCCAGACCAGTTCCGCTATCCGGTCTCTCGCGACAACCTGGGTCGCGACGTCCTCTCTCCGCAGCCCCAGCCTGGAGCATACGAACTCCTCCACGAAGGGATCGAGGTGGGCGTAGGTGCCCACGGCTCCGGATAGCTTCGCAGTGGAGGCCGTTTCCAAAGCGCGGTCGAGCCTCGGGACGCAACGGCGGGCCTCGGCGAGATGGCCGGCGAACTTGAGGGCGAGAGTGGTGGGCTCGGCGTGCATTCCGTGCGTCCTTCCGATGCAGGCCACCCCCCGCCCCCTCCTGACGAGCCCCTCGAGCTCTCCGCAGTAACGGTCCAGCGCCGCCGCCACCAGCTTTCCGGCATCCCTTATCTGGGTGGCTAGGGCGGTGTCGAGGATGTCGCTCGACGTCATGCCGTAGTGGATGTGTCGCGCCTCGGGACCCAGGCCCTCGGAGACGCAAGTGAGAAAGGCTATCACATCGTGCCGCACCACCGACTCGATCTCGGCGATTCGCGCCGGGTCGAACACGGCGCCCGCCCTCAGCTTATCGAAATCGGCGGCGGGAACCTGCCCGAGACGGACCCTGGCCTCTACCGCGAGCAGCTCGATCTCCAGCCATCTCCCGAACCTCGATTCGTCGGACCAGACGGCCTCCATCTCGGGCACGCTGTATCTCTCTATCAACAGGGCCACCCCCTCCGACGGATTCCGGAACGCGACACCTCAGCCCGAACATGCAAAGACGGGCCCCGCGAGACGAGGTCTCAGAAGACCCGGGCTTCGAAGATGATGCTTGCGAGGAAGGGCACGATTCCGGCTGCGAAGAGGCTTCCGTCGGCGGCCAGCCTGGCGGAGAGTTCGGACGGGAACGGGTTGCGGATCAGCAGTCTGTACCCTGCGGCCAGCCAGAGGCTCCCGGCGAACGAGCCGAGTCCCGGCGCCGGCAGAAGCCCCCTGGCGAATCCAAACGCCACGAGGATCACCGGAAGCGCCGCGCAGGTCCAGAAGAGCGCTTCGCTCCTCCGCCTGCCCAGCGTCAGCGGAATGGTGTCCCGCCCCAGCATGGCATCCCCCTGGAGGTCAACCAGATCCAGCAGAAGTGACCTCCCCATTAGCAGCAGAACCAGTTGAAGCGACCATATCGCCACCGCCGGAGGCCCCGCCGGGCCGCCGAGGGTTAGGTAGGGGACGATGCACACAAGAAGCGCCCAGGACGAGGAGAAGAGAAGATCCCGCGAGCCGGGAACGGAGCGCACGCCGGACGGGGGAGCCCCGGAACTGTGAAGAAGCGGGAGTGAGTATGCCGCGAAGAGGCCGACCGCGCCGGCGAGGAAGGCGCCCCACAGGGGCGGCAGGAAGGCGGATAGCACCACCGACAAGGCGAGAGCCGAGAAGTAGGAGATCGTGAGCGGATTCCGGCGCCTGACCACGAAGGCCCGTCTCTCCTCTCCCGGGGTCGGCGAGAAGCCGGCCTCCAGAACGGTGTGCAGGCCCTGCAGTGCGAAAAGGGCGAGGGCTCCGGAGAGGATGGCGGGCATCCACGCGGCGTTTCCGACGACGACGGCCGAGGCGGCGCCCATCGCTACGGCGGCCGGGAGAACGTGGAAGTTTCCCAGCACCATGGTCCTGACCGCCCCAAGCGCCCTTCCCACGTTCTCGCCCTGCAATTCCAGCAGGCGCCCCCTGACACGTCGGATGACCCAGCTCGGAGTGGAGGCGCCGGCCGTCAGAACGACCTTCCTGAAGCCTTTCAGCGTCTTCGGGTCGAGTTCGTCCTGCGACTCGACCTGGAAGACGGGGAGCCCCGCCTCGCGCGCGATCGAGGCCAGCCTCGCGGTGTTGGCGCTCTCCCTCCCGCCGACCACCACCACGCAGTCGGCCTTCGGGAGGAGCCTCCTGAGCTCGTTCTGCCTCATGCCTGTGGACTCGCAGATCGTGGATTCCCATTCCAGCGCCGGGAACCTCCTCCTCATGACTTCGAGCACCGCTTCGAAGACCTCCGAGTCCTGGGTCGTCTGGGTCATCAGGAACGGCTTCGAGAGCCGAGGCAGGTCTTCTGCGTCGCCGGGGCCCGAGATCACGAACGCCTTTTCCCCGCCGGCATAGGACCGTATGGCGCGGACCTCCTGGTGCCCCTCGTCGCCGAGGATCACCACCTCGTAACCCTCGCGGCTCCTGGATCGCGCAAGAGCGAGGGCCCTGCCCACGCGCGGACAGGTCAGGTCGCGGACGCTCACTCCGGGCCTCTCGACCGAAGCCCGCTCCTCCAGTGTGATCCCGTGGGTCCTTATGAAGAGCGTCCCTCCTTCGGCATCGGACGGGTCCATGGACATGCCGACGCCCCTCTCTTCCAGGGCGCCGAGAACCTGTGGGTTGTGCACGAGAGGGCCGAAGACCAGAAACGGCCCGCGCCCCTTCTTGATCTCGGCTAGCACCATGTCCACGGCCCTGCGGACTCCCCAGCAGAATCCGGACGTCCTTGCGACGACGACGCTCATGCGGGGGCCACCTCCGGGAGATGCAGTACGAAAGAAGAGCGCCGGCTCTCGCGAGCCGGCGCTCCGGTTCCGATCAGGGCTCGTGCCTTACTGGTACAGGCCCTTGATGGCGCCCCAGGTCTCGCTCTCGAGACCGAACTGTCCGTTGAAGCGGACGAAGTAGTCGTTGGCGGTGGAACCGCTGATTATCCACGGCTCCCAGACGACGAAGTCATCGCTGAAGAAGCTGTGGTCGGTGCTGTTAGGAGTGTTGTCGCCGAGCACCGAGGGCCAGCCGCCGGCGGACATCTCGGTGTTGATCAGGCCCCACCAGTTGGTCCCGCAGTCGATGGGAGAGGAGTAGTTGGCGTAGCAGGGAGCGTAGTGGGCGGCGGTGACCGAAGTCTGGTCGAGCTGGGTCACAGGGCCGGCCGCATCGCCGGTGTAGAGCTCGGCATAAAACGAACCGGTGTCCCAGGGATAGCTCGCGTGGTGGTAGAACCACAGCTCCATGTTCTCGGCGGAAAAGGAGGCGCCAGGAGCGAAGTCGTCGGAGCTGTACCACACACCCCTGTAGAGACCACCCCACGTCAGCCAGTAGGCTGTGCCGTCATCGTACTGGATCAACTCGTCGGTCGTTCCGATGTAGAGAGGCCTCTCGAGCCTCAGACTGGATGCGGAAACGACGGCAACCAGAGCAGCGAGGACGAAAAGCACCCTTCTCATGAACAACCCCCTTTCTAGGGTTTGAGTTCTCTTCGCACGGGTAGTATTCGCATGAGCACGGGGGGTGTCAACCCCTCTCGGGGCGGGTCAGCCTGCGCAGGAGGTCGCGCAGGCGGGCCGCTTCCTCGAAGTCCAGCCGCGAGGCGGCGGCCAGCATCCGGCGCTCTATCTCACCGGCCGCCTCGGCCGGGTCCCCCGGGAGAGGCTCGGCCACGCCGGGTTCCCCCTTGTCCCTGAAGGAGTCGGCCATGCTGGTCGCCTGGAGGATCTCGGCCCTGGTTTTGACCATGGTTCTTGGTACTACCCCGTGTTCCTCGTTGTACTTCAACTGGATATCCCTTCTGCGGGAGGTCTCCTCCATGGCCTCCCTCATGGAATCGGTGATCTCGTCTGCATATAGCAGAACCCTGCCCGCGAGGTTCCTGGCCGCCCTGCCGGCGGTCTGGACGAGGCTCGTCCGGGACCTGAGGAACCCCTCCTTGTCGGCGTCCAGTATCGCCACGAGGGAGACCTCGGGCAGGTCGAGCCCCTCGCGGAGCAGGTTGACGCCGACCAGGACGTCGAACTCCGCCAGTCTCAGGTCGCGGAGGATGGAGACACGCTCGAAGGCGTCGATCTCGCTGTGCACATACCTCGCCTCGATGCCGGCCTCAGCCAGCCAGGCGGCCAGATGCTCGGCCGTCTTCTTGGTGAGGGTCGTCACGAGCACCCGCCCTCCGTCGGCTATGACCCTGCGGCACTCCTCCAGGAGATCGTCCACCTGCCTGGAGGCCGGGCGCACGACTATCTCGGGATCTACCAGCCCGGTGGGTCTAGCGATCAGCTCGACCACCTGGGCCGAGCGCTCGAGTTCGTAGGGCGAAGGGGTGGCCGACATGCATATCTTCTGGCCGGCAACCGACTCGAATTCCTCGAGGTAGAGCGGCCTGTTGTCCAGCGCCGAGGGCAGCCTGAATCCGTGCTCGACCAGGGTCTCCTTGCGCGACCTGTCGCCGTGGAACATCCCCCTTATCTGGGGTATGGTGCGGTGCGACTCGTCTATGAACACGAGCCGGTCGGGCGGGAAGTAGTCCAGCAGGCAGCTCGGCCTCTCGCCGGAGACCCTGCCGGAGAGGTGCCTGCTGTAGTTCTCTATGCCGGGACAGTAGCCGGTCTGCCCGAGGAGCTCCAGGTCGTACTTCGTGCGGGACTCGAGCCTCTGCGCCTCCAGCATCCTGCCGTGCGCCCTCAGGTGCGCCAGCCTCTGCGCGAGCTCCTCCTCTATGAGAGCCATGGCCCTGACGAGGTCGGGCTCTGTGGTGACGAAATGCTTCGCTGGATAGATAAGCGCCGCCGGCAGTTCCGACTTCAGGGCGCCGGTGAAGTGATCTATCTGGCGGATGCTCTCGACCTCGTTTCCGAAGAACTCTATCCTGATACCGGTGTCGGAATAGGAAGGCACCACGTCCACGACGTCTCCCCGCACCCGGAACCTGCCTCTGGTCAGAGCCACGTCGTTCCGCTCGTACTGGATCGAGACCAGTCTCGCGAGCAGCCTTTCGGGATGGAGAGTCTGCCCCCTCTCGACCTGGACGCATGTCCGCCTGAAGGAGGCGGGGTTCCCGAGCCCGTAGATGCAGCTCACCGACGCCACGACGATCACGTCCCTGCGCGAGAGCAGGGAGGTGGTCGCCTTCAGCCTGAGCCTGTCCAGCTCGTCGTTCAGGTCCGCGTCCTTCTCGATGTACATGTCCTGGGCCGGGAGATAGGCTTCTGGCTGGTAGTAGTCGTAGTAGCTGACGAAGTACTCCACCGCCGCATCGGGGAAGAACCCCCTCAGCTCCCCGTAGAGCTGGGCGGCCAGCGTCTTGTTGTGGCTCACCACGAGTGCGGGGCGCTCGAGGGCTTCGATGACCCTCGCCATGGTGTAGGTCTTCCCGGAACCGGTGACCCCGAGGAGAGTCTGCCACTCCATGCCGGCCCTGACGCCGGCGATCAGCCTCTCTATCGCGCCCGGCTGGTCTCCCGCGGGCTCGTATGCGGATTCGAGCCGGAAGAGGCCCGGCAATCAGCCTGCCAGGGTTTCGGCGTCCAGCTCGAACGCGGAGCCGGGCCTTGACACCCGCGCTTCGTGCAAGAGCGCAGGGGACAGCTCTCCGACTACTCCGGCGTGCCTGCCCGATACCATCACCCTCGCGCATCTGCCTTCGATGAAGCGGGGATCCGAGCCGGGCTCCAGGCGAGCCTCGAGCCCCCTGGAGGCGCAGATGGCGGCGAGCACGGAATGGGCATCGCCGAACGCCGCCTCGTTCCCGAACACCGCGGCCGCGATCAGCACCCTCGTGGCCGCTGCGCCGCCGGGCTCCACGAGCAGGACCTCTCCCGTTTCGAAGAGCCTGTGCGGATACGGCGCCCTGCCGCTCTGCTCCTCGACCGCGAGAAGTCCGGGTATCAGGGAGTTCCGCACCGCTCCGAACTCGAGCGTCATGGGATTCGCGATGAGAGCGGGGCCTCCCGAGGGAGCGAGCCCGGGACGCGACCGGGACGTCAGGACCGGGAGCATGATCTCCTCGAAGCCCATGCCGATCATTGCCGTCCTGAGAGCGTCGCAGAGATCCTCGACAGGCGCGGCCGCACCGATCGTGAACGCCGAGGGCATGAGAGGCTCGAAGGACTCCAGACCGATCGCGTCGGCGATGTCCTCGACCAGGTCCACGGGATGCAGACCGTCCCTGCGGTAGGGCGGCAGTTCGGCCTCGACCCTCCCGGACTCCACCTTCCAGGAATCGTAGTCCATCCGGCGGAGGGCGGACTCGATTCCGTCGTCCGGAGGCACCGTGCCCAGGATCCTGCGGATGCCTTCCCTGTCGATCGCCAGTCTGTCGAGCCTTCTCACGGGGGTTGCGATCCTGGCCCTTTCCCCTGGTGCCGGGCCGTGAAACACGATTTCCACCGGCTCGATGTCGAATCCCCTGTCCTCCAGGTTGCAGGCGAGGATCACGCAGGTCAGTCCGACGGTTCCCCAGTCGGTTCCGGTCACCTCGCAGAAGAGGTCGGTGTCTCCCTCGCGCACCCTCCCGGTGCTCTCGCTGTTCACTACGGGCGGGAAGGAGAGAGGCCGTCCGACCGCGTCGGTCAGGAACGGATAGGCATCGCATCCCGCCAGAAGGGCGGCATACCGTCTTCCGACCTCCGTGCGCTCCAGCACCTCGGACAGCGTCATCAGCGAAGCCTCTCCCAGCGGATGGAACGACGTACCCGGATCCACGGCGGAGTATCGCACGGGGAACTCGATATCGCTCAACCTGTAGAAGCCGATGGCGGCGGTCCGCCTGTTCCTGCCGAAGGAAGAGGCCAGCTTCTCCTGGCCGGCTATCAGGGCTTCCACCGCGGAAGGCGTGAGGGGCGGGCCGGAGGCCGCGAAGGCCGCGATCCAGGGACGGATGCCTCCGACCGACGCGTCCGCATACAGCTCCCTGCGCGCTTCGGGCATTCCTGAGAGCCTGCGCCTCCGGCGTCCGTCCAAAGCGGCAAGCCCCCTCGCCACGCCCTCGACGCACCACAGGTCGGGCCTGTTCGTGTCCTTCAGCTCGATCCTGAGGGTGTCGCCCTGTCTCAGATCGAGTTCGCCTTTCAGGATCGCGAGGCGGAGGCCCAGCTCCTCGTCGGAAATGCCGTCCAGTCCGGCAAGGGCAAGCAGGTCCGCCCGGTCGACTTCTATCTTAGGCACGGCCCCCGCCCCCTCCCAGGACCCTGTCGGGCAGCACGCGCATGCTTCTCAGCCTGGAGAGGTCCCCGGTCATGAGATCGCGGATGTCCGACAGCCCCATTGCCACCATGGCCATCCGGTCGAGCCCCAGGCCCCACGCGATCACCGGAACGTCTACGCCCAGAGGTGCGGTCACCTCCGGCCTGAAGAGCCCAGCTCCGCCCAGCTCCATCCAGCCTATCGAGGGATGCCTGACGAAGAGCTCGACCGAAGGCTCCGTGAACGGGAAGTAGGCGGGCAGGCACCTGTACTCGCCGGCTCCGGCCAGCTCCGCCGCGAAAAGCCCCAGGAGCCCTAGAAGATGGCGGAGATCCATGTCGCGGCCGAGGACAATCCCCTCGACCTGGAAGAAGTCCGGAAGGTGGGTTGCGTCCACCTGGTCGTACCTGAAGCAGCGGGCGATGGCGAAATACATGCCCGGTACGTCTGGGCCTGACGCCAGGGTCCTCGCCGAGAGGGCCGTGCCCTGCGACCTGAGGACCGTCCTCCTCGAGGTCTCGGTGCTGAAGTCGTAACCCCAGCCCCTGCTCCCGGATTCCCAGCCGTCTTTGTGCGTGCGCGCGACCCTCTCGAGTATCCCCTCTTCCGGGGGTTCGACCCTGCATCCGTCCAGGAAATAGACGTCGTGAATGTCTCTGGCGGGATGGAACTGCGGCATGAAAAGCGCGTCGCAGTTCCAGAACTCGCTCTCGGCGATGGAGCCCCTCATCTCTTTGAAACCCATGGCCAGAAACCTCCGCCTCACCGCGTCCAGGAACTGGCGGTAGGGATGCAGCCTCCCCGCGTGGATTCTGGCAGGAGGCATGTCGAGTGAGTACCTCCTGAACCTGGCCTTGCGCCAGGAGCCGTCTGCGAGCATGTCGGAAGTAAGCGCTCCCGTGAGAACCCCTTCGGAGGTCTCCAGCGCGAGCCGCCCCTCCGGCGTGATCTCCAGCACCTGCACGGTCCTTTCGGTCACGGAGAACTCCGCCCTGCCCCGGCCCCTCTTCGGGCTCCTCTGGAGCACGAAATCCCTGACATCCCCGGGAAGGCCGTCGAGCGGAACGGGAGTCCCTTCGGCGAGGGGCCGGTACACCAGGGTCCAGACCCTCTCGAATAGGGAGGCGTCGCTCCGGCCGGGCTTCAGCCCCTCCCCGGTCTTCTCGACCGCTCCCGTCCTGAGAAGGGCTCCGAGGGCGCTTCCCCACCTGGCTGCATCGAACGCCGGATCCGACTGCAGAACAACGGGATCGGAGACGCCGGAGCGGACCTTCCCGTAGAGGATCGTCTCGGGCATGGCCCCTGCTTCGAGGCACTCGCGCCCGAGGGGGCCGAGCTCGACCAGCATCCTGGTGGCGCTGGAGGCCTCGCGCACCAGTCCTCGGGAGAGAAGCCATTGCGACGCCCGTCTGAAAGAGCCCTCGTCTTCCATCGCCCCATCGGCGATCGCCGAACCGGCGTCGGCGCCCGGCCGTGTGGACAGATAGGCCAGCAGAGCCCTCTCGAGAGGGTGGAGATCCCTATCCTCCATGCCGGGACCTCCCTGGCGAGTGCCAGAGCTCTGCGTCGTCATCCAGGAAGTCACCCTGTTCGGGCCTCGGCACGGCATTCTCGCCCTTGAGCCTCGCGCCGCATTCGGGGCATACCGTGGCTCCGGGCGGCAGAACGGCGTCGCACGAGGGACAGATGAGCTGGAGCCTTTCATCCACGAACGCGAGAAGCTCGCGGGCGGTGACAATTCCGTTCCTGTCGGAATCGGCGGCGCCCCTCGAACCCTCGAGGAAGATCGGAGTCAGGATCCTCTCGCTGACGCTCCTGTCCTCCCTTGCGGCGGTCAGCACCATCACTCCCCCGAAACCCTCGAAGTCGTTCACGATCCCGCCGGAGAAGCACGCATCCAGGACCAGCACCACAGGGGCCCGACAGGCTTCGAGCGCACCGGCCAGCTCGTCGTCGACCACCTCCTCGTCGTACAGACAGATCGTCTCGTTCATCGTATCGATCTCCTCGGGCCCCCCGGTCCCCGGCGCAAGCTGGTTCCCGTGGCCGCTGAAGAAGATCAGCACCAAATCCTCCGGGCCCGCCCTCTCCGCAAGCGATTCGATCCCGTCCAGAAAGGCGTCCTCCGTGGCCATCCCGTCCACGAGGAGGAGGATGTGGTCGCCGGGAACCTCCTGGGTGTTGCGCGCGAACCTGAACAGGTCCAGAGCATCCATGACGGCACGGTCCAGGGTTTCCTCGGCCGACGGATATCCGCTTATCCCGGCGATGAGGGCCCAGGTCTCCCGGGATGGGGAGGCCTGCGCGAGGGGAGGCGAGGATATGCGGTCGGCGGTGATCGTGTACTCCCCCTCGCCGGCTCTCTCGTAGGTATAGACTGTCGCAGCGTATGTGCCGCCCCGCGGGGAGAAGAATGCTATCTCCTCGTCACCGGCGGCATCCGCGGAGCTGATCCACCCCTGCGCCGTCCGATCCACCCCAGGGCCCGATACGGTCATGTCGAAGTCCGTCTCCCTGTCGGTGCCGCCGAGCCTTATGCTCAGGATGGTGCCGGGGCCGGTCGAGACGGTGTGGAACTCCACGGGATTCCCGGGCAGGAGGCGTCCGCGGGCCGACCTGTCGAGAGCCGGGGCCTCGAGCGGCGACAGGCTGAGTTCGCACGACCCCTCGTCCGTGAAGTCCGCGAAGGAGGGAACCAGCCAGACCGTGTCACCGGGCTCTGCCCACAGAGCGAGGCTCTCGTCCCCCCTCATGCTCGACATCTCGAGATCCGCGGGGCCGGCCCCGCGGAAGACCGACAGATCCCCGTTGCGTGTCTTCTCGAACAGGGCGGAGATCCTCAGGAATCCGCCCGAGTCCGAGCTGAAGCCGGTCAGGAAGGTCCGGCGGCCGGAGACGGGGGCGGTGACTGAGAAGGGAAGCGACATGGCCACCGCGGGATCTCCCTCCAGGGAAACCTGGTACCTCAGCCTGTCCGATCCGCCCAGATCGAAAGCCACGACTTCGATCACGAGCGTGTCGACTCCGGGCGGGACCATGAGAGCCTCGGATAGGCCGAAGCTCGAAGACCTCCAAAGAACTTCCCCGCCGGGGCCGACCACCCGGAGATCGAGGTCTCCGTCGTCCGACGAGCTCCCGGCGCGGACCAGCGACCAGGAGCCGCGCACCGGGAGGAGATACCTGCCCACCGCCCGACTCTCGTCCAGGACTCCCGCTGAGGAGCCGGCGAGCAGGGGGAATTCGCCGGCTCTGGAGACCGAGAGCGAATAATCGCCGCGACCCGTCTTGCCGTAGCGCTCTACGGCCACCGTCAGCGTCTCGGAAGGCAGGGCGCCGCACGAAACAGTCTCGTCGGTGGCCGTTCCGAAGCTTCCTCCGAGATAGCTCATTCCACTCCCGTAGAGTTCGAGGTCGAGATCGGAACCCCCGCCGCCCGAGAGCCGGAAGGTCCACTCGCCCGGGCCGGGAGGCACGAACCTCCAGAGCTCGCCCATCTCATCCGGCCCGATCTTCCCGGTTGCGGCGGCATCTTCGCGCAGAGTCGAAGGCTCCGCCTCCCCGACGGACACCTCGACCCTTGCGCCCCGCTCCCCCTCGAGCTTCACGAAGAACCAGTACCCGTCGAAGGCCGACAGCACCAGCGAGGAACCGCGCCTGCAGGATGCGAGGAGTTTCTCGCCTTCGTCGTAGGCTGTCATGCCGACCTCGGCGTCGGTGGTCACTCTGAGAAAGACATACTCCTGTTCGAGGATCCTGACCCACGAGACGCCGTCCTCCAGGACGAGTGACATGCTCTCGCCGCGGGTGAGAGTGGGCACTTCTCCGGTCTGCGGGAGCAGGCCCGCCGATAATACCGATAGAATCAGCGCAGTCATTCGGCCTCCAACCACGGGTGTTCCGCGACAGTCGCAGTCAGCGGGGCACGGCCCCGGAAGGCTGAAACTACGGTCGTTCCCGGACACTGACAAGCGGAGGAGGATCAGATCCCGGGCGCAGCGAAGGGATTGTTCCTCATTTCGTATCCCACGGTCGTATCCGGGCCGTGGCCGGGATGGACCGCGGTTCCCGGGGGCAGTGCGAAGATCCTCCTCCTTATGGAGGCGATCTCATCCTCGAGCGATGCGCCCCAGAGCCTTCCGAGCCCCGGGATGCTGTCTACACCTATGGAGTCCCTGAAAAGGGTGTCCCCGGAGATCAGGTGCCCGTCGGAGAAAAGGCCCGTGCTGCCCGGGCTGTGTCCCGGCAGGTGCAGCACCTCGAAACTCACCGTCCCGAGGGAGACCATCTCGCCGTCGGCAAGCTCCCTGTCCAGCCCCGGGATGGAGATCCGGCCGCCGAAGAGAATGGATCCGTTCAGGTCCGGATCCGTGAAGAGCGGCAGGTCGGCGGGATGCCCGGCGACGGGGGCTCCGCACTCCTCGCTCCAGCGGGCGGCATCGGCGATGTGGTCGGGGTGACCGTGAGTCAGCAGAACGATCTCCACGGTCCAGTCGCCGACCAGCCTTCTCACATCTTCGCGCTCCTCGTCGTCCATCGTAGCGGGATCCACGAGGATCGCCCGTCCGGTCCCTTCGTCGCCGGCGAGCCAGCAGCGCGTCCAGGTCCACGCCCGGGCCACTCCGCAGCTGGAGATGTGCATCAGGCCATGCCCTCCTGGCCGGCAAAAGCCTCGAAACCCTCGAATGCGGAGGGGATGTCCTCCACCACCCTGAGGTGCTGCGCCAGGTCGTATGCCGCGAGGAGACAGTAGCCCCTGAGATCCCTGCGGAAGCTGAAAACGGACGGGATCGCCTGGCCCGGAAAGGCAAGCCCGAGCTGCTGGTTCTCTCCCGGAGGCATGTACCTGGGCCAGACCGAGAAGACGGCTCGCAGGCATGGAGCGTGCGGATCTGGCACCTTCATCATCATCCTGAAGAGTCCGAAGTCCCCTCCCAGGTGATGCATGGCCGAGCGGATTTGGGCGGGGGTCCTCCTGGTGTTGGCCGCCGGAGGAGGCATCCTGGTGACGAAGTCGAGCCCCTCGCCTACCGGGTAGCCGAGCTCCAGCAGAGCCGGGGCCTCCTCCAGAGCGGCTGCGAAGAGCCCGGCGGCTCCGGCGGAAGGCAGGGAGGCGGAGACCTCGGCGGTGTCGGGCCACAGGCTCAGGGCTCTCGCGAGCTTCTCGACCCTTGCCCCGGCGGCGCTCCTGCCGATCTCTCTCACGTGGTTGCGGAGAGATGCGAACTGGGGGATCCAGACGGTCGCCTGCCGGCCCCCGCTCCAGGTGGAGAGGTAGAGGAGAGCCCGGGAGACCTGCCAAGGGTTCTGAAAGTTCGAGGGGAAGACCGGCACGGTCATGCCCTGGGGTGGCATCTCCGCATCACCTCCCCGAGGTGTGTCCTGTCGAT
>JAAYTY010000221.1 GCA_012523605.1 Candidatus Fermentibacterota bacterium
CAGCCGCAACATGGCTCGGCTGGGCGACGGCCGCTCTGGAGCTCAGGCGCGAGGATGGGGAGACGATACTCCTCCTGAGGGCGGGAGGCGTACTGCGATGAAGCGTCTGATGGTCCCCGCGATGCTCGCGGTCTGCTCCTGCGCCCTGCTGGAGCCCGCCGTCCTGCCTGGAACCGCGGAAGGGGAGTTCAGGCTCTGGATGCCCGACGCCTGCGGAGTCCAGCTCCTCGGTGACTGGAACGAATGGGGCGGGATGGCCGGGCCTTCGGGGCTCCCCGATCCGGAAGCGGGGAGGATGGAGAGGGCCGCGGACGGATGGTGGACGATCACCGTGGACCTGCCCCGCGGGAGGCATCGCTATGTCTTCCTGGTGGACGGCGTGCGCTTCGTCACCGACCCGCTGAATCCGCTCACCTCGACCTTCATGGGCCTCGAGACGTCCCTTGCCGTGACCGGGAGGTAGGGTCCTGGCATCGGTGTCGTTCCGCGGAGTGACGAAGGTCTTCCCCCGGGGAATCCGTGCGCTGGCGGATTTCTGCCTGGACATCGCCGACGGCGAGTTCCTCGTCATCGTAGGGCCGAGCGGATGCGGCAAGTCCACGACTCTCCGGATGCTCGCCGGCATCGAGGAGCCGACCTCGGGCCGAGTGTTCATCGGGGACACCGACGTCACGGGGCTCGACCCAGGGGACCGCGACGTGGCGATGGTCTTCCAGAACTACGCCCTCTATCCGCACATGACCGTGTTCGACAACATGGCCTTCGCTCTGAGGATGAGAGGGGAATCCCGCGCGGAGATCGACAGGAGGGTGAGCGAGGCCGCCGGGATACTCGGCATGGAGGGCCTCCTGGGACGGAGGCCGAGGGATCTCTCGGGAGGCGAGAGACAGAGGGTGGCGGTAGGACGGGCGATCGTCCGCAAGCCCGCGGCGTTCCTCTTCGACGAGCCCCTTTCGAACCTCGACGCCAAGCTCAGGCTGCAGATGCGGAGCGAGCTGGCTCGCCTTCACGCCAGGCTCGGCGCAACGATGATCTACGTAACCCACGACCAGGCGGAGGCGATGACGCTGGGAGACAGGATAGTCGTTCTCAGGGACGGAGTGGTCCAGCAGGTGGCTGAACCTCTCGCCCTTTACGAAAGGCCCGTGAATGCTTTCGTTGCCGGCTTCATCGGCACCCCTGCGATGAACATGTTCCGCGTCAGGTGCCGCTCCGGCGCGATCGAGCCGCTGGAAGCCGCAGCCGACCTCGGGAGGGCCGACCTGCCCGACGGCGAGTACATCATGGGCGTCAGGCCCGAGGACGTTTCGGTTGGAGGGGCCGGCATTCCCGCCTCCGTCGAACTGGTGGAGACTCTGGGTAACGAAAAGATCATATACCTCGCAACTCCGGGAGGTCTGCAGTTCGTCGCCAGGTGCAGCCCGTCGTTCGGGGCGCGACAGGGTGACGCGGTGACGGTCGGTCTGCCTGCCGGGAAGGCCCACTTTTTCGATCAGAGCGGCGAGAGGATCGCGAGAGATGCTTGAGTCCATACGGCACGCGCTGTTCGCATTCCTCGGCGCACTGATCCTCACGATGATCTTCACGCCTCAGGCAAGGCGTCTGGCCCTCCGGATCGATCTCGTGGACAGGCCCGGCGACAGGAAGAAGCACCTGCTGGTCACGCCGCTCCTCGGAGGAGCCGCGATCTATCTGGCCTTCTGCGGGAGCATACTGGTCGGCCTCCTCTTGTGGGGCGGGCTCTCGGAGGGAACCGTCGCCGACACCCCTCTGGACTGGCACTCACTGGGGTTCATGGTGATCGCCGGAGGCTTCCTCGTAGCACTGACGGGCCTTCTGGACGACATCCTGGAGCTTTCGCCGCGCCTGAAGCTCCTCCTGCAGTCCCTGTCGGCGCTGGCCGTGGGCATCTACTTCGTGCTCCAGGGAGCCCAGCTCAGGCTCTTTCTCGAAGGCAGCCCGCTCGCTTGGCTGGCCGCACCGGTGACCCTTCTGTGGCTGGTCGGCATCACCAACTCCGTGAACCTCCTCGACCACGCCGACGGGCTCTCAGGCGGGACAGCGGCCATCGCCGCGGTGTTCTTCACGATCATCAACCTACTTGCGAGGAACTATGCCGTCGCCTACATCTGCGCCGCGCTGGCCGGGGCCTCGGCCGGGTTCCTCTTCTTCAACTTCAATCCAGCTTCGATCTTCATGGGCGACTGCGGCAGCAACTTCCTCGGCTTCACCCTGGGCATGGTAGCAGTCCTCGGAGTTTACACACCGGACGGCTCGATCCGGGAGATCGCCGTGTTTTCGCCCCTGCTCGTCCTTGCCGTGCCCCTTCTGGACACACTCCTGGTGGTCATCTACAGAAAGCGCAGGGGGGCGCCTCTGTGGCAGGCTGACAGGAACCACCTGGCGCACAGGCTCATGCGCATAGGGTTCTCGCACCGTGAAGCCGTAGTCCTTCTCTGGATCATCGGCATTCTGATGGGCACCCTGGCGCTTCTCCTGCCCACCCTCAAGCCCTATCAGGCGGTGCTCGTCTTCGCACATGCGGCGGCTCTCTCCGCCGTGACGGCGTTCTTCATCGTGAAGGGCGAAAAGCAGGCCCAGAGCAGGATATAGGGAGGACCCGTGCACAGAAGGCTGGCAATCTGGATCGCCCTGGCGGCCATCTTCGTCGTGGTGTTCGGGCTCTATCCGAACAACAGATCCAGCATTATGATCAAGGAGCTGGGGTACGTCTCCGCCGGCTCCCTCCTGTCGCTGACCGCTGCATCGGCCGTGTTCGCCGGCAGGGGCGTCCACCTGCGGGCAGGCCGTGCCTTCTTCGCCCTCCTGGCCGCCGCCGCGGCATGGATGGCGGTCAGACACTTCACCGGAGTCCAGAGCGTGAACGGTCCCAAGGTCATCTTCTCCTTCACCGGGCTGGGTCTGTTCACGTGCGGAATCTCGATGCTGCTGGACCGACCGGGGCGTGACACGGTTCTCTGGGGCTACCTTGCGGCCTGGGCGCTCCTAGTGATTTACACGGCCACCCAGTGGATGAACGCGATAATCTTCCCCTGGGACGTGTACCTGGGGCCCAGCGGAAGGTACTCGGGCGCTCTCGGCAACCCGAACCTCCTCGGAAGCTTCATGTCGGCATCGCTTCCGGTCTTCACGGCCCTTCTCCTCTCCCGGCCGATCCGCCGACATATCAAGGTGCTCCTCATCTCTCTCGTCGTGTTGTCGACCATCTTCATGATCGTGATCAGCGGCACCCGCGCCAGCATCATCGGGCTCGTGTCCGGCACGGCGATGCTCCTGTTCCTGATGTACCGGCAGAAGATGCTCTCCCGGAGGGCCCTGGCTCTTGCCGGCGCATGCGGGCTCGTCGCCTTCGCAGTCGTGCTGTCATCCATGAGGAGCCGTTTCGAGGACCTGTCGGGGGAGGGCGGGACTTCGAGGGTCAGGCTTGTCATCTGGAGCGGTGCGCTTGAGATGTTCGCGGAAGAGCCTCTGCTGGGCTACGGGCCGGGCTCGTTCCAGATAGTCTTCCCTTCCTTCAGGAACCCCAGGTACAACCTCCTCGGGGTGAGCCACAACACACTGCACGCCCACAGCGAGTACCTGGAGATACTCACGGACCTCGGTCTGGTCGGGGTTCTGCTTCTGGCAGGGCTCGCATGGACGGTCGTCCGCGCCTTCAGGAAGTCTCCTCCCGACCTCGTCGAGACGGGGCTGGCATCCGGGATCGCGGCCCTGCTCGCCGAGTCGTCGATCTCGGTGGCTCTCCGATGGCCGCCCGGCGCGTTCCAGCTCGCTCTCTTCACAGGCCTCCTGCTGGCCGGCCGCTCGCGCGGGGACGCGGTGCCCATCAGGAGGGGCTGGGGCATTCCGCTCATGGCCGCGGCTCTCGTTCTTCCCTCCCTCAGCCTCAGGGACTACTGGAACAGCATTCTCTCCGGTCACTATTTGTTCGTCGGAAAGGACCTGATGCTCGACAGGGTCGAGACGGAGCTCGACCTTGCCGGAAACGCCGCGCTGGCCTGGGAGCAGACAGGCGACCGGATGAGGCGGGAGGAGGCGCTCTCCCGCTATTATCAGGCTGCGATGCTCACCGACAGCTCCGTCGAGATGCTCCGGAAATGCGTAGAGCTGTGCCCCGGAGAACTGGGGGGATGGTATGGGCTGGGAAGCGCCTGGCTGTCGCGCGCCATCGTTCTCCAGCCCGTCAGCCAGCCGCTGGCGAGGCTTCTGGCCGAGACGGGATACAACCCCTCCAGGGATTCGATCCTCCTTGTGAGCGAGAGGGCTCTGGCGGCCTATGAATCCCTCGCCGTGAGAGCCCCCGACTACGCAGAACTCCACAACAACTTCGCCCTGACATACACCCGCCTGGGAAGGCCGGCCGATGCGATCCGCTCGCTGAGGCGGGCGTGGGATCTGCACGCCCACAGGCGGGCCGACTACATCCGTCAGATCAGGAGCATATCCCCGCTGGGGGGCTGGCTCGACGCTTCGCACGTAAGCTGGATGGACCAGATGGAGACTCTTGCGGGATTCGATCCGGGTTCGACCGAGAAGATGCGGCACGTTCTCTCGGGGATGATCCGGTTCGCCGGCCTCGTGATGGCCATGGTTCCGGAACGCGCCGACAGCATCGCGGCCTCCTTCGCCGCCGCTGTCGAAGAAACCGGCTTCCACGACGACCGCGGCGAATACCTCCTCCGGGGCCTTTCAGAGGCGGCTTCCAATGCCGCGGCCGACGATGCCCTGCTCGCCAGGTGGCTGTCGGGAGACACCCTCGGGCTGGGTGCCCTTCTCGACCAGCCCGGCGCAGACTCTCCTTCACGCCCCGTCGCTTTCATCGTCAGGCACATGCGCTGCGCGAGGGCAGGCGATGCGGCGTCGGTGGACTCTCTCGTCTTCATCGGCGATTTTCTCATCCACACGGGATACACCTGGGTGGCCTTCTGGCCGTGGGGCTGCTCACACCTCGAGGAGCTTTTCGACGCCGTCCTCTCCTCGCGCTCGCCATCCTCGGAATGGAGGAGGGATTATCTCGACGGAGTGAGGCAGTGCATCCTGCTCGACGGCTATCTCTACTCGCTGGTCATGATATCGGGCACGGACTTCGTGGACCATGTCGATCCCTCCGTCAGGGAGCGGCTTTACGACATGCTGGAATCCGTCGGCGGTCCTCAGCAGGCCGCCGCGATGGGCTTGGGAACCCCCTGGGTGCCGAGCTCGATCCTGGGGAGGGCCGCGGCCAGGCTGGACAGCATGGCCGCGGCGGAGCCCGGGAGAATCGATCTCGAGGCAACACGTCTCGCGATGAGCCTCGAGGTATTCAGCAGCCCGTGGTGGGGGGGGGAAACCTACCGGCTCTCCGAGACGCAGAGGGATTCCATGCTTCTGGAGATCGTCGCCGCGCGCCAGGCCATCGCAGATTCCCTCGGCGAAGAGATCGCCAGGCCCTATCTGAGCAGACTGATCATCGAAGCCGGGGAGTCCTACGGACCCAACATCATGTCGGAGTATCAGCCCTTCCTCCACATGGTCGAGAGCGACATCGCCAACGGCACCGTGCGGGAATCGCTGGAGATGCTTTCGGACAGACGCTGACTCTTGCCATGATCCTCTCCGGAGGCTAGAATCTCCCTGCTGTAAAGCTCTTGCGGAGGCCGTCACCACGAGGTTCGGCTTTCTGCGGTGGGGTTTTTCTGTCATTCATTCAGGAGGGGTCTCTTGCCCGACGCAGCATCTCTCAGGAGCTCGGTCTCCGAGCTGGCCGAAAGGGCCGGCCTCCTCCTCGTGGACCTCTCCTGGGTCCAGCCGGGGAGAAGGGGCATGCTTCGCGTACTGGTGGACAGGCCCGGCAGGGTGACCATTGACGAGTGCGCGGCGTTCTCGAGGATGCTGGAGGATCATCTCGACAGGGAGATGCTGATCGACTGCCCGTACATTCTGGAGGTCGGATCCCCCGGCGTGGGAAGGCGACTCGAGTCGGAAGCGGACTGGATTCGCAGTGTCGGCAGGATTCTGAAGGTCGAGAGCGAATCGGAGGTCTTCACTGCCGAACTGCTCGACTATTCAGGAGGATGCCTCTCGTTCGAGGGAGGCAGGACTATCCCGGTGAGCATGGTGCAGAAGGCGTTCGAGGTTCTCGAGGAGCCTCGGCAGCCTGGTCGGAGTCACGGCGTGCGGGACTGAGCGCGCGGGCATCCACCCGGGCTGCTCCATCGGAAAGCGAGGAAAGGTGTCCACATACGAGCGCATAGACGCGCTGGCGAGGCTGGTCAGGGAAAAGGGCGTGAATCGAGAGGTGCTCGTGAAGAGCCTCTACCAGGCCCTCGTGAAGGCCACCGAGAAGGAGTTCGGAACACCTCAGGACATCCACATCACCTGGGACCACCAGACCGGGGACGTAAGGCTCGAAGCAATGCTGGATGTCGTGGAGAACGTGGTTCCCGGCATGGAGCACCTCCAGATTCAGAAGAAGAAGGCGCGCAGGCTCAAGCCGGACGCCGAGGAGGGCGAGAAGGTTCCCGTCCCGGTGGACATCAGCGAGTTCGACAGAGCCTCCGTCAACGTGTTCAGCCAGGAGTTCCTGACGCTGGTGAGAAGCGCGGAGAGGGAACAGGTGCACCGGGAGTATGCCGACAAGATAGGGCAGATAATCCCTCGCTGCAGGGTCCAGCAGGTGTACCGCAACAGGATCCTCGTGCAGGTGGCGGGTAGGATAGAGGCGGTGGTTCCCGCAGAGGAAAGGGCCAGGGGAGAGAGATACAACCAGAACGACCCGATCATCCCGGTCCTCATCAGGGTTGAAAAACCCGAGAGTTCCGAGCCTCAGCTCGTGCTTTCCAGAGCCACTCCGGTACTGGTCCAGCGTCTGTTCGAGAGAGAGGCCCCCGAGATAGAGGAAGGCGTGGTCCAGGTGAGGGCCATAGCCCGGGAGGCTGGAGTACGGACGAAGATCGCGGTGGCCAGCAACGATCTCAGGGTAGATGCAGTGGGCACCTTCGTGGGCGTAAAGGGCTCGAGGGTACAGGCGGTCATGCGAGAGCTGAACGGTGAGAGGATAGACGTGATCCCCTGGACGATGGACAGGAGGGTGCTCGCTTCGAATGCCCTCCTTCCTGCGAACGTTCTCCATGTCGAACTCTACAAGGAGAAGGATCCGGTCTCCGGCGAAGAGAGGAACCGCATGGTGGCGATCGTTCCGGATGATCATCTGTCGCTCGCCATAGGGAAGAACGGACACAACGTGAGGCTGGCCGGCGAGCTGGTCGGCTGCAGGATCGACATCGAGACCCAGTCGCTTTGGGAGGAGACCCGGAAGTGGGAGGAGATGCTACGGGTCGATGCCTCCGAGCTCCCCGGGGTGAGCGAGTCGGTGCTGGAGCGCCTCAGGCTGGCCGGTTACGACTCCGCCAACTCCATTGCCGAGGCCGACGAGTCCGACCTGCTGGAAGTGCACGGAGTAGGGAAGATCCGTGCTGCACAGATGCAGATCGAGGCCAGGAGGCTGGTCGAGCAGAGAAGGAATGAAGTCGAAAGCCTCAAGGCCGAGGCGGATGCCGTGAAGGCCGAGGGCGCGGAGGAGAACACAGGCAATGGCTGACGAAAAGAAAGACACCAGACCGGCAGGCGCGAGCAGATCGTCGGGGGCCGCCGCAGCCAGGCCCGCGGAGAAGAAGCCCGCGGAGAAGAAGCCCGCGGAGAAGAAGCCGGCGGAGAAGAAGCCCGCGGAGAAGAAGCCCGCGGAGAAGAAGCCGGCGGAGAAGAAGCCCGCGGAAAAGAAGCCGGAGGGCGCCTCTGCTGTCGAGACGGCCACCGCAGCTCCCGCTCAGCCCCCTCTGAACCAGCCCGGCGCGCCTGCCGCAACGGAGGCCGCTCCCGTTGCCGGGCGCGTTTCCATGCCGCCGAGGCTTCAACCCTTCCAACCCGCTCGGAAGCCCGCTGCTCCCGTACAGAAGCCCCAGCCCGAGACTGCGGCTGAGCCCTCCGCCCAGCCCGCTCCCGGCAGGCCCAAGGTCTTCGAACTCGCCAAGGAGCTCAACATCTCGAGCGAGGCTCTGATCAACGTTCTCACCGAGATGGGTATCAGGGTCAGGAGCCACATGAGCATCCTCTCCGATGCTCAGGTGACCGGGGTGAAGGCCCGCTTCGAGAGGGAGAAGCAGGAGGCGAGGGACAGGGGCGCCAAGTCCAGGAAGAAGCGGAAGAGGCGCAGGAAGCTCCAGGTCTCGGCCGAGGCGGTCAGGGCGGTGCGCGATACGGTCGCCCAGATGGAGGCAAGCGCGGTCAGGACTCAGAAGAAGCGCAGACGCCGCTACCGCGAAGAGAAACAGGAGAGGCACGAGCGCCTGCTCGCTGCCGAAGGTGAGTCTTCGGTTCTCAAGGTCACGGAGTTCACCAGCCCTTCCGAACTCGCCGAACTCATGGGGGTGTCCCTGAACGAGGTGATCGCCAAGTGCCTGGAACTCGGAGTCATGGCGACCGCCAACCAGAGGCTCGATGCGGACACCATCGCCCTTCTCGCGGGCGAATTCGGCAGGAACGTGGAGGCCGTGGCCGAGTACGGGGCCGAGGCACTCGAGCAGAGGCGCCTGGAGAAGTCCGACCGCGAAGTTCCCAGACCCCCGGTCGTCACCATCATGGGCCACGTGGACCACGGCAAGACGGCGCTTCTCGACAGGATACGCTCGACTAACGTCATCAGCACCGAGTTCGGAGGGATCACCCAGCACATCGGCGCCTATACCGCGATCCTGCCCGACGGCAGAAGGGTGACCTTCATCGACACCCCGGGCCATGCCGCTTTCACGGCGATGAGGACGAGGGGCGCCCAGGTCACCGATATCGTGGTTCTCGTCGTCGCAACCGACAGCAGGGTGATGCCCCAGACGGAGGAGGCCATCGATCACGCCAGGGCTGCAGGGGTGCCTATCATCGTGGCGATCAGCAAGATGGATCTTTCTACGGCCAATCCCGACAATGTCAAGCAGGATCTCGCGGCGCACCGTGTCCTGGTCGAGGACTGGGGAGGGGATGTGCTGTGCGCCCAGGTCAGCTCGATCACCGGGGAAGGCGTGGATGACCTGCTCGAGAAGATCATGCTCCAGGCCGAGATGCTCGATCTGAAGGCGTTTCCCGACAGGCCTGCCAGAGGGGCAGTTCTGGAGGGCAGGATAGACCCCCACAGGGGCTCTGTCGTCAGCGTCCTCGTGCAGGACGGGACTCTGCACGAAGGCGACTGCTTCGTCGCCGGAACGTGCAGCGGCCGGATAAGGGCCCTGTACGACGAGAACGGCAAGAACCTCCTGGAGGCCGGCCCCGGCACTCCCGTCCAGGTCCTGGGATGCTCCAGCGTGCCGGAGGCCGGGGACAGCTTCACGGTGGTGGACACCGAGCAGGAGGCGAAGGACATCTGCCTCAGGCGCCAACTCGTCGAGCGGGAGCGCGAGCTGCAGTCGCGCAGGCGGGTCACGCTGGAGGATTTCTACAAGTCAACTTCCGGAACCGGCGGCGTGCTGAGGCTCATCGTGAAGGCCGACGTGCAGGGCTCCGCCGAGGCGATAGTGGACACCCTGACGCGCATGGGAACCGACGAGGTGTCCGTGGACATCATCCGCAGCGGCGCCGGGGGGATAAGCGAGAGCGACGTGATGCTCGCCGCGGCCTCGGATGCCGTCATCATCGGGTTCAGGGTCCGTCCCGACGCCAGAGCCCGCGAGAAGGCGGCCTCGACCGGAATCGATATAGAGACTTTCAATATCATCTACGATGTCGAGGACACCGTGAAGAGAGCTCTTTCGGGGCTTCTCAAGCCGGAGCGCCGGGAGGAGTTCCTGGGCTCGGCCGAGGTGAGGGCCCTGTTCAGGGTCCCCAAGGTCGGCACGATCGCCGGCTGCTACGTCGTCGGAGGTCTCATAAGGCGCTCGAGCAGGTTCAGACTCGTCCGGAACGGGGTTGTGACCTGGGAGGGCGAACTGTCCTCGCTGAAGCACTTCAAGGAGGACCGCAAGGAAGTGGCGGCCGGCTACGAGTGCGGCATCGGGCTGGCCGGCTACGGCGACGTGAAGGTCGGAGACATCATCGAATGCTACGAGATCGTGGAGGTCTCCCGGGCCCTGTAGGGGCCTCCGGATGAAACCGCGCCGTTCCGAGCGTCTCACGGAGATCATCCGTGAGGAAGTCGGCGGGATTCTCCGCAGGGATGTATCCGACCCGCGACTGGGCTTCGTGACGGTGACGCGGGTGAAGGTGTCGCCCGACGGAACCCATGCATTCATCTTCTATTCCACCCTGGGAACCGTTGAGGAGCGGGAGAAGACGCGTGAGGCGATCGAGTCCTCGAGAGCCTACATAAGGAGGCTCCTGGCCGGCAGGATAAGGGTCCGCACCGTGCCTGAGCTTCACTTCATCCACGACATTTCGGTGGAGCAGGGCGAGAAGGTTCTAGGTCTCATGGGCGGCATGGAGGAGAGTTGACCCTGCGCGAAAGGCCGGGGGGCGGAGCAGTCTATCTCCTGGACAAGGCCCCCGGGCCGACGTCGAGGGCGGCGGCCGGAAGAGTGGCCTGCGCCTGGAACAGCAGGGACAGGTACGGGCACGCGGGAACACTGGATCCCGCGGCCTCGGGAGTGCTCCCCGTAATCC
>JAAYTY010000026.1 GCA_012523605.1 Candidatus Fermentibacterota bacterium
CCAGAAGGCGGTTCACGCCAGAGGTTCCGGGGAACAGCGAGGACATGAGATCCGCAGCGGGGCGTATTCTCGGACCAGGGAGAGGCCTGTCCGGAAGGGGGCGCCTGCGTTCCCAGGGGGAGCATCTCACGACCCGGGTCAGCCATCCGCGCGATCGGGCCATGCACACCCATTCGTTCACGATCTGGTCCCGGAGCTGAAGCCTGCCTCCGGTGATTGCGACCACCCCCGACCGGGGAAGCTTTGGAAGATTCTTCTGCACCGATCCGGAGACCGCGAACCCGAGTTCCGCCGCGGCGGCCGTCCTTCGAGCCGGAGAGTGCGACTGGAGACCTTCCACCGAGCCGAGCCCGCCGAGCCTGAGGACCTGATTCGGCATGGATGCCGCAAGGCGCCCGAGGCCGTGGTAATCCGAAGCCGGCGTGGCGAACGCACCGGACAGTATCTCCGGCGCATGATCCTGGAGGTTGGGCTGGAGAGAGGAATCTCCCCAGTATAGAAGAATATCCTTTCCGTTCCTCCTGACGAACGGCATCGAGGCGAGATCGAGGTGCAGGAAGCCGGCTTCGTGAAGATCGCTGAGCTTCTCGCGGACGAAGCCGATCGAGGAAGGCTTCGAGGAGGCTCCCTCGAATCCGGAGGCGTCCATCGAGAAGCAGAACCTCCCGGGGCCGCTCTGTTCGAATCTGTCCGGCACTGCGATTCCCGGGATGTCAAGAGCGGTTATGAAACCGAACCAGTCGGCCACCTGTCCCGGGGAGGCGCCCGTCCTGAACCAGCGAACCAGGCGTCTGTCGCCGTGCTCATCCTGCATGACCTCTTCGCGCCCGTCCGAGAAGAACCTCCGGGAGATGACCTTGGACTCAGCCACGCCGCACCTCCTTGGCAGGCCGGACGGGACACGCACAGGGAATAATTCCCCAACTCGAGAATAATATCCCCCGGCCTCCTCCGCAACCTGGGTGTGTCCCCAGGTTGGAGAAACGTGATAGAAAATATTATATGATTGTGCAACATTGCTTTGAATGGATCGGATTCCCGGATCGGGCCACGGTTCAGGTGCGATGTGGGTGCAGGGAATTCGACCTTCCAACCGCTTGTCGGCCTTGCTGTTACGGGTTTTTCCACGTTTCCCTAACCCGGGGATGGAGGAGTGCTGGCACGCTTCATGCATCTGGACATGTTAGGGAGGTCGATGATGATGCCGATACTGATGCTGGTCTCGACCCTGTTGACCGGAGAGTCTGAGTTCCAGCTGGAGGCCCCGGTGCAGTGCGGCGGCACCGACGCGATCCTGCAGTACGACGACGGGACGGCGCAGTGGCTGTCCTACGACAGGCAGTTCAGCGCAACCTGGTTCCACCTGGAGGACTTCCAGGCCGGGGCCACAGGCTGTCAGATACAGGCGACCGAGTACTGGTTCTACCACCATGTCGGATCCTACCATCTCTACTGGGACACCAGCATCTTCGCCGCCCAGGTCTGGTCCGGGGGGCCATCGGGACCCGACGAGATGATCGACTGCTCGAGCGCGACCGCCGTCAACTTCGCACCGGTCTTCGTCGACTACATCCCTCCGCTCCAGGTACCGGCGGACTTCTGGCTGATCACCCGGCACTCTCTCTGGAACGGGTCGCCGACTCCGGTGATGGACATCGAGGCCGCACCCGGTCCCCACAGCTTCTGGCGCAATCCCGACATGACGGAATGGGAGCCGCTGATCGGCGATCTGCTCTACCGCGTTCACGGGAATCTGCTCGGCCTGGAGGAGGACACCTGGGGGGCGATCAAGGTGCTCTTTGGAGCCCGGGGAAGATAGTATCAGGTTAAAGAAACTTAAGAAACCCGCGTTACCGGCCGAGTTGGTTCAAACACGACCAGGGAAGATAGTATCAGGTTAAAGAAACTTAAGAAACTCGCGTTACCGGCCGAGTTGGTTCAAACACGACCAGTCATTTATAGACAATATCAGATGAATAACTAATTATCGAGCGGGTTTCTTAAGTTTCTTTAACCTGATACTGTATCCTACAGGCGGGTCAGGGTGATGTCGCCGTTGCTGGTGTCGAGAATCACTACCGGGCCGCCGTCGCCGATGATTGCGATGCCCTCGTCCTTGTCCAGGTCTATGCTCGCGAAGCCCTCGCCAGAGACGATGACACTCCCGTTGGACGTGTCCATCCTGAACTCCGCCGGGAAGTCGCCGCTCACCGTCACGGTAATGCCGGCATTGCTGGTCTCGAGCACGAGACCCGACCCGGGCACCTGCGAGAGCGCAGCGACTATCTGTCCGTTCGATGTCGAGGCTCCCGTAAGAAGGGCGCCTTCACCCTCTATCACTATGTCGCCGTTCGAGGTCTCCGCGCTGACTCTTCCTCCGTGACGCGTGATCGTGATGTCGCCGTTGCTGGAACTCGCAACGATCGCGCCTTTGAATCCCGTTACCGTGATCGCACCGTTGGAGGTCGAGAGCTCGGCGTCGCCGTGGAGGCCCTCGACGGTTATCGAACCGTTCGACGTCTCCACCCTGTCGAGACCCGTGCCCCCCGGCACCGTCACTGCGAGGCTGACGCCTGCGCTGACATTCCCGTTCTTCCCGCGGGCGGCCAGCGAGGCCTCCGGCCCGGGGGTGAAGACGATCTCCACGTCTTCCAGGCTGCTTCTGCCCTCCCAGCTCGAGAGCGTGGCTGTGACGAGGATGGAGTCGGTGTCGGCCTCCGTGAGCATGATCTCGCCGTTGAAACTGGATACGGAGACCGTGGAGCCCGGCTCCATAGGCCAGCCCATCTCCCTGATCTCTCTGACCTGATCGCACCCGCCTGCAAGCATCACCGCTGCCAGTGCCGCAGCCGTCATTCTCGCAAACCCCCCGGTCATCTCCAAACCTCCGAGCCGTGGTCGTCAGCACAACCGACGGGCCGCCACGCCCGGGGGTTACATCACCATCTCGCGGTCAGGGAAAGCGTGCCTTCGAGTGACTCGTCCGAATCACCGGCGAGGTGTCCCCGGTTCCTCGTCCAGACCATGACGCCGGCGCCTCCCAGATCGAGCCACGGGAGCACGCGGGCGGAGAGCCCAGCCCTGGCCCTTGTGATGTGCTCGACCGTGCCGGAAGGAAAGGAGGTCTCCTCCGGGAAAGTGTCGGGCCATCCCTCCTCCACGGTGCCCTCGCCCTGCCTCTCGTGCTCGGCGCCCAACCTGGCCAGCAGGTTCCATCCCGGGCTGGCGGCTATCTCCAGCCTCAGCCTGTCGGCATCCGGGCCGAGTTCCGAGCCGATTATCCTGCCGTCGTGCAGGTAGTAGTTCCTCTCGAGCTTCTGACTGTACACGTATCTGTCTATCCGCGTGTACTCGAGCGTAAAGCCGGCGGGATGGTCCGGGAAGGCGGCGGAGACTCCCAGCGTGTACCCCGTCTTGTTCGGCCGCCCGTATTCCGACTGGTACTGGAAGTCGTCCACCAGCAGCTCGGCCCAGCCGCAGAAGCCCGTCGCGGGTATCACGGTGGCGTCGAAGGCGAGCATCGCGTTGTCGTCCTCGCGCTCGTTCCACTGAACCGGATACCAGGGGATTATCGGGTTCATGTAGGCGAAGTCTGGCCCGTCGCTCTGGAACAGCACGGCTTCGCTCAAGCCCAGCCTCAGCCAGTTCCACGGCCTCATGTCGAGCCTGTGGGCGGTGAGCCAGGTGGAGGAGTCGCTCTCGACGACGGAGGTGAAACCGATGAAATCTACCGAACCGAAATCCAGCTTCACCCGAAGCATGTCGAGCGCCGGGGAGTTGTCGGATATCAGCAGGCTGGTGAAGCGCCCAGGACCCCAGCGCTGGGGAATGCGGCCGAAGTCCATGGTGAGCCAGAACGGGCCTTGAACCAGGCCTGCCGTGGCATAACCCCTGTCCACGTAGAGGTGCCGTCCCTCCTCTTCGCCCTGGTGCCAGGGAGCGAAACCGTCGGGCGGCGCTTCGTCCGAGCCTGCCCATACGGATAGGCGCTCGACGAAGGAGATGTTCGCGACCTCGCCCTGGATGTCCAGCGACGTACCGGCCCTGAACTCCTCCCCCGGATCGCCGGCTGCGCCCTCGATTAGCGCGCGACCGCCGATGCAGATGAAGCCCCGCGACCCGTAGCGGCAGAGAGTCCTGGTCGCGGGGGCGACCGCCTGGGAGAGCCTGGAGAGAACCGGGCTCCATCCCCGGTTCCAGCGGCTTCCGGAGAGCGCTCCGCTCGACAGGCAGATATCTACCGCGCGGTCCATGCCGGACCACCAGTACCGGTCGTGATGCCTGTTGTCGTCCGGCTGGTCCTTCAGGAACCCGTCGGGCAGTACGCCGCCCTGGCTGAGCACACCGGCGGGCTCGAGATAGAGAAGCCATCCGACGAGCGGATCCTCCAGGGGGATCTGGTATTCTCCCACCGCTCCGCTCAGGATGACGAAAGCCGCGAGCACCGTCATGCCCGGCCCCCTCCCCGGCCCCTTCTCGACATCAGGGCCACCGTCTCGACGTGGTCGGTCTGCGGGAACAGGTCCACGGGGACGACCCGCTCCACTTCGTAGGACCTGGACAAGGTGATGAGATCGCGCGCCGTCGTCCAGGGGTCGCAGCCCACCCAGACGAGCCTGGGGGCGCCGAGCCGGGCCGCGAGCCTGGCCACCCTGGTTCCCGCGCCGGATCGAGGGGGATCGCATATCACCGCATCCCAGCCCGGGCTGCCGGCGCGGCCTCCGGAAAGAAACTCCCTGACCCCCGAAGTGACGAAATCCACCCGCTCGAGACTGTTTTCAGCCGCCGCGGTTCTTCCCGCAGAGGAGGCATCGGCGTTCCATTCGACCGAGGTCACCGAGGCGCCGCGCGCCGCCGCCGCCAGGGCGAAGAGCCCGGAGCCGCCGAACAGGTCCAGCACCCTTCCGCAGCCGGCGAGCGCCTCCGCGACGAGCTCCGCGAGAATCGCCGCAGCCCCGGTGTTCACCTGGAAAAAGCCTCCCGGAGGGATCGAGTGCCTGATACGGCCCACGGTCTCGCACATCCATCGGGATCCCGAAAGGATATGCCACATTCCATCCTCGTCCTCCCAGGCGGCAGTGCATCCCGGGAGCGCACCTGCGACGGCATCGGGCGG
>JAAYTY010000222.1 GCA_012523605.1 Candidatus Fermentibacterota bacterium
AGCGATCTGCGAATCGGTCAGGATCTCCCTGATCGAGGCAACGGTTTCCGAGACCACGACGATCGCCTCGTCCTCGAACTCGTCGATCCGGCCCTCCGCGAGTTCGACATCCAGGGCTTCGAAGTCGGCGGAGGAGAATGCCTCCGGGAAGGGCTCGACCGCGCCCGGGGGCAGTATTTCGCTCTCGAGCGCCGCGAGATCCCTGTCGCACTCCTCCACGAGGTCGCCGATCCTCCCTGACTGATCAGTATCGAGGTCGGCGGAGCAGAGGAACATCCCCAGCCCGCGCAGGGTCGGGAACATGATCTCCCATCTCGCCACACTCCCCAGCCAGGGGAACGCCCCCGGCGCGTATTCTCCGGTCATGCGGCAGTCCGGGCAGGGCTCCGCACGGCACGAGCCGTGTCCATTCCACGCCGATGCGATGAATGCTGCGGTCAGAAGGCACAAGAGCGGGCGCATGAAACCACCTCCAGGACATGTCCTCCGATATCTACCCCTCCGCCTCAGGTGTGTTTCAGATCCGGCCCTCCGGCCGCTCCCCCGTCCCCGATGCCTGTTCCGAGAGGTCTATCAGCGTCCAGGCCCTCGGAGGCAGGGGTCTGTACCGCACTGCGGGATAGCCTGCGCAGAGAACCGCTGCCAGCCCGCATCCCCGCGTACCAGGAAGGCGCCATCGCCCCGCCAGCGGATAGAGGGCCTCGGCTGCTCCGTTCCAGAAAGTCCCCAGCCCCATTTCATGAGCCCTCATCATCACCAGCGTCGCTGCGATGACGCCGTCCGAACGCCAGGTCGGGTTCCGGCGGGGGACCATGAAGAACAGGACAAGAGGGGCGCCTCTGAAGACCAGGTCTTCACCCGAGACCAGCCTCTTCACGAGAGCCGTCCTGCCCGAGAGGAAGCCGGCCATCCGCAGCACGCCCGTGTTCCACAGGATCCGGAGAAGCCTCCGGAGGGGGTCGGAGAGCATTCCGCGAACCCTGGAAGCGCCGCCCACGGCCGCTATCCTGAGGCCCTGCGCATTCGTTCCCGTGGGGCTGTAGCCGACCGTTTCGAGAAGGGACATCACCGTCTCGCGGGGGACATCCCTGTCCTCGAAAAGCCTGACAGACCTCCTCGTGGAGGCGAGTCCTGGCAGGCAGTCCGTTGAGGGGGCTCCGGTGAAGGCGGTCCCGATATGGAAGGCGTCGACCGGGCATACGGCTGCACAGTGACCGCAACCGATGCAGGAGGAGCGGTCGAAGACGGGCCTGCCGCCGGGCCCGGGCGCCGCGGCGCCTGTGACGCAGACCATGGAGCAGGCTCCGCACCCGGTGCACATTCCCGGATCTAGAGCCGCCTGCGGAGAGAATCCGCCGCCGGAAAGACCGTCTCGCCGGGAACTCACGGGAGGACCTGCATGTCCACTCCGGCAGTCACCACGCCGGGCCGCACCAGGACGACGCCGGCTCCGGCACCGTAGGATTCGCCCCTCCCGTCCCATCTCCCGTTTCCGTTCCTGTCCGCGTAGGCTGCCACGGTGTATCTGCCGGCCGCAACCGGTCGGACGATGTAGGGACCCTCCGAGGGGATGTGGAAGATGTAGGAGCTTCCGCTCCCGCCGGCGGGCGAAACCTCCAGCACCAGGTCCGAACCCCCGGTGATGACCCCCGAGATGCCTCCCGGCTCGGTGCCCCAGGCGGAAATGAACGACCAGGACAGGGCTCCGAGCGTGTCGCCCGATGCCCCTCGCAGCCCCGCCGCCAGGTCTATCCTGTGCTGCTCCTCGCCGAGCAGTTCGTGTTCGGGAAGAAACGCGAAGGACCTGCCGTCCCTCCTCTCGAGCCTGCCTTCTATCGCCTCGCCGTCGGACACCCTGACCATGGAGAACCTCGCCTCCAGCGAGTCGAGATCCACCCAGTCCGAAAAGGCGAACTCGAACGGACCGGACGCGGGGGCCGAAAGGGCGCCGGGTTCCGGAAGCCTGCTGGTGATCCTCAGGCTGTCCGAAGGGAGGGAGTCGGAGGAGTCGAACTCCAGACTGTCCAGAGGGGTCCTGTTGCCCACCATGTCGCAGATGTCGCGCACCATGAGCCGGAGCACTCCGGACGGCAGAGGCGATGTCGCCACGATGACGGTCCTGGGCTCCCTGCCGCCGGGGCTCCAGGCTCCGAATGCGGTGACGGGGGCCTCAGAGCCGTCCGATATGGAGAAGCATCCCCCGCAGTCCGGAGGGAGAGAGACCTGTTCGTTGAAAGATACCTTGATATGGTTGCCGTCCGTCTGCTCGACCGACGAGACGACGGGGCCGATGGTGTCCACCACGGTCATCGTCATCTCGATCTCGAGAGGCGGGAATCCGACCACTGCGAGCGTTTCGGCGCCCGCCTCGGTGTCCCTGCTCCAGTCCAGAGTGAAGTCCGGATCCTCGTAGCAGAGAACCCGGTACTCGCCTGGTTCGAGCCACGCTGCAACGGCCCTCGACGCGGAGTCCGCGGAGGTCCGCCGAAGCAGGCGGCCTGTTGCGGGATCGTACAGCTCGAGGAGAGTGCGCTCGGAAATCGTTCCTCCCCCCTGGCGCCTCACCAGCACATCCATCCTTCCGTGAGGCAGAGAGTCCGAACCGCTGAAGGCCATCTCAATCGGCGCCTCGGTCCTGTTGCCGTGAAGGTCGGAAATCCCGGGCGGAACATGAACCACCAGCGTGCGTCTTCCCAGGGGTTCGTCCAGGTCTATCTCCATGAGCCGACCGGATATGCTGGTCCGGAATCCTCCGCCGGGGTAGACGAACACCTCTGCCGAGGATTCCTCCACCCTCTCCGACCAGGAGATCACGATGCGGTCCGTTTCCGGGATCCCCGGGCCCGGCTCGGGCTGTACGGATGCAATCTCGGGGGGGGCGGTATCCTCGGGCCCGCCGGAGGGGGCCTCTATCCTGGCGCAACCACCGGACAGCAGAAGGGCGACCAGCAGGGCTGGACGGGATTTCACTGCTTCCTGACCTTCGCCGACTGCCCCTTCCTCAGCGCTCCTGCGCGCCTGTAGAAGGTCGCGGCCTCGGATTGGCGTTTCTGTTTCTCCAGGACTATGGCCAGCTCGGAGAGGAACTCGGGATCGTCCGGAATCAGCTCGGTGGCCCTCCTGAGGCTGGTCTCGGCCTGTGCGGGGGTGTCCAGGAGATTCTGGCTCCTGCCGAGGTAGAACCAGGCCAGCGCGTTCTCGGGCTGGTCCAGCACCACCCTCGAGAGAATCTCGGCCGCCTTGTGGTAAAGCCCCTTCCTGAGCTCCGATATGCCCTCGAGGACTGCGATGTCGGCCCTTTCGGCGCCCAGCTTCGCGGCCTCTGACGGCCAGTCCCTCTGGCGGAGCGTTCCGAGGCTCTCGAGGAGCCCCCGCGCACGCATGTATGCGGCTCTCTGCGCCGTGACCCTGGCGGCGGGCTCTGCGCGCACCGTCGCCTCGGCAGGTGGCGGTGCCTGGGGAGCCGACCGGGGCTTCTGCGGCTCCGGAGGAGCCCCGGAGGAAGCCCCCGCAGGCGCCTCGCGGTGCTGGGGCGTCCGGTGCCCGGAGTCCGAGGTATGCGTGACGACCCGAGCCGGAGGAGGTTCCACCGCCTCCGCTGCGGCCATGATCTCCTCGATGTCCGGGACCTCGATCTCCAGATCAGCATCAGTTTCCG
>JAAYTY010000223.1 GCA_012523605.1 Candidatus Fermentibacterota bacterium
ATTGACGGACGCTGCCTATCCTGGTCGCCTTCATCTGCGACCTTGTGCCAAACCTTGAGTAATCACTTTGATTAGATCGGAGGCGAACCGATCCGTCATCGACTTCTGTGACAGTACTGACTGGAAGAAGAACAGAGCAGTACTGTTCCTCGACCCATTCGGCATGCAGGTGGAGTGGGCTACTCTCGAGAAAGTAGCAGCAACCGAGGCCATTGATCTCTGGCTGTTGTTTCCTCTTGGTCAATCCGTGACTCGCCTGCTAAGGAAGCACGAGCCTCCTCCGGATGACTGGGCCGCCTGTTTGACCAGGTTCTTCGGCACTGATGAGTGGCGTACAGCTTTCTACAGCAAGGAAGTTCCCCAGGGTGACTTGTTCGATGCCTCCGTACCAGAGCGGAGATGTTGCAACCTTCAGGACATCGAGAGATACTTCATCGGAAGGCTGAAGAGCATTTTCAAGGGTGTAGTGGAGAAGCCGATGTATCTGCGCAACTCAAAGGAGGTCCCCCTGTTTCTCCTGTGCTTTGCAGCAGGGAATAGCCGGGGTTCGAAACCGGCAATCAAGATAGCGTCGGATATCATGGGGAAGCTCTGATGGCAGGACTTACCTCTATCGAGTGGACCGAGGCTTCGTGGAATCCGGTAACGGGGTGCACGAAGGTCAGCGAAGGCTGCCGGAACTGCTACGCTGAAAGGCTGGCAGGGCGACTCTGCGGGATGGGTATGCGGGCATACCGAAATGGCTTCTCTGTGACGCTGCACAAGCAAGCACTCGCCATCCCTCTCCAGTGGAAGAAGCCAAGGATGATCTTCGTAAACTCGATGAGCGACCTTTTCCACGAAGAGGTACCCGACAGCTTTATAAGGTCAGTCTTCAAGGTCATGAATCAGGCCCGATGGCATTCCTTCCAGGTTCTGACCAAGCGCCCCGACAGGCTCCTCGAGATGAACGGCAGCTTGGACTGGACACCGAACATCTGGATGGGGGTGTCGGTCGAGCTGTCGAAACATCTGTGTAGAATCGAATGCCTGAAGAAGTCTTCGGCTAAACTGAAGTTCGTCTCATTCGAGCCTCTGCTCGGTCCCATAGGCAGATTCAGCGTCAAAGGAATCGACTGGATAATCGTGGGTGGCGAATCAGGCCCCGGAGCACGGCCCATGAAGCCGGACTGGGCGCTGAAACTCCGTGATCTTTCGGTTGCCTCCCAAGTACCCTTCTTCTTCAAGCAATGGGGCGGTGTGAACCGCAAGGCTGCAGGCCGTGTTCTCGATGGTCAGACATGGTCTCAGTGGCCTGCTGCTCTGCAACCGAGGAGCTAGGCAGTGCCCGGGCTTGCTGGCTGGGGAGCAGGGATTCGAACCCCGATAGGCAGATCCAGAGTCTGCTGTCCTGCCATTGGACGACTCCCCAGCAACGCGCGGGAAGATAGGCTCGGCCGGAGCTTGCTGTCAAATCGAACCGCGGGAGCCCCGCAAGTCTCGGAGGCTCGTGGGAGCTCCTAAGAGTCCGCCCCGACCAGCTCCGATACGTCCACCGTAATCTCCGCGCCCGGGGCCAGCTCCAGCCACTTCGTCCAGAGCCTGACCGTGCCGTTCTCCAGTCGGCTCGAGACTTGCACGAGGTAACGCCCGCCACCGAGTTCCAGCCTCGAGACCTCGGTCGCGCCGATCTCGAGCCAGTCGAGCGGGATCAGGCGGCCGGGGGCCTCCACCGAGAGCCAGATCATGAAATCCCCGGCCGAGGTGTCCGGCGGAAGGACTATGACCGTGCCTGCGGGCACATACCCGGCAACCGTGCATCCGTCACCGGCGAATGTCATCGAGAGGCCGGCATAATCGGCCGGGATGCTGTCGGACGCAAGCGGCATGGGATGCCAGGATCCCTCCGACCAGACCTCCAGCCACCCCGCCTCCCTGCCCCTCTCCCCCTGGAACCAGGCCAGCACAGGCCTCACGGGGATGCCGAGCGCCCTGAGGCTCGAGCCGAAGAGAACCCGGAGTTCGGCGGGGGTGCCGGCGCGCGCCTCCAGCACATCCAAGGGAGGCGCGACGCCCCCGAGATACTCCCGGCTTCGAACGGACATCCCGGATATCGCCTCTCTCAGCAGCTCGGCCGTCTCCATCGCACCGCCGGCGGAAGGAAGCTCCCGCGCCCAGAAGACCGAAAGCGGGGTGCGGTATGCCGTGACGGGCTCTTCGCTCATCCTGTAGTCGAGAAGGAACGGGAGGAAGACGGAATCCGGAAGATCGGGGCAGAGATTCTCCCTGGAGTCTAGCGCGCCTAGCACATGGTCCATGAGAGCGGTCTCCGTCATCTCGAGCCTGTCGAGACGCGGGATGGTGGTGAACAGGTACTCGATGCACTCCAGGCGTTCGCTGTCGGAGTTCTCCAACATCCGGCCCCAAAGGGCCTCGTTTCCCTGTGTCTCGGCCAGGAGGCTGTCCCGCTTCTCCGGGGAGAGGGACAGTGCGACGAGTATCGCCAGGATGCTCACAGGTCGCCCACCTCCTTGTTCATCTCGCAGTAGTCGGGAAGCGGTGACGGCACCGTGCAGTCGAAGACCAGCGTATCGCCGGGAGCAAGGGTCACGACCGCCATCTCGAGGGGCCAGCCCCAGGAGAGCATGTACACACCTCCACCCAGGCGGACCTCCCGCACCGGAGGCCTGAGCGTGGCCAGCGTGCGAAACGCGCCCCAGTTCACCACGTTCACGGCAACCGCCGTGCTGTCGTCGGCAATCCTGAGAACGGCGAAGTCGGCATAGTTCTCCGTGACGTTCAGCACGGACACCCCGCCGCGGAAAGCCAGCGCGCCGGGAACGGAGTCCGGCGCTATCGCCACGATCAGCCCCGCCCTGGATGCGTTGTGCGCGAACCAGGGCGGCGTTCCCAGCGAATCGACGCGCGCCGCCGACTCGCCGAACTTCCAGCCCCTGGGCGTCCATACCTCCGTCCATGCGTGGTTGTCGTCGCACACGGTCCACCACGGCGTGTAGGCCTGGCGGCAAGGAATGCCGGCACTCCTCAGCGCGTCAATGTAGAAGACAGTGAGTTCCTCGCACCTTCCGATACCCGAGCTCCAGGTCACCAGCGGCGACTGATCGCGGGCCTGTGTCGGTCTGTAGTCGCAGATGCTGTCGCACCATGCTCCGATCCGAAGCGCCGCCGTCTCCAGATCGGGAGAGGACAGGGCTATGGGAAGCGTGTATCTCATGAATTCGGGACGCCATGCCACGAGCGGCTCCTGGCTGACTCTCGCGGGCAGGACGTACCGCAGGAAGATGGACTCCGGCACCGACGAAGCCCACGGAATGGAATCGCGGGCCAGCAGGGCGAGCGCCACGTTCTCCTCCAGCAGGTCCTCGTACGCGGGGATGAGATCGCATGCGGGCGATCGGCTTCTCAGATGATCGAGACAAGCGCCCGGATCCAGCCCGCAGACGATGGCGGCCAGCGCCAGACATTCGAGCATCGGTGTTGCCAAGCAGCCTCCTCCGTGTTCATAACTCCCGGCGGAAGGCCGGAGGTGCGTTATATGAGAAAGTTCCTGGTCTCATGGGCGGTCGGCGGGCTCGCCCTCTGGGTCGCCTCTCTTGTGCTGGGCGGCAGGATGGAGTTCGCCTCCTTCTGGGACGTGGTCTGGACCGCGCTCCTCTTCGGGCTTCTCAACGCCCTTCTGGGGCCTCTGCTCAAGATACTCACCTGCCCGCTGTATATCCTCTCGCTGGGGCTTCTGCGCTTCATCTTCTGCGGCTTGTTCCTGCTGATCGCGGACTCTCTGGTCCGCGGATTCGAAATATCGGGCTTCCTCTGGGCGGTAGTGGCCTCGGTGATCGTCTCGGTTGTCACCACAGTGCTTTCCGCACAGCTCAGGGACGGGAAGGAGGGATAGGGCTCCGCCGGACTCGATCGCGGGACGAACCGTCCATCCGCCTGATGAGCCCGAACGGCGTGCTCTGCTCCCCCTGACCCAGAGGATTGTCCGAAAGCGCAGTCAGAATATCAGCCTCGTCCAGGCCAGGCGGAAAGGAACCGAGGATGTTCCCTCCCAGGTCGTTGATATCGACGATCGCCGCCCTGCACCCGAACCGCTCGGAAATGCTGCGCGCAACGCCGCGCGGATCGAGCGGAGCCAGGCTGACCGCCCTGTCAAAAGGAGGGATCGTGCCCCTTGTCGGTCCGTCGATCGACCGGGCCCTCGGCCCGGCAATCCTGTAGAAGTCACCCCGCCGCCCGAGCGCCCTTCCGACGGCTCCCACGGCGGCGGCCAGCAGAATGCGGAGAACGCCGACATCCCGCAGCGCCGCCTCCATGGTTTCGGGAATGCCCAGCCCTATGCCGGCCGGGGTCTTCGTCACGAAGCGCGAGAGCCATACGGCGAGCCGCCGCGGCTTCAGAGTTCCCTCGTCGAGCAGGTAGTACCTGCCCTGGCTTGCTCCGACGGCCTTTTCTCCGGCAACGAGCACGTCGTCCGGATGCGGTTCCACTCCGGCCGACGCGAGAGCCTCCCCGATCGCCCCCAGAAGGTCGTCCCCCTTCAGTATCAGGCGCGATTTCAGCGGAATCCTCTCGAACCGGCGCCCGCCCGCTTCTATGACGGCATCCCTCACTTGTGATCCTCCCCACGACAGACTATGTCCCCGGCGGCGGCGCTCGAAAAGTGCGGAGGGGCTTCATGGAGCTTTCTGCGATGACCACCGTCGAGGTGGCCGGATACCTGGAAAGAAGACGGTTCGCTCTCGTACCGGCGGGAAGCACGGAGCAGCACGGACCTCTCGCGCCGATCGGGTGCGACGCGGCCGTCGCCTCGGCGGTCTGCCTCAGGGCGGCGGAGAAGACGGGAGTGGTGTGCGCGCCCTGCCTCCAACTCGGGATGTCCTCGTGCCACATGGCGTTTCCGGGAACCGTCAGCCTCGAACCGGGAACGATGTCCGCCGTGGTCAGGGACGTTCTGGTTTCCCTTGCCGCCCACGGCTTCGACGATGTGCTGATCCTGAACGGCCACGGAGGGAACAGGGAGCCCTGCAGGGCCGGCATGGCCGAAGCCTCCCGGAAGGCTCCCGGACTCCGCGCGGGATTCATGGGCTACTGGGAGCTTCCCGGCGCGGCGGAACTCGAGAGAAGCCTGTTCGGGCCTCACAGCGGCCTTCACGCCACCGCCGCCGAAGTGTCGGTCTACATGCATCTGAACCCCGGGTTCAGACCCGAAGCATCCGCTCTGAAGATTTATCCTCCCTCCCCCGAGCCGGGGACGGTGCTCGACTCGGTGGAATGGAAGCGCCGCTATCCCGAAGGGCCGGCGGGGGTGGATGCGCGAATGATAGATGCGGAACGCGGAAGGGTCTTCCTGGACTTTCTGGTCGAAGCCCTGGCGGGTGTCATAGCCGGGCGGGAGGACGGCGGTGCCTGAAGCCCCCGCGGTCGTCGCAAGGGGCCTGACCGTCCGGTACGGCCCGCATGCGGCTCTGGACGGGCTCGATCTCGAGATACCCGCCACCGGCACCTTCGGCCTGCTGGGGCGCAACGGCGCGGGCAAGACCACCACGATAAGGGCCATCGCCGGCCTCGTGAGGCCGTCCGAAGGCTCCATATCGGTGCTCGGCCGGAACCCCTCGTGCACCCCGTCTCTCAGGAGGGAACTCTCTTTCCTGTTCGCGGAAGACGGCCTTCTTCCCCTCCTGAGCCCCAGGAGGAATCTCGAGATCTGGGGGCGGATCGGCGGGCTGGGCAGGCAGGAGGCCCGCCGCCGGGCCGACGAGGCTCTCGACAGGGTGGGACTGGATCCGCCGGGAGACGAACCGGTGAAATACCTGTCGTCCGGCGACCGAAGGGTGACCGCCCTCGCGAGGGCATTCCTGCTCCCGACAAAGGCGGTGGTGCTCGACGAGCCCACTGCATCCCTCGATCCGGTCCGTGCCGCATTCGTGCGCCGGCTTCTCCGGGAACTCGCGCGGGACAGGATGATCGTTCTCTCGACTCACGACCTCGCTGAGGCGGAGGATCTCTGCAGCAAGGTGGCGATTATCCACCACGGGCGCGTCGCCGCCTCGGGGTCTCCCCGAGACCTGGGCTCTCCGCGCTCCACGAAGTTCAGGGTCCGCACCGAGACCGGCAACGGCGTGACCATGGATGGACGTCGGTTCGAGCCCGGAGAGGACGGCTTCGTGGAACTCGATTCCGACGTTCCGGCCGCCGACCTGTTGTCGGGACTGATTGCCTCGGGCAACAGGATCGTCGAGTTCGGGCCGGCCTGCCGGAGTCTCGACCGCGTCTTCCTTGACCTTGCGGGGGACTGAAATGCGAGGCCTGCTTCTCAGGGAGTGGCTCCAGTTCCTGCACGGCCTCGGCCGGGGCGGAATGATCAGACTGGCTGTTATCTACGGGCTTCTCATGGGCTGGCTTGTTCCATCAGGGCTCGCCGCAGGCTCGAGCGACGCACCCGCCATGGTCTTCGCCGTCATACCGGTGTTCCTTGCGGGCCCCCTTGCGATAGATGCCTTCGCAGGAGAGCGCGACAGGATGACTCTGGAAACGCTCCTCTCCTCTCCCGCCGGCGACGGACAGCTTCTGGCGGCGAAGACGCTCTTCCCCATGCTGGTCTCGCTTGCGGCGTCGGGCGTGTCCGGCCTCGTGTTCTGCTCCGTCATGCTGGTTCGGCGTGCCGGCCTGCCCTCCACGCAGTCCCTCTCTTATGCGCTGTTCCTCGGGCTGGCGCTGACCACGCTCGTCACCATGATCGGGCTCAACATATCCCTGGGCGCCAGAACATCCCGTTCCGCCCAGCAATGGTACTCCGCAGTGCTGGTGGGTCTGAGCATCGGCCTGCCGCTGGTCGTCCGCGAAGCGCTCGAGGCGCTCGGGCCGGAAGCCTCCCGGGCGGTTTCGGAACTTTTCGAGGGGGGCTGGTTCTCACCCGGCGCGCTGATTCCCGCGATCGCGCTCATGTCCGCGGGGCTGGCGGGGCTGGCCGTTGTGAAGCGCAGAATCGCCGGCATCCGGATGCTGAACTCCAGCCGCATCGCCGGCAGTCCCACCGGCGGGAAGGGAGATGCAACGTGGCGGAAAGGGCGGTAGAGGTCGTCGTCACGACGCCCGACGAAGACACCGCGCTCCGCATCGGCAGGGAGGCCGTGAAAGCCGGTCTGTGCGCATGCTCACAGGTCTCGGGCCCCGTGACATCCGTCTTCGTGTGGAAGGGCGAGCTGCGTGAGGAGCGCGAGTGGCGGCTGACCATGAAGACCATGCAGCGCCTGGCCGACCGCCTCGAAGTGCTGATACTGGAGATGCATCCGTACGAGGTGCCCGAGGTGATCGTCCGCGAACTCGCGGCCCTCTCGAAGGACTACCTCGATTGGATGAAGGCCGGCCTGCTGCCCTGAGGAATCCCGCGCCAGGCGTCCTTTCCTGACAAGCCCCGGCATTATGGATCCGGCTGGAACTTGACTCGGGGATGGAAGGCGGAAATATTCGGAAATAGGATACCTGATTCTGAAAGGATTCTCAATGTCCTGCAGGTTGAGGTTCACGGAAGCGGCGAATCTGGCTATCCATGCGTGCGCGGTGATCCAGGCGGGAGAACCGGGCGGAAGGTTCACCCACCGGGAAATCGCGGACCGTCTCGGGGTGTCCGAGTCGCATCTCGGCAAGGTCCTGCAGAAGCTCGTGCACCGCGGGATTCTCGCTTCCGAGAGGGGGGCGGCGGGCGGCTTCACTCTGGCGGCCGACCCCGAGAAGCTCTCCCTTCTGGAGATCATCAGATGCGCCGAGGGAAAGGACGACAGGCCCGGCTGCCTCCTGGGCAGGCCGGTCTGTGAACGGGGGGTTTGCGTTCTTTCCGACCTGTCACGGAAGGTCGATTCCCTCGTAGAAGACAGGCTGGGGAGCATGACGCTCGAGGAATTCGCAGGCAAGCAGTTGTCGAAGCGGAGAAGAAGGGGGTAGCCATGTTCTGCTATCAGTGCGAGCAGACCGCTCAGGGCAAGGGCTGTGAGCGAGCAGGCGTCTGCGGGAAGGATCACGTCACCGCAACGATGCAGGATGCCCTGATCCATCTGCTCAAGGGCATCGGGCTCCATGCAATTGCCGCCGGAGAAAAAGGTCTCGGAGACGCAGAGGCTGGGATCTTCGTCCTGGAAGCCCTGTTCACGACGATCACCAACGTGGATTTCGACCCCGACAGGATCGAGCCGATGGTCCGAAGAGCCGTCGTCATCCGCGACAGGCTCGCCGGATTGAACCGCACAGGCTCACGCGCCGCCTCGCACCTCCCGGTTGATCCCGCGACTTGGAATCCTCCTGCCGACCGTGACGGACTCCTCGTCGAGGCGGAGAGATTCTCGATAGCCCGAAGGAAGGAAGTCTGCGGAGAGCGCGAGACAGGCCTTGAGGAACTGGTCACGCAGGGCCTGAAAGGCGCTGCGGCCTATGCGGATCACGCACATGTTCTGGGGTTCGAGAGCCCCGGCATCCTCGCCGACTTCCTGTCCGTACTGGGCTTCCTCGCGACCGGACACGACACCGAAGAGCTTCTCGAAAAGGCTCTTGCCGTCGGAGAGCTGAACTTCCGCGTAATGGAACTCCTGGACAGGGCCAACACGACCGCCTACGGCCACCCAGTGCCGACAAAGGTGCGCGTCACGCCCCGGAAGGCTTCTCATGCCATCCTGGTTTCCGGCCACGATCTGAAGGATCTCGAGGCCCTGCTGGAACAGACCTCGGGCAGAGGGATCGACGTCTATACCCACGGGGAGATGCTCCCCGCCCACGGCTATCCCGGGCTCAGGAAGCATCCCCACCTGGCGGGCAACTACGGCAGCGCCTGGCAGAACCAGCAGAAGGAGTTCGACGAGTTCCCCGGAGCGATCCTGATGACAACGAACTGCATCCAGAAGCCACGCCCCGGCTACTTCGGGCGGATCTTCACATCCGGGCTCGCAGCGTGGCCGGGCGTGCGCCACATCTCCGATAGGAACTTCGCTCCCTTGATAGAAGCCGCCCTTGCCCAGCATGGGTTCGCCGAGGATGCGCCCGAGCAGAGCATAACGGTAGGCTTCGCAAGGAACGCGGTGCTGTCCGTGGCTCCCGCCGTGATAGACGCCGTAAAGGCGGGCGCCATCCGTCACTTCTTCCTGATAGGCGGCTGCGACGGCGCGAAGTCCGGCAGGGACTACTACACGGAGCTGGCGGAGAAGGTGCCGGATGACTGCGTGATCCTCACCCTCGCCTGCGGCAAGTACAGGTTCAACAAGCTGGATTTCGGGCACATCGGCGGAATACCCAGGCTCCTCGACGTCGGCCAGTGCAACGACGCCTACTCGGCCATCAGGATCGCCCTGGCCCTCGCGGAGGCGTTCGGCGTCGATGTCAACTCCCTGCCGCTCTCGCTGGTCCTGTCCTGGTACGAGCAGAAGGCCTCGGCGATCCTGCTCACGCTGCTGCATCTGGGGATCAGGAGGATGAGGCTCGGGCCCACGCTTCCGGCATGCCTGACACCCGACGTGATCGCGGTTCTCCGGGAGAAGTTCGAGATCATGCCGATAACCACTCCCGACGAGGATCTGAAGGCGATCCTGGGGTAGGAGAACCCGGCATGCACGCGATGCAAAGAAAGGAGGGGCAAGCCGCCGGCCTGGTCGCCGTCCGGTCCGCCCCGGGTCTTCGGACGCCGGGAAGCCCTAGAGACCGCCGCGGCCGAAGAGCATGACCGGGAAGGTTTTGAGAATCAGCCTCGTATTGAGCCCTATGGACCGCTTGAGCGCATAGCAGAAATCGAGGAACTGGGCCGCATCGAAGGGAAGCCTGCTGCGCCCGTAAACCTGCCAAATCCCGGTGAGGCCCGGTTTCACTGTGAAGCGGATCCTGTGCCAGTCCTTGTAGTACCTCAGCTCGTATGGAATGCACGGGCGCGGCCCGACGAGACTCATTTCTCCTCTGAGCACATTCCAGAGCTGGGGCAGTTCGTCCAGGGATGTGCGTCTCATCAGCCTTCCGACTGTGGTGATCCGGCCGGTATCCACAGCCTTGAACCTGTCACCCTCGTCGCCGTCCGCCGGCTTCCCTTCGACGTATCTCTCGAAATACTCACTGTGAGCTTCGATGTTGCCCCGCATATCGTTCCGCATTGATCTGAACTTGAAGAAAACGAAGGGCTTCTCGCCCAGCCCCACCCGCTTCTGACGGAAGAGAACCGGCCCCGGACTGGAGACCTTTATCGCCAGTGCGAGAAGGAGGAACAGCGGCAGAAGGAGAACGAGGAGGGTCGCCGACACCGTGATGTCGACGAAACGCCATGCCCTCTCGGAGAAGCTGGACATAGGCGGTGTGAAGAACACTACGGCGGGCTTGTCGACGAAGCTCAGCCAGGGATCGAAATAGCCCATGTTCTCGAAGAGCCCGGAGTAGAAGCTGATGGCTATCCCCTCCTGCCGGCACCTGAAGATGAAGTTCGCAATGGTTCTGAAATCGGCATCATCCATTGCGATGCAGAGATCGTCACAGCCGGTCTCGTCGAGACGCCTGCGATAATAGTCGAGACGGGCCGCCGGATCTGCGAGGCAGGAAGCGCTCTCGCAGAACACGAAGTCGATCACCTCGTGGTACAGCGGAGAGGAGTGGACGGCTTCCTTCACCCTTGTAAGGATGTCCGGATCTCCGCATGCCAGTATGCTCACCTTGTCGAACCTGACGACCCCGATGCGCCTCAGCCAGACGATGAGGCGGGGCATAAGGAAGACCCTCACGACCACGGCTGTGACCAGCCAGAAGATCAGCCCCAGCAGAATCACCAGACGGCTGTGGATGAAGAACACGACCGGGAGTCTGAAGGTGAAGATGACGACGACGTAAGCCGTCACGACTGTCAGGGCGATCCTGATGAGGCGGAAGGCGAGCATGGAGCGGTTCACCGAAGTCCTCGCGTAGTACACGCTCTCCATGTCCGACAGGAGCAGGGTGGCTATCGAAAAGACGCCCCAGGTGCCGAGGAGATTGTAGAACTGCATCTGGCTGATCTCTCCGAATCTGACCAGCATGGCCGCGAGGAACCCCGCTGCCAGTATCGCCAGATCGGCGCACATGCTGAAGAACGTGTAGACGGTGTTGACCATGTCCTTCGCATGGCGTCTGCGGGCTGTCCCGCCTTCGGAGGCCGGGATGCGATCCCGAATCGCTGCCGCCGGGTTCTCAGGCCTGGTGGACACAGCCTCCTCCGTTCCGTCCCTTCGTGCCTGCGGCCCTGCTGCCGAAAACGCTTTCGAGTATGTCGGCGAAGATCTCCCTGGCCCTGCGAACATCGTACCTCTCGATGGCATAGTCACGATTGGCCCTGCGGGCCTCGAGAGTTTCCGGCCAGCGGGCGACGGTTTCGTCGATGACCTCCGAAAGCTCGCGCGCCGTGGTGAAGGTTCTTGTCAGCCCCGGCTCGTCCACCGCCAGGTGGCTCCAGGGCGACACCAGAGGATAGATGCCCGAGGCCTGGTATTCCGTCACCTTCATCTGGAACACCCTCCTGCCGATCCTCGAGCATGTCGCCACGCCGATCTGAAACCCCCCCAGCAGTCCCGGCAGATCGAGCCTCGTGACGGGAGGGTGCCATGTCACCCTGCCCGATGTCTCGGCGCAGAGCCTCCTGACAGCCCGCTGAAGAGGGCCGTCCCCGACGATCGTGCCGGGAATCCTGGAACCAGCCGCTCCTCTTATGAAGATCTCGGGCATCTCGACGTCGACCAGCGTCGCCACCTGGACGGCCCTCAGAGCTTCGGGATGCTCGACGTATCGGAATCTGGAGAGGTCTTCCCCGTGCGGGATGACGACCGCTCCCGGAATCTCGATGATGTCGACGCAGGTGGCGAAGAGCGCCCCGCTCACCAGCCTCTCCAGAACCGCAGAGGGGGTTGTGGAATGACTTACGTGGAATCTCAGGGCGTACGGCACGCCCAGCCGCAGGCACTGCGAGGCGGAGATCACGTCGAGGCACAGGACGAAGTCCGCTCCGGAGGCTCTCCAGACCCTCCGCGCCGCCCTCCCGAAGCCGTTCTCGTTCATTCTGCGAACCAAGCGTCCGAAAATGCGCAGATCCTCGCCTGCGGGAATGACCGGACGCGGGCAGATCACCTCGACTCCCTCCAGGACATAACGACCGCGTCTTCCACGCCTCGCCAGGTAGGTGACGCGATGGTCTGCCTCCAGCAGGTCCAGAGGAGTGGTCCAGCCCCCGGAGATGCCCGGAATGCCGTGGAAGGAGGCTATAAGAATGTGCAGAAGGTTCCGCCCCTCTTCCGGCAGAGCGAAATGGCGCCCAGCAGACCGATCTGCATCCAGAAGACCCCGTTTGTCTGCGGCCACTTCACCAGATTGTCCACCAGCTCGTGGAATGCGAAGGCCCCGAGCCCCGCCACGATGCTGGCTGGCATCACACCGACAGGGCGTAACAGGGCCTCATAGGACGCCCTGACCAGGGCGAGGGCGACGAAGGCCAGGGCGATCACCGCGAAGATTCCGCCCTTGACGGCCTGGTTGAAGAAAACGCTGTTGAGCCCCCCGAAATGCTGGATGTCCTCGGTACTCAACGCGTGCCGGACGTCCCAGAACGTGTAGATGGGAGTGCCGCCCCAGAAGAACTCCCGGGCTCCCCAGCCCACTCCGGTCCAGGGGTGTCTCGAGAAGACATGCCAGAAGCTGTCGTAGGTAAGAGCCCTGTGGAGGAGGGTGGGCTGGGTGACCACGTCCCTCGGCTCGGTGACCAGGCTGAGCTGGCGTGCGAAGGTGTCAGAGTTGGTCGCCATCACATAGAAGAACAGTACTCCCGCGGCAAGCGGCACGAATGGCTTCCTGCGGAAGCTGTAGACGAGTACCGCAGCATTTGCCGCAACAGTCATGAAGAAGCCGCCTCTGGAGAAGGTGAACAGCACGCTGAGGAAGCCTGTGGCGAAGGCCGTCAGCGAGACCACCCTCCAGCCCCTCGACTTCTCGCAGAGCAGAGAGGCCAGCGACATCGGCACCAGCATTTCGAGGTATCCCGCCAGAACGTTCGCCGCGGGAAGCGTCGAGAAAACCCTGAGCCTGTACGTGTAGCCGATGGACATGTCCAGCCTGGAGACGGACGCTGTGCCGAAGTACTGCGCCACTCCGACTGAGCCGACCACGAGGAGCGCAAGAACGCTTGCACGGATGATTCTGGTGATGTCCGCCTCGTCGGTGAGGCGCTCCGGCAGGATGATCGCGAGGGGCAGGAACAGGAAGAGGCCGCTGCCTTCGCGTATCGCGTTCCAGACGTGCTGTCCATGGTAGTGGACGGACATGAAAACCGAGATCGTCTGGAACAGCAGGCCCGCTAATGCGAGCCTGAGCCCGACTCCCCGCGGGAGGACCGGAGAGCCGTTCCACACGACCTTTTCGAGTATCCAGAGGAGGAGGAGCGTCATTCCCGCGAGCGTCGCCAGGGTCGGCTGGAACGGGGGCATGCCGATCTCGTAGTAGCCCAGCCCCAGAGCGAAGGGAAGGCCCGGGAGGAGGGTCTCGATGCGGGGGCGCGAGATGAAGACGGCGAGCCCCGCGAGGCAGGCCACGAGCGCAAGGCGGTGGGGCTGCTTCATCAGTGTCATCAGAAACAGGTAGAGCAGGGCCATCCCGGAAAACATCAGCATCACGGGAAGGCTGGTCTTGATCGGCGGGGCGTGGAACTCCCTCTCCTCCTGCATCCTCAGCCCTCACCGGTTCCGCCGCCACCGGCCCCGAACAGTTTCATGAATCTGCGGGAGGCCTCGCTGTCGCCCGCCGCAGGCTTCCCCCCACCTTTCGGACCGCCTGCCGGCTCGAACTCCTCGCAGTAGTTGCAGTGCTCCCTGTCCCCCGGTTCCTCGGTCGTCGTGGAGGAGCACCGGCCGGATGAAACGCTGTAAAGCCTGCACTGAAGGCAGCTGTGGAGGAATCTGCCGCATCCTTCGCAGACAGCTTTGAAGGCTCCCGCGGAAAACTCGTTCTCCCTTCCGCAGAAGGCGCAGGCGATCGGGCTCAATCCTTCATCACCTCGGGCAGGATTTCTATCCTCTCCACCGTCATCTCGACATCCGTTCCCGGGAGCAGAGCGGAATCGCCTGTACCGAGACCCAGCAGGGCTGCTCCGAGAGGGGCCAGGTAGTTGACCCGGTCGGCCTCGGGTCTTGCATCGATCGGCCCGACGAGGGAGATCACGCGCATGGACCCGTCGGGAGCCCTCAGTGTCACTCTGGTTCCCGGGGAGGTAATAGACGACTTCACATCGTTTATGGGATACGGGCGGGTCCGCTCGAGCTGTTCGGTCCAGCTCCGTATCCGGTCGAGGATCAGATCGCGCTTCTCGATTGCCGCCTTGTGCTCGGCGTTCTCGGAGAGGTCTCCGTGCGATGCTGCCTCGCCGATCGCCCTTGCGACGGCGGGCAGTTCGACCGTCTTCAGAGTCTCGATCGCCCTTCTGCGCGATGTGATAGCATCAGCGCTGTCAAAGATCGTTCCGCCCTCCCAGAAGTGCATGTGGCGGCCCGTGGAGCCTTTCCGCGCCGAAAGCGCGCTGAGCACCACCAGGAAAAGCCCGGTGTCGTGCGCGGAGCCGATGTCGGCCACCTGTGTCGAGTAGGCTTCCAGCCTCCTTGTGTCCAGCCTCTCCAGGAAGAGCGCCAGAGCTTCCCCGTGACGCTCGACGAGGGTCTGTGCCAGGCGCCTCTGCGTGTCGGCCCTGGCCCTGGGCAGGGAGTCGAGCACCAAACCTATCAACCGGCCCTCCGGCTCGCCGCCGGGCTCGGCGGAGTGGAGCAGGCTCTCCACCGCCCTGAGATGCAGTTCGACGTCGCTCCTGTCGGACAGAAGGCTCTCGATGTATGCCTGCCCCGTCTCCGGAGAGGCCTGGCTGAGGACATCGAGGGCATACTGCCAGAGCGATCTCGGGAGAACCCCCATCAGTTCTCGGGCTCCTTCGGGACCGAGGACGGCCACGGCCTCCTCCAGGTAGATCCGCCGGCACGCCCCGGTCCCTATCTCGCCGAGAGCTCTCGCCACACGCGACGGGGTCTTCTCCACGAGCCCCGAGGCATCCCGGGAGAACGCCGGTCCTGCGGGCTCCCCCGACAGCATCCAGAGAAGTTCATACATCGCACCCGTCTCCACGGTGTGCATTCTCGAAGGCAGCCTCTCCAGCACTTCGAGGGATGCCTCGGCGGCCTCGGCGCGTCCGGCCGACCTCAGCAGGGCCGAGACGACCCTGTTCCTTTCCATGAGCGGCTCGCGGGACGAGAGGGCGTCGAGGATGCGCCTGGCCAGGTTCCCGCTGCCCGAATCCCTGATCTCGTCACCCACCTCGATGGCGCCGGGCCTGCTCCTGGCGGCCTCCCTGATTTTTTTCCAGAGTTCCGCGATCTCCTGCGGATGGCCCATCCAAGAAAGGTCGGCCTTCCTGACGACTCCGCCCGACTCGGCAAGGAGGCTGTCCAGCAGGGAGGCGGGATCCGAAAGGAGTGCTGAGAAGGCCTTCGGATCCGTGCGCCTGAGAACCCTCGCGCTGTCCCTGGAAACAGGTCTGGACGATGAGAGCAGGGTCTCCAGCTTCATGTCGTGAGCGCGTGAGGACTCGAAGTCCACCGTCGCTGACGACCTGTTTATCCTCGTGATCCGTCCGGGTCCGAGCGATTCGTGGAGTACCCAGGCGCCCTCCTGATAGCGAAGAAGCCCGGTGAGGTGCGCCCACGACCGCGAGAGAGGCCTAGTCTTGTCGGAAAGGCCGGATGCCCTGATGAACCCCTCGAGCGGCTCGTACATCAGATATTCGTCGCGAAGCTGCTCCAGGAGCTGGGCTCTGAGGACGTCAGACCAGTCGAACAGCGTGGCGCAGGCTTTCACGAAGGCCCTGAGGGCGGGGTTGGATGCTCGCTCCATCTCTTCGATAGCCAGCTCGAGGAGAGTCACGGCCTCCTCGTTCCTGCCCGATTCGAGCAGGATGCGCAGAGCCCCTGCCGCATCCGCGGGGTCCGAGCCGGAGCCCGCCGCTTCCAGCCAGGCGTTCTCCAGGCCGGCCATGTCTCCTGCTCCAGCAAGCGCGGTGAGATCGGGCAAGTGTTCCTCCATCTCCTGGAAACAGCCACTGAAGATAGCACTGCGGCATCCCCGGAGGGAGAACCCCGCCGCCTCTGCCGCCGGTACTCCCGTGCCTGGTGGAGACGCCGTCACGGCGATTGCCTTATGTTCGCCGGGAGATTCCGGGCAGGTCGGACGGGAGTTCGACCGGACACACTCGAGGGAGGTTCGGGATGGCGAGGAAGATCAGCAGGAGGCAGTTCTTCGGGGATGTGGGAAAGATCGGGGGGGCGGTGGTCATGGGGTCCATCGCCGGAAAGGCGCTTGCCGGAGAGTGGGAGCAGGGGGCTGCCGAGTTCTGGAACGGAGAGACCTTCAGACAGGACAACATCGACGTCTCCCGCGAGGCGGAGGGGATAGTGCGCGGCCGCATCGCGGGCGAATGGAAGGAGTTTCCCACAGTCCGCCTTCCCGATGCCTTCCTGGAGTGGAATTTCGGGGCGCGGATCGAGATGCTCGACTCCATAGCGGACATGATGCGCGGCGGGAGCGGGGCGGGCCCCTCGCTCGCCGGGCCGCACAACGCCGCCATGGCGACATGGGGGGGGGAGAGGCGGGACAGTCTCCTCACCGTGAACAACGCCTTCAAGGGGATGGGAATGTGTCCCGCCCGCGATAGGATAGGCGGTCTGATCGAGCGCATGCGGGATACCTACGATGCGCCCATGCCCGAGAAGGTGGCCGGCCTCAGGGAGCTCTATTCCGACGCCTCCAACTTCGACACGACCAAGCTGGTTTCCCTGGAGCTCTACGCCACTCCCAGCTTCGAGACGCATACCTTCCTGAACCTGATGTCGAACCCCTCGACTTCTCTTGTCTTCCTCGACTCCAAGTCGTACGAGGTGAGGGGGCTGGCCGAGCTCGTGCACCCCTCCGACAGCGAGGCCTCGTCATACGGCAGGGACATCATGACCTACACGAACCTCGCCCATTCCTACTTCCACGGCGATTTCCCCAGGCTCTTCCCCGCGATAATCGTCCATGTGGTCGAGGTGTTCGACAACAGCCCGGGAACGGGTCTGGGCGTGAGGATAGCGCCGTCGCTGTCCTGAAGGCACCTGTGCCGTCCTTCGGAAGCGTCCCCCGCGGACGTCTGGCGTTCGTGGACGTGGACGGCACACTCCTTCCCGCATCGTCAGAGAGGCTCTTCCTCGGGCGTGCTCTTGCGAACCGGATCCTTCCCGCCGGAGGCCTTTTCCGCTTCGCCGCCGGCTACGTGCTCCACCCGGTACGCACGGTCACGGGAGGATGCGGCTGGAACAGACGGTACCTCGAAGGGGCGAAGGCCGAGAGAGTCGCATCCGCCGCGATGGACTTCTCCCGCGGCTTCCTCGTCCCCTCCATGCGCACGGGGATCCTCTCCATCATCCACGGCCTGGCTTCGGAGGGGTTCGGTGTAGTCCTCGTTTCGGCGTCGCTCGCATGGCTCGTCATCCCCCTCGCAGGGCCGGCGGGCGCCTCGGCCGTCTTCGCGAGCGAACCCGTGGAAAGAGACGGCAGGCTCACGGGAACACTGTCCGGCAGGCGGCCCTACGGAAAGGCGAAACTGGAGCTCGCCGAAGCGGTTGCCGGGTCGGCGGGCACAAGCCTGAATCAATGCGCCGCCCTGGGCGATGCCTGGTCGGACAGGTTTCTGCTCTCGGCCTGCGGAAGGCCGGTCGCAGTTCATCCAGGCCGCAGGCTGAGGGCTCTCGCGCTCTCGAAGGGGTGGAGGATTGCCGGCTGAGAACGCGCCCCGGGCGCTCGGCGCTTTCTCCGGCGGGCTGGACGGGATCGTTGCCGCGGTCCTGCTGGCCGAACAGGGCGTCGAAGTTGCCCTCGCAACCTTCTCCAGCCCCTTTTTCGACCCGGACAGGGGCCGCGAGGCTGCCGCCCGGCTGGGCATGGACTGGCGGGAGCTGGATTTCACCGATGACATGATGCGCCTGCTCGAATCCCCTCCCAGCGGTTTCGGAAGGCGCATGAACCCGTGCATAGACTGCCATGCAGCCATGCTCGCGAGGCTCGGCTCCGTGATGGCCGACGAGCGGTTCGACTTCGTCTTCACCGGGGAGGTGCTGGGCCAGAGGCCCATGTCTCAGGGGCTCAACTCCCTGAACAGGGTCGCCCGCCTGTCGGGCCTGGGCGATCGCATTCTGCGCCCCCTGTCCGCCAGGCTCCTTCCCCCCACCGCCCCCGAAAGGAACGGACTGATCGACAGAGCGAGGATGCTCGCGATCAGCGGCAGGGGGAGGAGGGAGCAGATCGAGTTCGCCAGGGCTCGCGGGCTCTCCTTTCCACTTCCCTCGGGTGGCTGTCTTCTGACCGATCCCGGCTACTCGGCCCGCCTGAAAGTACTGGTATCGGAGGGGTTGCTAACGGCCGGAAACGCAAGGCTCGCGCGCGTGGGAAGGATGATCAGGCTCGGCCGGGGTTCCGTGGGAATCGTTGGAAGGGACGAAGCCGAGAATGCCATGCTGGAATCTCTGGCCGCCCCGTCGGACATCCTCCGCCTCGCCGACAGGCCCGGCCCCTCCGCCGTCATCATCGGTGGCAGGGAGGGAATCCCCCTCCTGGCCTCCGCCGTGGCCCTCTACGGCAGGGTGCCCGAGGGGGAGGAGGCGGGCGTGGAGACGGGGCGGGACGGATCCGTCGCTGTCCGTCCACTGCCTCGGAATGTCGCCGATGCACTGCTGGTGCGTAATGACGAGTCCCGCCGCACTTGACGGCGGGGCGGAGGAAATGATTAGATTGCTCGACTCGAACCGGGGGGAGGTGATGCGGAAGAATGATCCTGCTCGGAAATCACTGATGCACCCGATCTGCACGAGACCGGCCTGACCTCTCAGGAGGCCCGCTGCTCCGGCAGAACGGGGTTCTCATTCCGGCCGCCACGCGGCCGCTCCGGGGGGATGCCTCCGGGGAAATGCTGGAGAAGGTCGGGCTTTCATGTTCTTCGAGGACGATTTCAACGAGGAGGACGCGCCGCGCAGGCTGCCCCTGCGTGTGCTGATGCGCGGCATGTGGCCGCTGGTCCGCCCCAGGATGCCCGCATTCGCGCTGGCCGCCCTTCTGCTGCTCGCCGCAGTGGGGGGAGAGCTCTGCGGGCCTCTCATCCTGCGGCAGATCATCGACAGTGCCATACCCGCGCGGTCCTTCGGCCGGGTGGCATCGCTGTCCCTGGCGTTCGCAGGGGTATTCACAGTCACGATGCTGCTGGCCTACCTGCAGGTCGTGCTCGCCACGAAGCTCGGGCTGGGAATAGTGCGCGATCTCAAGGAGAAGGTCTTCGGGCACATGCTCACCCTGTCGCAGTCGTTCTTCGACGCCTTCCCCTCGGGCAAGCTCATGGCTCGTGTCGAGAGCGACAGCGAGCGCGTGAGAATGCTCTTCAGCGAGGTTTCGATTGCTATCCTGAGGAGCCTCGCGATGATGACCGGCACGCTCGCCGTGATGGCCTTCACGAATGCCCGGATAACCCTCGGCGTGGTGACGCTCGTGATTCCCGTCGCACTGCTCACCGTCCCGGTCCTTCGCTACATGCGAAGGCTCTGGGGGCAGGTGCGGGCATCCTACTCCCGCATATCCGGACAGGTGTCGGAGTACGTCAGGGCCGTCCCGGTGCTGCAGGCATTCGATGCGACGGGAGTCGCAAGGAGGAGGCTGCATGCCGAGGCGATGCGGTTCCTGAGGCTCGATGTCCGCGCATCCATCTGGGAGTACGGCTTCTGGAGCTTCATCGGATCCTGCGAGATCGCCGCAGTCGCGATCATCCTGGGCGCCGGCAGGGGCGGAGTGGCCGCGGGGGTCATCACCGCCGGCACGATCGTGCTCTTCGTCGAGTACACGCGGAGGCTCTTCGGGCCGGTGGTGCAGTTCTCGGAGACCCTGAACCAGGTGCAGAGGGCTCTGGCCTCGGCCGACAGGATCTTCGGGATACTGAAAACGCAGACTCTCACGCCGGACGGAGATTTGGACGAAGAGGCCTTCCCGGAGGACTGGCGGGAGATCCGCTTCGAGGGGGTCTGGTTCCGCTATGCGGACGAGTGGGCACTTCGCGACGTGAGCTTCTCGCTTCCCAGGGGAAGCATGACCGCTCTCGTGGGCGGCAGCGGCGGCGGCAAGAGCACTATCGTCAG
>JAAYTY010000224.1 GCA_012523605.1 Candidatus Fermentibacterota bacterium
GCAGGTCGTTCTCGAGCACCGCCTGCCGGAGTCCGGTCACGCAGGATGGGGCCGAAGCCAGGATGGCAGGGAGCAGGAGCAGCATCGCAGTCTCCGGGTATGTGGTTGGCGAGAGTATCGCTGGAGCTCTGCCGCCGGGTCAAGCTCCCCGACGGCGGACGGGTATGGACCACGGAGGCGCTGTTTGCTAGTCTATTCGGGATGGATTCATCACGCACCGGGCACGGATGTACGGACGCCCCGGCAGTGATGGGAAGGACAGGAACCGTGAAAAGGGTTCTTATCGCTGCAGCTTTCCTGGCGGCGGTCGGCGGCGCGGCCGCCGGATCGCTGGAACTGGAGATCCCCTTCGATCCGGGCAGTGTGGAGCTGATCGAGGACGGGATATGCACGATGCCCGTCTTCACGGGCATGTCTCTCGTGGAAGTGGACGGCCTGCCGCGCCTGCCGGTTCTGCCTGTGCGGGTCGCCCTGCCCACGGGGTGCGCCGCCCGCTCGCTGGAAGTGCTGGATGCCGTCTACTCACCCCTCCCGGGCGAACACAGGATAGCGCCGGCGGGACCGCTGGTGCCTCTCTCGCTCATGGATGCCGCCATGCCATCCGCGCCCGACCCGCACATCTACTCGCTCGACACGCCGTGGCCGGGCGAGAGCTGCAGGCTTTCGGGCTCGGGCGTCGTCTGGGGCATCCCGATGGCATATCTCACCGTGAATCCGGTGCGCTGGAATCCTGCGACACTGGAACTCGAGGTTCTGCGTCACCTGTCCGTCTCGATCAGCTTCGAACAGGATCCCGCCGCACTGACCGTCTCACGCCGGTCGGCGGCCAGCGAGGCTCAGGCGATGGACCTGGCCAGGAGGCTCGTCGTGAATCCCGACGGGGTCTCGCCTTCCGGCGCGGAGCTGGTATGCGAGCGGGATCTCGAATACGGCCAGTACGTCATCATCACCAGCCCCGACTACCTTGCGCAGGCACAGGAGCTGGCCGACTGGAAGACCGCCAAGGGCGTCCCGGCCGAGGTCTTCACCACTTCCTGGGTCGCTTCGCAGTACTCCTGCTACGACCTCCAGCAGGAGATGAGGGCGTTCCTGGCCGATTGCCGCGACGAGGGCGCCGACTGGGTTCTTATCTTCGGCGACGACGACAAGGTGGCCGCACGAGACGCCTACATGTCCGCCTACGGCGAGACCGTGAACGCCCCCAGCGACCTGTACTTCGCCGACAACAACGACACGGCCCCCGGAGCCGACCACTGGGACACGAACAACAACCACGTCTGGGGCGAGCCGGCGGACGACGTCGACTGGCACCCCGACCTCTGGGTGGGCAGGGCCAGCGTCAACAGCGCCTCGGAGGCCGGCATCTTCGTGGACAAGGTCTTCACTTACGAGAACGTCCCCGGGACCGACTACTTCGAGACCGGCCCCAGGGAGATGCGCGTGGGCTACTCCACCGGCGTTCTCTGGTACAGCCCCTACTACTCCGGCGCCGCCTCCGCCGAGATCATTTCCGGCTACATCCCGAGCTCCGTCTGGGAAGAGGAGAAGTGCTACGAGGAGAACGGCAACAGCGGTGCCGTGACGATCGCGATGATCAACGCCGGACCTCACCACGTCTATCACGCCAGCCATGGAAGCCAGACCTACATGTACACCTCGTACGGAAGCAACTACGGCGTGTCCGACATCATGGCGCAGACCAACATCTCGTCCGGCCACCTGCCCGCCATCTGGAACTCCATCGCCTGCTTCATCGGTCAGATAGACGGCTACGAGTGCTGCGGCGACGCCTGGCTCGCCAGCCCAGGCGGCGGCGGCTTCGGCTGCTTCAACTCCAGGTACGGCTGGGGTCACTACGGTGCCGCGGGGTACGGTCCGAGCGAGCGCATCTGCGAACGCTTCTACTACGAGCATCTCGTGGCGGGAGTGATTCCCCTGGGTCAGGCCCACCTGGCGAGCATGGACCATTTCTGCCCGCCCGAGGCTCACTCCGACAGCTTTGACGTGGACGTGCTCGACTGGTGTCTCAAGGAGTACAACCTGCTCGGCGATCCCGAGCTTCCGATGTGGACGGAACAGGCGTCCGGGCTGACGGTATCGCATCCCTCCAGCATCGGCGGATATGCCGTCGTAACCGTCAACGTGACGGACGGCAGGGCTCCGGTGCAGAACGCCAGAGTCTGCCTCCAAAAGGGCGACTGGCAGACCGGGGAGGTCTATGTCGTGGGATTCACCGACGCCTCCGGAAGCGTGAGCCTCTACGCCACTCCGGAGAGCACCGGCAACATCACCGTAACCGTCACGGCGCACAACTACGACCCGTACCAGGGCGTCATCACAGTCACCGGAACCGGTGCGGGGGGCTCGGAGGAGGCGTTCGGACGCCTGGTCCTTCTGCCGGTGACTCCCTGCCCGGCTAGCTCGTCGGTTTCCATAGCGTTTTCCATCCCCTCGCCCGGCCCCGTGCGGGTCGAGACCTGGGACGTCGCCGGCAGGCTCCTGGGAACCATCTTCGAGGACGAGCTCGCCGGAGGCTTCCACACCCTCCAGTGGAGCCTCGGCCTGGGTGACGGCGGAGGGCTCCCCTCCGGCGTATACTGGATAGTCGTGACAGGACCGGGAGGATCGGCATCGGCCCGGGCCGTTGTCCTCAGATAGCAGCAGAGGTGCCGGAGCCGCGGGCCCGCTCGACCGAGCGGGCCCGCCCGTCGCCGGAACCCCTCGAAGCCCGGCGAGGCCGCGCATAGCATGTCACTGGGCTCGTTCCTGATCGACGTCGGCGCCCTGGCCGACCCATCTGCCGGATTCGTCCGGGGAGGCTTCAGGATCCGCGTGGAGTCGGGCGTCATCTCCTCCATCGAGAGCAGGAGTCAGGGCAGAGCCGGATCGAGACTCGTGGCCTTCCCCGGGCTCGTTCAACCGCACCTTCACCTCTGCCAGACCCTCTTCAGGGGGATGGCGGAGGGGCGGACGCTCCTTCCGTGGCTGGAGGAGAGGATCTGGCCCCTGGAGGCGGCGCACACGGAGGACACCCTGGCCGTGTCCGTCATCTCGGGCGTCCGCGAGCTTATCCGTTCGGGATGCACCGGGCTCGTGGACATGGGAAGCGTCGAGGGGTCGTGCATCACTGTCGACATCCTGCGCAGGACCGGCATCAGGGCGGCGGCGGCCAACTCCCTCATGGATGCCGGTCCCTCTTGCCTTGCGCGCGATCCCGGCTGGCTGGCGGAGGAATCCAGGAGGGTCGCCGCGGCATGCGGAGGTCTCGTGCAGTGGGCGCTCGCCCCCCGGTTCGCCCTGTCCGCGAGCGAGGCGCTCTGGGAGATGGCCTCCGGATATCCCCCGTCCGTCGTCAGGACCACTCATGCGGCCGAAGCCGCCGGAGAGGTGGCGATGCCGGTCATCGCGCGGGAGGGAGGCAACATCAGATTCCTGGAGAGGCGCCGCTTCCTGGGCCCGCGGACTCTGCTCGCGCACTGCGTGCACCTCGAACCGGGCGAGGCGGAGATCATGGCCGCCACGGGCACGTCGGCGGTTCACTGCCCCTGGGCGAACCTGAGGTTGGGAAGCGGGATCGCCGATACGGCGGGTCTGGCGCGGGCGGGCGTCAGGATCATGACCGCTTCGGACGGCGCGGCCTGCAGCAACAGCCTCGACGCTGCATCGGCGGTGAAACTGGGAATGGGGCTCATGTCGGCGGTCGCGGGTCCCGGAAGCGTCGATTCCTCGGCCTGGCTGGCCTCGATCACGAGCACGCCCGCCGCGGTTCTGGGATGGCCCTCGGGGCGTCTGGAGAAGGGGATGTCCGCGGATCTTGCGGTGATCGAATGCTCCGAGAGCGAGGCGGAGGAGCTCGAGTCGGCCTCGGATCCCATCCGCTTCCTGCTGGAGCTGCACTGGCCCTCGAGGGTCTTGCACACCATATCCGCGGGCCGCTTCCTGATGAGGGACGGTGTGATCTCTTCATCACCCCCCCTGCCCTGCACCGCGGGGGATGCCAGGCGGCTGGTCCTGGAGCGCGCCGGCCTGGCCGCCGGAGTTTGAATTGGATGCAGTGCGCCGGCCCCGGCTGATCGAGGTTGCGGTTCCGAGACCGCTGACGAGAACCCTGACCTATTCGATCCCCCCCGCGCTCGATGGAGGAGAGATCGTAGGCTGCAGAGTCCTGGTGAGGCTCGGAAAGCGGATCGTGACCGGCTTCGTATGGGATGTTTCGAGCGAGGCACCCCGCCAGGAGCTGAGGAATATCGAGGACAGGATCGATTCCGCCCCGCTCCTGCCGGGCCCGGTTCTGCGCCTCGTGCGGTGGGCTGCCTCCTACTACGCGGCGCCTCCCGGGATGATGATGGCAGCCGCCCATCCGCCGGGGCTTCCCGGCACCGCCGTGAGGATGATCATGGCGCAGGACGGCGCGGTCCCGGAGGGTTTACGGGATCTCCTCCCCGCGGACAGGGCGGTGCCGGTATCGGAGGTGCTTGCCGAATCCGCCCATCCCGTCTCGACGGAACTCCTGATCGACTCGCTGGAGGCATCCGGCGGGATCAGGACATGGTGGGAGACGATCCGGCGTCCGCCCCGGGCCGCGGACACCCTGCTCCGCGCCTGCGGGACGGAGCGGGAGCTCCTCGCCAGGGCGGCATCCCTGCGGCAGAGAGCTCCGAGACAGGCCGGGCTGCTCGTTCTCCTCGCCTCCGCCGCCGGAAAGCTCCCCCTCTCGGAGGCGCGTCGCCGTACGGGCATAGGCCCGCGATCCCTCCGTGCGCTCATCGAGTCGGGTCTGGTCGCCGAGGAGGCAGGAGACGCCCCCCGGGAAAGGCGTCTGCCCGGAGGTCCGCCGTCTCGTGCCGCGCTCCCCGAACTCACGGCCGAGCAGTCTGCCGCGGTGGAGGCCGCGGTCTCCCCATCGGCGAGGGGCGGCCCCGCCATCCTCCTGCACGGCGTGACCGGCAGCGGGAAGACGGAGGTCTACGAGCGCGCCATCGCAGGGGTTCTCGAAGAGGGGCTGGGCGCCATCGTCCTGGTTCCCGAAATATCGCTGACCCCCCAGCTCGTCTCCAGATTCGACGAGCGCTTCCCTGGACAGGTCGCCGTTCTCCACAGCGGCCTTTCCGGATCGGAGAGGCTCGAAGCATGGAACGACCTCAGAAGCGGCAGGAGGCGCATAGCCATAGGCGCCCGCAGCGCGGTGTTCGCGCCCGTCCCGGGAACCGGCCTGATAGTCGTCGACGAGGAGCACGACCAGGGTTACAAGCAGGCGGAGACCCCCAGGTACAACGCGCGGGACCTGGCGGTGGTCAGGGGCAGGCTGGAGCGGGCCGCAGTCGTGCTGGGGTCCGCCACGCCCTCGCTGGAGAGCTGGCGCAATGCCTGCAGGGGCATCTACAGGCTCCAGAGCCTCACGAGCAGGATAGACGGCAGGCCGATGCCCTCCTGCAGGATCGCTGCGGGGGATGAATCGCGGGGAGACCTGCCGGGCGGGATAGCCGACGACCTCGCGAGGGTGTACGCGGAAGGCGGGAAGTCGATAGTGATGATCAACCGGAGGGGCTTCGCCCCTTCGCTCGTATGCAGGGCTTGCGGCACACCGGAGAAGTGCCCCGACTGCGGCATATCCCTCACGTTCCACAAGCGGGGGATGTCGCTCAGGTGCCATTACTGCGGCTTCTGGAAGCCCGTTCCCTCGAGGTGCGGGGTCTGCGGGGGTGGCTCGTTCTCGCACGAGGGCCCGGGAGTCCAGAAGGTAGAGGAGCTGATTCGGACGAGGATTCCGGGCATCAGGGTTTCGAGGCTCGACTCCGACACCGCGACGGGCGCGAAGTCTCACTGGGAGATTCTCGGCGGGTTCGCCGGAGGGGGATCGGACGTCCTCCTGGGCACGCAGATGGTCGCGAAGGGGCACGACTTTCCGGATGTCACGCTGGTGGTGGTGCTGGCCGCCGACATGGGCCTCTCGATTCCGGACTTCCGTGCGGCTGAGAGGGTCTTCCAGCTCGTCACCCAGGCGGCGGGCAGGGCCGGCAGAGGAGGCGAGCCCGGAGAGGTGATCATCCAGGCGACTTCGGGACACAGGGCCCTGGAGGCCGCCTGCAGGCACGACTACCTGGCGTTCGCGGAAGGCGAGCTGCAGGTCCGCAGGGCGCTCGGCTATCCTCCGTTCAGCCACATGGTGCGCTTCCTTTGGAGCGGGCTGGACGCGGAGCGCACGGAGCGCGCCGCGAGAGCGTCGCTGGGAACCATATCGGTCCGGGGGGTGTCGCTGCTGGGCCCCATGCAGGCCGGGCTTCCACGCATAGGCCGAAGGTGGAGATGGCACGCCCTGGCCCGGTCATCGTCGAGGAGAGCCCTGGCCGAGTTCCATGCCGCCGTTTCGAAAGCTCACGAGGCCGTCGGCGGTTCGGCGGTGCGGCTCGACATAGACGTCGATCCCCAGGAGATGCTCTAGGAGAGGCCTCCGAAGAGGTCGCCCGAACCGTTCTCGAGGGTCTCCCCCCTCCTGGTCCAGATCGTCTCCATGATCCTCCTGAGGAGATCCCCTTCCGCCGCCTCGCCGACGCGGCCGAGCGCCTCGTCGAGCAGGGCGGACGCCTCGGTCTCGGCTTCCTGCCGGGCCTGCGCGGACTGCCGCGAAAGCACGCGCCCGGCCAGCAGATCCGAAGCCCTTCCGGCCATCAGCCCTATGAGGAAGGCCTCGTCCGCTGTCTCCCGGGAGGCGCCCGCCTCGAGGGCTCCCGAAGCCGAGGCGAATCCGGCGAGCCTGCCGCTGTGCATCCTCCGCACCGCGCCGGAATCGAGGCTGGGCGGCCGCTCGTGCCCGGCCTGCCCCTCTCCAGGCTCCTCCGGTGTCCTTGCGGCAAGGTCGAGTTCCATCGAATACCCGGCGAGGATGCCCTGGGAACCCAGGGCTTTCACCGCGTCCCCCAGGAGGATGAGCGCGTGACGGCTGCCGCAGGAGGCGAGGATCTCCAGGGCCAGAGGCACCAGCGCGTCGCCGGCGAGAAGGGCGTCCGCCTCCCCCGCGATACGCCAGAACTCGCGCCCCGCCGTCTGCTTCGCGGGCCCTTCGAATCCCGGCAGCGTGACATGGCACAGCAGTGCGGCCCGGAGCAGGCGGGAGGCTACTGCGACGTGCATCACGGAGTCGGGAGCCGCTCCGCACCATGCCGCGGCCCCGCAGGCAAGGAGGCTGCAGTCGTCCGACGGCGCCGCCGTGCGAACGGCCATCCGGAGGACCTCGGCGAATTCGGGTGAGAGATCCGACGCCCTTCCGGCGATGGCCTCCTCTACGGCCCGGTCGAGGGATGCCTTCAGGGCCAGGAGGGTCTGCACTTCATTCGTTCCCAGTGAGACGCAGGAGCTCCTCGCGGAGAATCTCCTCGCTGTGGGGGCCGTCGAGCTGGCCCTCGTGGGCGATCCTGAAGTCCCCCGACTCCTCGCTGACGACCACCACCACGGCATCGGAGCGTTCTGCGAGCCCCAGGGCAGCCCTGTGGCGGGCTCCCAGCTTCATCTTGAACCTGGTGTACTCCGCCAGAGGGAGGAACGTGGAGGCGCGGACCAGCCGGTCGTTGCGGATCACCAGAGCTCCGTCGTGCAGGGGACCCGGGGGCTGCATCATCGAGACGACGAGCTCGGGCACGACCGGAAGGCGGTCGAGCTCGAGCCCTTCCCTGTAGTAGCTGTCGAGCACCTCATTGCGCTCGATGACCATGAGGGCGCCCAGCCTTCGCCTGCGAAGATGAACGCAGGCGTCCACGATCGCCTCCACGGTGTCCCTGCCGGTCCAGGCGGTCCTGCTCCTGAGCTTCCTGCTCAGGCGGTAGCCCTGTTCGGCGAGGATGTTCCTTATGTCCTCGTGAAAGATGACTATCGTGGTCAGGAACAGCACCCCCGTGAGATTCTCCAGCAGGAAGCCGACCGCATGGAGGTCGGGGAACACCCTCTTCAGCAGTGCGCCCGCCAGGAGGATGCCGGTGAAGGCCGTCACGACCACCATCGCGGGCGTCCTCCACACCGAGCGGATCACGGCGCGCACCACGAAGGCCACGATGGCGATGTCGAGGATCTGAAGCAGCCAGAAGCCGTCCCTCGAAAAGATCGCGTGGCCCAGAGGCTCCATCAGACCCCACCCCCGATCACCGCGTGCGCAACATGCACAGCCGCCGCGGTGCGGGCAACATCGTGGACTCTCAGAACATCGACCTTTCCGCACGCCAGCGCCGCGACGGCGGTGCCCGCCTCGTCGCGCCCCGCGGGCTCGACGATGCCGGTGAGCTCGCCGAGGAACCTCTTCCGGGAGTATCCCAGGACCGTCCTGCACCCGGTTCCCCTGAACTCCGCGGCCCGGCGGACGAGAACCAGGTTGTCCTCGAGCCGCTTCCCGAATCCCAGTCCCGGGTCGACCAGCATCCGGTTGCGCGGCACGCCTGCGGCCATGGCTGCCGAGACCCGCTCTTCCAGGAAGGAGTAGACCTCGCCGACCGTGTCGGCGTACCACGGGGCGTCCTGCATGGTTGCGGGGACGCCCTTCATGTGCATGAGGACGATCGGCACGCCCTCGGCCGCGGCGAGTCCGGCCATGGCGGGATCGCAGAGGGCGGTGACGTCGTTGATCACGTCCGCGCCCTCGATCAGGGCCGCCCGGGCCACTTCGGCGCTGGACGTGTCCACCGACAGGGGGAGGCCCTGATCGGCGGAGCGTATGCCCCGGATCACCGGCAGAATCCTCTCGATCTGCACGGAGGCAGCCACGGGAAGGGATCCCGGCCTCGTGGACTCGGCTCCGATGTCTATGATCGCGGCGCCTTCGTCACGCATTTCAAGGGCGCGTTCGACCGCCCTGCCGGGCTCGGTGAATAGGCCTCCATCCGAGAACGAGTCGGGTGTAACGTTCAGAATGCCCATGAGGAGAGGCGCTCCCCCGAACATCAGTGCGCCGTGACGCAGGGGCATCTCCACGGGGAGTTCCGGCGGGGCGAGTGCCGCCTCCATGTCCGCCGCAAGACCCGCAAGGCCGAACGGCTGTCCTTCGAGAGACTTCGCCGCGAGCCTGAAATGCCGCGGCATACCCACCATGATGGCGTCGGTGCGTTCGCACGAACAGCACACCACGCCCCTCGCGACCATCGCGTCTCCGCCGGAGGAGAGCATGCACTGCTTGAGTATGTTCGCCGCGGGAGGAGTGAGCGGGCCAGTCTTCATCACCACCAGTTCGGCCCGGGATGCGAAGCGCTCCCAGCCGGCGGGGTCGGCGCCCACCAGATCGAGTTCCCTGCGCCATTCCGTCTCGGAGTCGAGGAACAGGCGCCGGATCATTTCCCGCTTATGGACCTGCCGATGAGGGCGAGGGCCTCGGTCCTGGTCTCCAGCTTCCGTAGGTAACCCCGCATGGCCGATGTCACGATCCTGGAGTCCCTCTTCTTGACTCCCCGGATCGCGAGGCACATGTGCTCGGCCTCCATGACGACCATTACGCCCTTCGCCTGGATCTCCGACATCAGCCTGTCGGCGATCTCGGTGGTGAGACGCTCCTGGATCGTGGGCCGCGCGGCCATCAGCTCGACCGTCTCCACTATGGCGCTCAGGCCTGCGATCCTGTCGTTGGCCGGCAGATACACGACGTCGCACCTGCCCACGTAGGGCAGAAGATGGTGCTCGCAGAGCGAGGAGAAGCTTATGTCTTTGACTATGATCAGTTCGTTCTGGCCGGCCGCGCAGAAGGTTCTTATGGAGACGGGCTGCTCCTGGTCGACCCCGCGGCAGAGCTCCGCATAGGCCTTGGCCACGCGGCAGGGCGTGTCCCTGAGGCCTTCCCGCTCGGGATCCTCGCCGATGCCCTCGAGGATCATCCTCACGCCCTGAGCGATCCTATCGAGATCCACCGGGCTCCCCTTCGTCCCGTGCGCCGGTCTCCGGCGGCGGGCCTTCCGGCTGCTGCGCGGCTGTCTCAGAGCGGCCCACCAGGGCGTTCAGTTCCTCGCTCGTGAGGGTCTCCTGCTCCAGGAGCAGTTCGGTCATCTCGAGGAGAAGCCCGCGCTTCTGCTCGAGTATGGCCGTGGCGGAGGAGTAGGCCTCATCGATGAAGCGCCTGATCTCGGAGTCTATGATCTGGGCGGTGGATTCGCTGTAGTTCCTTATCCTGCTCATGTCGCGGCCCAGAAAGATCGGTTCGCCCGATTCGCCCAGCGTAACAGGCCCGAGCGTGGGGCTCATCCCCCATTCGCAGACCATGCGCCTCGCGAGCGCGGTGGCCTTCTCGAGGTCGTTGCCGGCCCCCGTGGAGAGCGTGTTCAGGATCAGCTTTTCCGCCGCCCTGCCTCCGAGGAGGCGGACAAGGACGCCCGTGCAGTAGTCGAGCGAGTAGTTGTGCCTGTCGTCCAGAGGAAGGAAGCTCGTCACTCCGAGCGCCTGCCCGCGCGGCACTATCGTCACCTTGTGAACGGGGTCCGCGCCCGGGGTGAAGACGCTCACCAGCGCATGCCCGCTCTCGTGGATCGCGGTGAGCCTCCGCTCCTCGGGGCTGATCACCATGCTCCGGCGCTCGATGCCCATAACTATGCGGTCTATGGCGTATTCGAAGTCCTCCTGCTCGACCTTCTTCGCGTCGCGCCTGGCCGCCCTGAGGGCGGCCTCGTTCGCGAGGCTCTCGAGGTCGGCGCCGCTGAAACCGGGGGTGCCTCTCGCGACCTTCTCCATGGACACGCCCGGCGAGAGGGGCATCTTCCGCGTGTGGACCTTCAGGATGGCCTCCCTGCCCTTCACGTCCGGCATGGGAACCGCGATGTTCCTGTCGAACCGCCCGGGGCGGAGGAGCGCAGGGTCCAGCACGTCGGGCCTGTTGGTCGCGGCCATCACGATGACGCCCTCGCTGGACTCGAAGCCGTCCATCTCTACCAGGAGCGCGTTCAGGGTCTGCTCGCGCTCGTCGTGGCCGCCGCCGAGGCCCGCCCCCCTGTGGCGCCCCACAGCGTCTATCTCGTCTATGAAGATGATGCAGGGGGCCTTGGCCTTTCCCTGGAGGAACAGGTCGCGCACGCGGCTCGCGCCCACTCCCACGAACATCTCCACGAAATCCGAGCCGCTCATGGAGAAGAACGGCACGTTGGCCTCGCCTGCCACAGCCCTCGCTAGAAGGGTCTTCCCCGTCCCGGGAGGACCCACCAGCAGAACCCCCCTCGGAACCTTGCCGCCGAGCCTCTGGAACTTCTTGGGCGTCCTGAGGAACTCGATGACCTCCCTCAGCTCCTCCTTCGCCTCGTCGACGCCGGCCACGTCGGCGAACGTCACCTGGGGCCTGTCCTGCGTGAACAGCCTGGCCCTGCTCTTGCCGAATGAGAACGCCTTCCCGCCTGTTGCGGAGCTTCTCATGAAGTAGATCCAGAAGCCGATGAGGAGCAGGACCGGAGCGACACCCAGCAGAATCTGCAGGAAGTCCATCCTCGGCGGGCGGGCCTCGATGGTCACGCCGTGAGCCTGCAGAGAGTCTATCACGGCGGTGTCCTCGAGCGGCACGAAGCTCGCGAACTTCTCGTACCGGACGCGTTCGATGACCAGCGGCTCCGAGAAATCCCCCTCTATCGCGCCTCCGGTCTCCAGAACGACGCTCTCGACCCTTCCCGATGCGACGTAGCGCAGGAACTCGGTGTAGGTGAGCTGCGCCCTCGGGCCGCCGCCGGACATTATCGAGAAAATGCTGAATACGATGAGCCCCATGAGGATCCACAGCGTGACGGTCCTCATCGAACAGCCCATCCTGGCCGGCGGCGCAGGGATCTTCTCGGGAGGCCTGTTATCCGTCATCGGCGGTCTTCCGGAGCGAGGGCGAATATGTCGCCCAGGTTCCTGTAGAGCCCCCCCGGTCCGTCGAGCCCGTAGCCGAAGACGAAACGGTCGGGGATCTCGAATCCAACCCAGCTTACCTCGACGTCCACCCGCCGTCGGGCCTTCTTGTCAAGGAGCACGGCGGTGCGGAGCGAGGCGGGAACTCGCGACAAGACAAGCTTTTGAATATAGGCTAGAGTCAGCCCGGTGTCTATGATGTCCTCTACGAGGAGCACGTCCCTGCCGGCCAGCGGCGTTGACGTGTCCAGGGTGAGCCGCACCTCGCCCGACGAGGAGGTCTCTTCTCCGTAGCTGGAGGCGCCGACGAACTCCAGCGTGACGCCTGATCCGATGCGCAGGCGCCTCACCAGATCGGCGGCGAACATGAACCCTCCCTTCAGGAGGGGGATGACGACCAGGCTCCTGTCCTCGTATGAGGCGGTTATCTCTCCGGCGATCTCCGCGACGCGCCTCTCGATCTCGGCTGCAGGGATCAGGATCTCCGCCCCCGGGGGGATCAGCTCCATCTGTCCCTCCTCCCCTCCCTGATCTCGAGGCGGTCCGCGAACGCCTCCATGACCATTCCCCCGGGGAGGACCTTCGAGCCGGTCCCTCCGGAGGCGATCCACCTGTCGGCCTTCTCCAGCTCCCGCAGGCCGGACCTCGGCCGCCCGCAGAGCTCCCATAGCATCGAGATCCTCACGGCCCTGTCAATCGAGGCGAACGCCGGCCTGTCCAGCTTACGGCAGCCGTCAACCGTCAGGCAGGCCCCGCAGAGAGCCGCGGCCGTCGCCGAATCGGCCATGCGCCTCCAGGATGCCAGATTCGCGGACGAAGCGGCGAGGCGCAGAGTGCATCCCGGGAACTCCTCCTCCAGAGCGGCCAGAATCCCGCGCCTGATTCGGTTGCGGGTAAAACGCCGCTCGGCATTGGTCTCGTCCTCTACCCATGTCATGCCCCTCAGTGCGACGTAGCCGGCGAGGTCGGTCCTGGTGAGGTCCAGTACGGGCCTCCTCACCGGGCCCACGCCCCTGTAGTCCATCCCGCCCAGTCCCCTGAGGCCCGAACCCTCCAGAAGGCGCAGGAGAAGGGTCTCGGCCCTGTCCGAGGCGGTGTGGGCGACTGCGACCAGGCCTCCTTCTCCGGCCTCATCCTCGTAGATGGCCTGTCTGATCGCGCTGAACTCGGCCTCCGGGGATTTCGCGGAGCGGGCCCTGCGCGGCAGGCTCCGCAGGCGGAACTCAATTCGGAGGTCGTTTGCGAGCTCCTCGACGAAGGCGGCGTCGCGCCCGGAATCGGGCCTCATGCCGTGGTCCACGTGCAGTACCGAGACAGTCCATTTCATGTGCCGCGAGAACCTGTCCAGAAGCAGAAGCATCCCAACGGAGTCGGAGCCGCCGGAAACCGCCGCGACGACCCGGATTCCGCGGGGCAGGAGGTCCTCCCTCCTCACGGTCTCGATGAATCTTCTCTCCACCGTCATGTCGGCCAGTCCCTTGCGGGTGCCTCCCGCTCGATCACGCGGGAGACCCCCAAGCAAAAGGCCGGCATGAAGGGCATGCCGGCCTGAGAGCGCATGGTAGCGGCGAAGGGACTTGAACCCCTGACCCGAGGATTATGATTCCTCTGCTCTACCAACTGAGCTACGCCGCCTCGAGCGCGAAAGGCTAGCGAAGCGCCCTCCTGTCGTCAAGGCTTGTGGCCGGAGCGGCAGAGGCTCTGCAGGTTCGCCGCCACCCGGGCGACGGCCTCCTCCGGAAGGGCCGCGCCCTGCTCGCTCACCCTCAGAAGAACCGCGTTGAGACCGGACCAATCTATCAGGCTCGCCGTGACCCTGTATTCCTTGACTGTGTCGAGGAAGTCCTGGAAGGTGTGGGCGTGCTCGGGCATGACGCAGCAGAAGATGGTTGCCGACTCCGTCTCGCCGTTCCGAACCACGGAGACCACGGGGCCGGCGCTGTCCCGCCCCTCGCGCAGCGCGCCGTTCATCGTCTCGAACGCGAGGCGGATATGCTGTGCGAGTTCCTCGACAGGGGCACTGGCTCTGAGGAAGTCCTCCAGCCTGTAGTAGAAATCGGTGATCACGCTGTCCGGAAGATCCTCGAGCAGAGCCCTCACCTCGCGGAGCTGCTTCGCGTCGTTCAGCCTCATGCCCATGTCGAAGTCCCTGAACCTGCCCAGGATCTCCTCGATCCTGCGCTTGATCTGCCCGTAGGCGTCCTCCATCTCGGGATAGACGCTCCGCTGGACGGTGATGTCTATGATGTCCACCCAGCGCTCGCCGTATCCCGTGGGCGACTTGAACGAGACCACGGTCATCCCCTCCAGCTTGTCGATGCTCCCCACGAGCTTCAGCACCCTCTCGTCGTGCGCCTCGATCCCGGGGGCGGAGAAAACCATGAGGAGCTTGAGCTCCGCCTGGAAGGTGGAGATGGTCTCCGGAGCGATGTAGACCTGAGGGAGCCTGGTTGACTCGCACTCCCTGAGCAGAAGCGGTATGAGAGCGCGTGCGTAGTGCTCCCTGCCTCCGTATCTGTGGATGCGCTTCAATCGCTCTATCTCATTCTTCACCAGCAGTTTCTGTAGGGTCTCCTCGATCCTGCGCAACTCCTCCCTGTCGGCGGCCAGCCCGGTCGAGCTGGTCATCTCGATCCTGATCGAGATAATCCCGTCAGGGGTCGTGTAGCGCCTCTGGTGCCTCACGGTCGAGCCGGGCCAGGCGAAGGACAGAGCCGACAGGCAGTCCTGGAACGAGATGTCGCGCTCGTAGGCGGCGATGTTGATTCCCGTGAGGTGCTCTCTCGTCGTTCGGATGTTCCGGAGCCTCATCTGGGGCGTCCCCCTCGACCGGACTCCCTCAACAAGCTCGATGTTGGTGAGGACCATCTGGGCGAGATCCTCGGGACGCCTCTCCCGGAGATACTCGTCGGAGCGGGAGGAGATGAAGAGCACCAGTTCGCCGCTGGCCCCGGTCACGGACTCGGGGAGCGGGCCCGGAGCGAGCTTCTGAAGCTGGGTCCTCACCTGCTCGTAGATTTCCAGGCGCTCCGACGATCTCGCGAGAAGCGAAAGGGTGTCGGCCCGCCCTTCGGCCAGCTTTTCCAGAAGTCCCTGGATCTTCTGTGCGTCGCGGGCGAACTTGCGCCTCCTCGCGGAGTCGCTGTCCCTTATCCCGGCCAGCACGAACCCGCGGCGGGTATCGCCTTCCGCCACGGCGAACCCCTCCACGAAGTCGAGGTTCCATCCGTGGTAGTGCAGCTCCCCCAGGCAGATCGAAGCCAGGCCGGGCCAGTCGATCGCAGTGACTGCGACCAGGGCGAGCTCGCCCCTGTCGGTGTCGACCATGACGGTGGGGGAATCCCCGGAAGCCCTGCTGCGCTCAATGAGCGCGCTGAAGATCCGCTTGCGCCTCTCGGAATCAACGAGGCTGCCGGGACACATCCCGGCCGCGAGATCCTCGATGCTGCAACCGTGTGTCTGAACCACCCGACCTCCCGTGACCGGGCCATTGGCGCGGCTCTGATGGTGTACTATACCTTCGCCCTGCCCGGTGGGCGAATAGCTCAGATGGTTGGAGCGCCTGCCTTACAAGCAGGAGGCCGGGGGTTCGAGTCCCTCTTCGCCCACCACGCTCGCCCCGGCTCTCCCTGAAGGAAGAGGGTCGTAGTTAACTTCGTTAACTTTGAGTCTGAAATACCCGAATAGACGCAATCATTCCTGACTCAAAGTTAACGAAGTTAACTACGACCCTGTTCTGGCCAGCCGGAATCCGATGTGCCCGGCGCGATCTCCGGCTCCGAGGGTTCGCCAGGAGCCGATCCTGATCTCCTCGCTCTCCGAAAGCCAGGATCCGCCATACACCCTGCACTCGAGGCTGTCGTCCGGCGCGGTCCATTCGGCGGCGTTTCCTGCCATGTCCGCCAGCCCGGCATCGCTCAGCGGGAACGATCCCACCGGCGCAACGTAGAGAAATCCATCCCTGTTCCTCGTGTCCCAAGCGTCACCCGCAAGGTAGTTCGCGGGATACCCGGCCTCCTCTGGAGGCAGGGAGCCCCACGGGAAGAGGTCCTGACGGCGGCCCTGGAGCCCGCTCATCGCGGCGAATTCCCACTCTGCCGCGGTCGGCAGCCTGAATCCGAGAGTCGCGGCTGCGCTCTCCGCTTCGAGGGCCGTCATGTTCACCGCGGGGTATCCCGGACAGGAGGCGATGTAGTCGGAAAGGCCGGGGATGCCGGGATCCGGCGGCAGTTCGATCCCCGCCTCGCGGGCCATCCGGACGAAGAGCCTGTTGGTCACTTCCGTCCTCGAGAGCTGGAAGGGCTGGATCACGACCGAGTCGCCCCAGCTCGTGACGAAGGGGCCGCCCTCGAAGCTCATCATGAGCGTGTCCTCGGGAAGCGGAGAGGTCGTGCCGGTCTGCCCGACCGGACCCTCTCCCCGCCCGCATGCCGCCAGGAGCAGCAACAGCGGTACAGCGGCGGGAGCCCGCACTACTTCAGGACTATCGCCAGCGGCAGTATGCCGCAGTAGCCTGCGACAAGCATCACAGGCGCGATGGTGATGTGCCCGGCCCGGAGGAGGAACCAGCCTGCGACTATCACGGCCAGCCCGACGCCGAAGAGAACGTAGTTCCTCGTTCTGAACGGAACCCTCTCGAGGTCGTCGCCGGGCCTGACATCCTCCTGGACGGTCCGCCTATCCTGCTTCCGCTCCCTGTCTGCCTTCTTCTTCGACACTGCCACCCCCCGGCCGCCTTTCGAGCGGCATCGATATCAGGGCTCGGGTTCGAGCCCTCCAGGCGAATCCAGTACCTGGGCCTCTTCGCCTTCCGGCGGCTCGATCCAGCCTCTGCGCCAGCAGGCGAGCATGGCCTCTCCGACAACATAAAACGAACCGGTCACCACAAGGAGGTCCCCGGCCAGGCGCCTGCCTTCGGCCACGGCATCCTCTATCGAGTCGCATGCGGTGGTCCGCACGCCCAGGCGCGCGAATTCGTCCTTCAGTCTCGAGGCCGGCAGCATGCGCTCCGATACCGGCGTGGTCGCGACTATCACGTCGAACGTGCTCGAGATCATCGCAGCCATCCGGCGCCAGGGCTTGTCCTCCAGGAACCCGGCCACGGCGGTCGCCCTCCTGCCCAGCGTGCCGAGGTGCTCCAGCAGGCGGGACATGGACTGGGGGTTGTGCGCCACATCGAACAATACGTCGGGGCAGCCGCGCCTCATGTCCAGCCTCCCGGGCCAGCGCAGACTCCGGCACGCCCTCGTGAAGGCGGAGTCTACCTCCTCCTCTCTCCTTCCGAATGCCAGCCTCGCCGCCGCCCTGGCGAGAGCCGCGTTGCGGACCTGGTGCTCGCCCGGCAGCGCAGATCCGCCGCCGGGAAGCGGGAAGGCCCTCTCGAGCTGCATGGTCTCGACGGCACGGGAGACAGCCTCTTCCACCCTGTGATGCTGCCGGGCGGCGACGAGAATAGTTCCCGGACCCGCGATCGCCACCTTCTCAGCCGCGATGGCGGATCTCGTGCTCCCGAGTATCCTTCTGTGCTCGATGTCCACACCGGTGAAGACGGTGCATTCGCCTCCGAACTTCCTCGTGGCGTCGAGGCGGCCGCCGAGGCCGGCCTCGGCAACGGCCCACTCCACGCCTGTCTCCCTGAAATGCCATGCCGCCATGGCGGTAGTTATCTCGAAGAAGGTGGCCTCCACGGCTTCGATGATTCCCCTGTGCCCGTCCACGAACCGGGTAACGCTCTCCGTGGGGATCCATCGGCCGTCCACCGCGATCCGCTCCCTGTAGTCGAGCAGGTGAGGCGAGGTAGTTCTTCCAGTGACGAAACCCAGCTCCTCCGCCGTGCGGGACAGCAAAGCGGTGGTGCTGCCCTTTCCGTTGGTTCCGACGACATGAATGGTCCTGAACGACTTCTGCGGGTTCCCCAGGGCGTCGAGCAGGCCGGTCATCCGGTCAAGCCCGTACCTCATCCCCAGCCTGCGTCTGGAGAAGAGCCAGTCCCTGGCTTCAGCGTAGCTCGTCATCGGCGATGCGCTCGAGCAGGAGCTCGAGGAATCCGCCCCTCCTCTCCCTGATCCTCGACTGCGCATCCAGCACCTCCTGATGGGTCACCGGCACGCCGGGGGCGCAGTCGTTGCTTATCAGCGCGAGACCGAGAACATCGCAGCCGAGCCCGGACAGCGCCAGGGCCTCCTGGACAGTGGACATCGAAACAGCGGAAGCCCCCATACGGGCGAGCTCGGAGAGCTCCAGGGCGGTTTCGTAGGCCGGCCCGGACACGGACGCGAAGATCCCCTCCCTCACCCCGGGGCCCGTCTTTTCCGCAGAGTCCATCGCGACGCGCCGCAGGCGCCCGCTGTAGACGGCGCCCCCGCATCTGGACACCATCCCGGGAACGCAGCCGGAGAGGTTGATGTGGTCTGAGATGACCACCGCGTCGCCCACCTCCAGGTCGGTGGAAACCGCCCCGGCGGAGCAGGTGAGCACCCATGCGCGCGTGCCCAGGTCAGCCAGCACCGAGGGAAGAAGGGGTATCTGGTCCCCGTCGAATCCCTGATATCTGTGCCTCCTGCCCGAGAGGAACACGAACCGCCCGCATTCGCTTGCGGCGAGAATGCCCTCGTGTCCGGGCAGGCTTCCGGAGGCCGCGCCGGGAAGGCTGTCGTATGGAATCGGAGGGGCGGTCGGGAACGAATCGAGGATCCACCCGAGGCCCGACCCGGTGACGACTCCCACCGGAGGGGCGCTCCCGATCCTCGCCGATATCTCCTCCGCCAGGGAAGCGCGAAGCGCCTCATCCCCGGAGGGTGACATCGACCTGAGGAGCCTCACTCCGTGAAGGCCCTCTCCGTAGTAGTCCGCCAGGGGCTCGCAGGGCAGATATCCTCTTCCGGCATAGAGGGAGAGGGCCGGCCTGTTGGTGACGGCGACCTCCAGGTATGCGTGGCGCGCGCCCATCCGGCGCCCCCATGCCTCGACGGCGTCCAGCAGGAACCGGCCTGCGCCGTGCCTCCTCCAGCGTCTTTCGACGCAGAGATTGGAGATGTGGAGTATTCCCCGAACGGGAACGGCCCCGCACGAGTAGCCGATTATCCGGCCCCCGTCCAGGGCCAGCCACGTCTGCACCTCGACCGAGGGGCGGACGCATTCCTCGAAGATATCCCGGCTCCACGGATCGGGGAAGCACCTTGCCTCGAGCCTGAGGATGGCGGGAATGTCGTCTTTCCTTGCCAGGCGCAGTTCAGGTACCAATCGTGCAGGCCTCCTCCCTGAATCCCCTCAGGTATAGTGGTTCAGGCGAGCCGTCGAACCCCGCGACCGACGCCATGGCCATGCCCACAGCGGCCACCGAGGACGGGGATGGCAGATCGGTGTCGCGCTCCGGACGGTCCGTCAGGATCTCGGGAATCCCGGTTCCCGTGGCGGCGGCCACGTCGAGGGTGTCGAGCAGGGGCTCGATCGAGCGGGCGATATAGACACCCGGCTCGAGCAGGACGCCGGAGAACGGGTCCGCCGAGCGGAAGACGGCCGCGAAGACCTCGCCCTTTCTCGCCCTCACGGCCGCGAGCACGGGTTTCTGCGAACGTGACTGCCATGCGAGCGTCCTAAGCGTGGGGACCCCCTTCAGCCCGACGCACCAGCCGGCGGAAAGGCCCATCGCGGTGGCGATGCCGACCCGAAGGCCGGTATAGGATCCCGGACCGGTGGACACCGCTATCCCTCCGAGCCCGGAGCCTTCCAGCCCTGCGGCCTTCAACACCTCTTCTACGGTCGGAAGGAGGACCACCGAGCAGGAGCCCCGCAGATCGAGCGCGCTCTCCGCAAGGACCGCGCCGTCCGGCGCCACCAGGGCGGCTCCTCCGCGGAAACCGGTGGTCTCAATCCCCAGCCATGCGCCGGTCATCTATCACCACCCTCCTCAGCGCGGGATCGCTCGTGTACTCTATCCTGACCAGTATCGGGCTCCGCGTGATCCCTTCGGGGAGCTTCTCCGCCCATTCGACGACGGCCATGGCCGTGCCGCTCTCCAGGGCTTCGGCGATGCCCAGCTCCAGCATCTCCCTCGCCACGCCGGAGATTCTGTAGAGGTCCATGTGATGGACCTCGATCCCGCCGGAGGAGTATACCGCGTCCATGATGAATCCCGGGCTGGGAATCCTGCCTCCCATCCCAAGAGCCCTGAGCAGAGCGCGCGCGAAGACGGACTTGCCTACGCCCATCTCTCCCGAAAGCAGCACAGCCTCGCCCGGAGAGAGATCGCCGGCAACCGATCCGGCCAGGGCCTCCAGGCCTTCCTGGTCCAGGACCAGGTCGCATCCCAGATCCCGTTTCATCAGAGCTGTTTCGGCTTCAGGACGGTCACGGGGACGACCATCTCGTCCAGAGAGATGCCGCCATGCTGGAAGGTGTCGTCGAACTTCCTGGCCTCCTCCCGGGGCATTCCGGGGTGCATGAGCATGAAGTCGGAACGGGCGAACACGTATGTCTTGCTGGGGCTTTCGTCGGGCAGTCCCCATCGGGCGGGATCGTGCACCACCACCGCGGCCTTCTCGTCGGCCGAGAGCGAATGCCCGAACCTGTACCTTATGCTGCTGGACATCCCGCGCGCTCCGCGGACGTAGGTCTGCCTCCTGCAGAGCACCGATCCGTGGTCGCTGGTGACAACGACCGTTGCACCCCTCGCAGCGAGCGTGTGCAGGAGCTCTCTGAGGAACGACGAGTCGAACCATGCGGAGGTCAGCTTCCGGAAGCCCGGCACGTCGGGCGCCAGCTCGTGAAGGAGTTCGATCTCCGAGCGGCCGTGGGTCAGGTGGTCGAGGTAGTTCACCACGAGGGCCAGCATGCCCCCCTCGAGAAGATGGGAGAGGCTCCTCCTGACGGATTCGCCCTCCCTCTGGTTGCTCACCTTCGCGAAAGTCGCACTGTCGCAGGAGCGGCAGCCGATCCTCCCCAGAGCGTCTTTGAGGTGCTGGTGCTCGCTCCTGTTGAGCCCCGGAGCACCGTATTCCTCGAGCCAGTCGTTCCTGTAGAACCTCCAGATGTCCCTGGGGATGAGGCCCGCGAACAGCGAGTTCCTGCTGTAGGGCGTCGCCGAGGGAAGGGTGGTGCACATGAACGAGGTGTGGATGTGGAACCAGCCCTCGAGCGCCGGGGTCATCGTCAGCCATTGGTCGTACCTCATGCAGTCTATGACGACGAGAACGAGCTCCCTCGACTCGGGCAGAAGGGGTTTCACGATCCTTTCGAGGAAGTTGTGCGGCATGAGGGGCGCGTCCTTCCCGGCGATCCATTCTGGATACTGCAGCTGGATGTACTTGGAGAAGTCGTTCTGCAGGTCTTCGATCCGCATCCTCTGGAGGGACCGCAGTTCGGAGCTGACCTGTCCGCCGAGTTTCACGTCGTTCTCGCAGATGGTCCTGTAGAGGCTCGTCCAGTCCGCCCATCTCATCTCCGAGGAGCGCATGTCCGAAAGCCTGGAGACCTCCGAGGCGACGTTCTCTGCCGCGGTCTGCGTCTTCAGCCTGGAAGTCTGGAGCAGGCGCTTTATGACGAGCTGTATCTGGCTGGGATTGACCGGCTTTGTCAGGTAGTCGTCGGCCTGGCCGCCGAGCGCCCTGTCCATCAGTTCCTCCTCCTCGCTCTGGGTGACCATCACGATGGGGAGGGTAGAATAGTTGCGTCTGATGCGGGAGACGGTCTCGAGGCCGTCCATGCCTATCATCATCTGGTCCATCAGGACGATGTCCACCCGTTCGGAATCCAGGAGATCGAGTGCGGTGGGGCCGCTGGGCGCGGTCAGCACCCTGTAGCCGATCTTCTCGAGGAACCTGATGTGGCTCTGCAGGTGGCCGATCTCGTCGTCAACCCAGAGTATCGTCAGCCTGTTCATTCTTCTCCGTCGCCGCCGGAATCCTTATCACGAAGGTGGCTCCACGCCCCGGGCTGCTCGAGC
>JAAYTY010000225.1 GCA_012523605.1 Candidatus Fermentibacterota bacterium
CCACGCCTCCCCGTGTATCGAACAAGACACGCTCGGGGCACTGCGGCAGGAGATCCGCCGACCTCTGGAAAGCCATGGAAATCCCTTTTTCGATCTGCGCCGCATACACCGATCCGTCGCCGGTCATGGGGAGCAGCACGGCGATGTAGGCTCTCTCAGGCGGGATCATGGAGTCGGAAGGGCTCATCCTGTCCAAGAACCCCGGGTACAGCCTGTCCAACTCCGAACGGACCAGAAGAGCGCGGTCCGCGTCGCCTTCGGACATCCTCCGCCTGTAGATCTCGAAGAGCACATAGGGCTCCAGCCAGTCCTGCCTCCGCAGGTCGGGGAGGCTCCTGGAAGGAATCGAGACGAGGCACGAGGCGGCCAGATCCCGGGCGCGATCGGCATCGCTCTCCGAGAGCCATTCCGGGTCTATCGAGCCGAGCGCCTGGAGGCAGTTGGAATGCCTTCCCAGGGACTCCTCCAGCTCGGCCGCCAGGAGCCCGGCCCTGCCTTTGACGGATCCTTCGCCCGCGGAGCGGAGGATCCCCGTCGCCTCCTGGACGGCTTCCGAAGTCCTTCCCAAACCGGCCAGGGCCTCGGCCCGGGCCAGGAGCCACTCAGGCATCATCGGATCCGAAGGAGACTCCGATACGGCATCCTCGATGATCGCCAGAGCCTCTTCGAAGTCCCCCCGGGCGATCGCGGCGCGTGCTGCAGCGCCGGGTCCGCCGCCGCCCTCCCGCACGGATGTCGTGCAGGAGGTCGTGGAGACCAGGAACACCAGCAGAAACATCTTCTTCATCGGCAGAGACGCCCTCCGGGTTTTCCAGATCCGCCCGCGGGAATATTGCCCGCCGAAAGCTCGAAGCCCACGAGTCCCGACAAGGAAGAGGGCCCGGTCGCCCGGGCCCTCTGCGCTGATCGAGCCCCGTCGGGCCGCAACCGGCCTACTCTGTGGGTATCAGGCTGTCAATCGGGGTCTCCATGTTCTCGATCATCCACTGGGCGTCATCCGTCAGCTCGGAATCGGGGAATCTCTGAACCATCGCGCCGAAAGTCTCCCTGGCGCTGTCATAGTCGTGCAGGTATTCGGAATAAGTGAAACCGATCAGGAACATCGCCTGATAGGCCCTGGGGTCGTCGGGGAAACGTTCGAGATAGAGCTGGAAGTACCTTATGGCGCGCTCCGGGGCCGTTTCCATGACGCTCTGCGCGAGCTGCATCAGGGAATCGGGAGGAACCTCCGGGCCCGGCAGGAACGCATCCTCGTTGACGGTCACCCCGTACTGCTCCCTGAGACCGGGGATTACCACGTCGCGGAAGTGGGTGTTGACCAGCCCGGGCTTGAGCATGTTCACGATCGACTCGCGGACCTCCTCGAAGGGCTTGGGGCCGGCTTCGGTTCTGTCCGTGACTTCGAGGATGACCGATCCAATCTCGGTTTCGAACGGACCCACCAATCCTCCGACAGGGGCCTGGAACAGGGCCTGGGAGATTTCCTCCTGGCTGCCGAGATAGGGCAGGGGGCTTGACTCCGCGACCCAGCCCAGGTCGCCGCCCAGTCCCCTGGTGGGCGCGTGATCGCTCAAACTGGCGGCGGTCGAGTCGAACCCGGCGCCGGAATCGAGCTCGGCCCGTACCTCCTCCATCTTCGCCGGATCCTCGCAGAGGATCATGGATGCCTTCACCTGCGCCGGCTGGTAATAGATGTCTCCCGAGTGCTCCTCGTAGTATGCGGCGACTTCCGAGTCGGGAACGGTCACTGCGTCGACCACCATCTTCTCGTAGTAGCTCTGGATGAGTGCGCGCTGGCGCGTGTATTCGACCTGCTGCATGGCGAGCTCGACCTGGGCTACGACGAAGGAGTCGTCCTCCAGCCCGGCGTCCTGGGCCGCCTGCAGAAGCAGCTCCCTCTCGATCAGATGGTCGAGGAGGGTCCTCTGCCCTTCGGGCGTTTCGAACGCGGCCCGCTGATACGGGGGGATCATCTGCAGTTCGTCGCGGAGGGTCTGCATCGTGATCTCCACGTCGCCCACCGTGGCGAGGACCATAGTCGTGTCCGCGGATCCGTTTGCGGTGCGGGCGGATCTGCAGCCCGCCGCGCCGACAACGAGAAGGAAAGCTGCAAGAACCGTAAGCATCCTCATCGATTCACTCCTCCGCGTTTCTCTGCCTGTCTCCGTGTCAGGCATCCTTCTGCTCCGGAAGCCTGTATCTGATGAGTCCTCTGGCTATCTCTTCCAGGGCCGTCTCGATGGGCCTGTCGGCCTGGGGCGAGTCCACGACGGCCGGTGCGCCGTTCTTGATGTGCTTGACCCGCTTCGCGGCTGCATTCGCCAGCAGGTACTGGTTCCTGCTGGAAGACGCGCTCTCCTCGACGTCGAAGAAGCTCCTCATCACTTCGTTTTTCCTTCCTCGGCGGCAGGGGATGCGGCTGCGGCAAGTGAAATTTCTACCCCGCAGGGGTTCCCCTGGTTCCAGCCTGTTCCAGAACGCCGGCCGTGCGGAGGCCGGCTACCGGGTCTCTGACAGGTCGAGGGTCTGGAGGAAGTCCCAGGTCTTCTGGTCGAGGAGATCGACCTCCCTCTCGTCAGTCCTCAGTGTTCCAAGATCGGAGACATCCCAGTAGCGCACCACCATCAGCCGGTCGTTGTCGCCGGAGCCGGCTCCCTCTGCCCTGCTGGGAAAGCGCAGGGGATGCCGGTAGAAGATCTCCACCCGCGAGGTCTCGGGGTCGGACGTGACATATCCTACGAACTTCCATGTCTGGACGACGACCGAGTCGCCCCTCGCCCTTCCCCTCCTGCCGGGATTCTGGTAGAAGACATAGGCGGTGTCCGGGACTGTTTCGAAAACGTATTCTCCGCCGAGAGGATCCACCATCTCGTCGAGATTGAGGCCGAGTTCCACCGGATCGACGGGGCGGAGAACAGAGGGATACCTGTTCCCGAGATATGCGGCCTCCTCCTCGGACACCCTGACGAGGTTCGACCTCGAGGCGTCGGTCCGGCGCATCTCGGCGTATTCCAGGAAGGCCATTCTCCTGAAGGTGTCTGCCCAGTCGGACTCCACGAACAGCGAGTCGGGGAAATCCTTTTCGATGAAGCCTCCAACAATCCCGCCGTGTCTCTCCAGGTTGTTGCAGGAGATAGCGAACTGGCTTCCGAGGGCGAGCTTCGGATCGTAGAAGTACATCGAATCGGTTATCCCCTGCGCCCAGATCAACGGGCAGGTTGCCACGCTCTCGGGAAGCCCGGCGAACTCGAGGAGCGCAGGCAGGTCCGGCGCGATGGAGCCGTCGTTCTGGTACATGTAGTTGATGTCCGCCCACGCAAGCGTCTCCATGTGGGCCCTGCAGAGGTCCCTGGGGATCCTGTGAGACTGCACCCTGTCGTAGATCCTGAAGACGAGCAGGGCGGCAAGAATGACGATCAGGACCCTTACCAGGAGCTTGCCTCTCATGTCGGATTTCCCTCCAAGGCGCAGACCTGATGAGTGGTTGCGGAATGTTTCGAGGAATCTATTGGCGACCCTTCGCGCCTGTCAAGCAACCGGCCGTATCCGGACGGGTCGGGGACGGTTCGCGGCGGTCATGCGGAATAAGGGGACGGGCCCGGGAGCATCACAGATCCGTGAACTCGAGCAGAGGAGGAGGAGGGGTCAGTGCCGCCCCGACCTCCCCCGGAATGCTGCCCGAGAAGGCGTCGCACGGAGCAAGGCTCACGGTCTGCAGAGGCTGGCCGGGAAGCACCTCTAGCGTCCTTGCGCTGTCGGCCAGGGCTATGGCGCCGGCCGGGCCGGTGACCTCGACACTGCCGGGCTCCGATACCGCCCAGAAATACCTCGCCGGAACGCCGCCGGCCGCCATCACCTTGACCGGGAGGGTGTCCGTCCCGATCCTGTCAATGGTGCAGACGATGGTCGGCGGATCGAAGGCGGCTTCGGCCGGGGGGGAGAAGGGGCGTCCCCTCCATGCCATAAGATCCGGCGTGATGGTCATAGCCGAGGTAAGCGGGTACTCGCGGCGCGGGAGGCTGTCCATCCTGGCTCCGACCGCCACCGGGCAGCCGGATATCTGACCCGCCAGTATCGCCGCTCCGGATCCCGAGAAGATCACGGTGACGCTTTCGGGATCGAGAGGTCCGGAGATGACGAGGCTGTCGGGGAGGTCCGGCGGCAGGACCGGCAGGCGCGTCTCCACCCTGAAAGTCCGGCTCTCGATGGCCACGATCCATATCGTCAGGGCGACCAGGATCGAAAGGCCTGTCGTCACCAGACCGCTGGGCATCCCGCGCGACCGGCCTCCTCCCGTCACTGGTCCTCCGAGGCTCCGGGAGAAGGGTTCTGGAAGCCTATCGGGGCCTGCCCGTCGGCCTCCTCGAGCTTTCCGTACTTCTGCTCGTAGGCCCTTATCTGGCTCTCGAGAGCAGAGACGACAGACTTGATCCTCTGCGGGCTGACGATCACCCGGGCTTTGAGGCTCGCGTTCGGAACCCCGGGCATGACCCTCGCGAAGTCGAGCACGAACTCGGCCCTCGAGAACGTCACGATGGCCATGTTGCTGTACTCCCCGTCGGCATCCTCGGGTTTGACGTTGATTCGCGGCGGCGTTTTGAGCATCTTCACCTCCTGACATCTTCTGACAAGACCTATGCACCCGCCGGTGCTTCCGGTCAAGACCGGGGAGGGCTTTTTTTGGACTCGAGACTCGATGCCGCCGCTTCCGTCGGGGCTCTCGCCGGTCGCAGGATCCTCGTCGTGGGCGACCTCATTCTAGACCACTACCTCGAAGGGCTTGTGGAGAGGGTCTCACCCGAGGCTCCGGTGCCCGTCGTCACACTCTCCCGCGACGCCGAGAGAAGCCTTCCCGGGGGTGCGGCCAACGTCGCGATGAACATCAGATCGCTGGGAAGCCTCCCCGTCTCCGCCGGTCTGGTGGGGGACGACGAGCACGGGCGCCTGCTCAGATCCCTTCTCTCGGCCGCGGGAGCCGATGTCTCCTGCGTACTGACCGACGCCGGCAGGCCCACCACGACCAAGACCAGAATCATGGCCCGGCATCAGCAGATACTGCGGATAGACAGGGAGGTCTCGGATCCCGCATCCCCCGGGGTCGCGGCGGAGCTGGAGAGGGCCGTCATGGGGGCTCTCGACTCGGTGGATGCCGTCGTCTTCGAGGACTACGACAAGGGGTGCATCCATCCGGGCCTCGTCGCCGAAGTGATCTCCGCCGCCGCCGCGCGCGGCATCCCTGTGGCCGTGGATCCGAAGTTCAGGAACTTCCGCGCCTACCGGGGATGCAGCCTCCTGAAGCCGAACAGGTCCGAGGCTTCGAGGTTCACGGGGATGGAAATCGGGGATTCGGCGCAGGCTTCCGGGGCCGCCGCGAAGATCCTCTCCGAAACCGGCTCCGAAGCGGTTCTGCTGACCCTCGGCGAGCAGGGAGCGGTGCTCGTCGAGAAGGGCGGGATCCCGATCCTGATTCCTGCCGCCGCCCGCAGGGTCTTCGACGTGTCAGGCGCCGGCGACACCGTCATATCCGTGATGGCTCTGGCCATCGCCGCGGGAATGCCCCTGCGCCTCGCCGCCCTGCTTGCCAACTACGCCGCCGCGGCCGTCTGCGCCGAGCCGGGCGTCTATGCGGTGAAGCCGGCCGACATCCTGCGGGAGATAGATGCCGGCGCCTGATCCGGCTCCCGTTGTCCTCGACGGTGCGGCGGCCGCCGGGCTGGCCCGGGGAATGCTCCCTCCCGGCGGCAGGATGGTCTTCACGAACGGCTGCTTCGACATTCTCCACGCGGGCCACGTACACCTGCTCCGCGAGGCCAGGTCCATGGGCGACATCCTCGTCGTAGGCCTCAATTCCGACAGGTCGGTGAGGGAGCTGAAGGGGCCTGGCAGGCCTGTCAATCCATTCATGCGCCGTGCCGAATGCCTCTCCGCGATAAGGTGGGTGGACCTCGTGGCGGGCTTCGACGAGCCGACGCCCATGGAACTCATCGAGATGATGAAGCCGGACGTACTGGTGAAGGGCGGCGACTACTCCGCGAACGAGATCGTGGGCGCAGATTTCGTCATCGCATCCGGCGGCTCGGTCAGGACGGTCCCGCTGATACCCGGCCTCTCCACGACGGCCATCCTCGAAGACCGGACCACAGGGGGCAGATGACCCCCGGAGGGAGGGCTTCTCCGGGCGCCTGCCTCCTCGCCGCCCTCCCGGCCCTCGCTGCGGGGCTCGTCAACCTCGTCATGCTCTCGAGGAGCCCGCTGTTCTTCTACCCGGTCGTCGATGCGGCATGGCACCACGCATGGGCCGGCTCCATCGCCTCAGGGAACATCACCGCCTATGCCCCCTATTTCCGGGCCCCGCTCTACCCTCTCCTTCTCGGCGGGCTCTATGCCTTCACAGGCCCCTCCGTCACCGCCGGAGCCCTGCTTTCGACGGTTCTGCACGCCATTTCCGCCGCGCTCCTTTTCCGCATCGCCTCCGGGTGGATGCCGCGCGGCGCCGCGGCGGCTGCGGCTGTGTGCTGGGGCCTCTGGGGGACGGCGGTAGCATACTCCTCGACCCTGCTGATAGAGCCGCTCTACATCGTGCTGATCCTGGCCTCGTTCTTGTTTCTCGACGAAGATCGGACCCGCTCCGGCATGCTGTTCCTGGGCCTGGCGGCCATCGCCAGACCGGGGGCGCTCGCGGTCATCCCCGCGCTTCTCCTCGCATCGAAGCCCGGCAGGCTGGCGAGGGGGATCCCCCTGTTCCTGGCCCCTGTCGCCGCCGTATGGGCGGTCAACGCTCTGGCGGGCGATGCCGGAACCGTCATATCGAGCCAGGGCGGCATCAACCTGTACATAGGCAACGGGCCCGAGGCCGACGGCTTCACGGCGTTCGCGCCGGCGGCGCCGCCTCCGCAGACTGAGGAGGTGCTTCCCTACAGGGACAACGTGGAGGCCGCGAGCTTCGCCCTGGCACCTCCCGGGCTCAGGCCGTCCGAGGTGTCGGCCTGGTGGGTGTTGAAGACTCTGGAGGAGGCCGCACGAAATCCCGGCAGGGTGATCGCCCTGCTGGCGCGAAAGGCGGCCCTCATGTTCGCTACCCAGGAAATACCCTGCAACTACGACGGATACTATCTGAGGAGATATTCTCCCCTCCTGTCGGTTCTACTCCTCCCCGTTGGCATCCCGATGCTTGTCCTCTGGGCGCTCCTGCCCGGGGCCGTCGCTTCAGGAAGGCCGACCAGACGGGAGCTCTTCCTGGCGTCCTGGCTTCTGCTGATGGCGTGCGGAGTCGTAGCCTTCTTCGTCACGGCCAGATTCAGGCTGCCCCTGGTTCCGTTCGCTCTGCTCCTCCTCGCAGCCAGGGCAGTGCGCTACGGCAGGAGGAGCCTCATCCTCGCCCCGGTCGGGATAGCTGCCGGCATCGCCGTCTCCCTGCCGTGGCGGGGCGTGGTGGAGCGATCCGGAGTCAACATGCCCTTCCACGATGCTCTCGCGCACTGCGAACAGGGCCAGACCGGGGAGGCGAGGGCGCTTTTCCTCGAGGCCATAGACAGGGCCTCCGGCAGGGCCGATTCGATCAGTTTGAACAGGGCCGAGGCCATGCTGGATCTCGCCGTGCTGGAAGCCCGCGAGGGGAGGACCGAACAGGCCGCGCGATGGCTGGAAGCGCTGGAGAGCGAGTATCCGGGCTTCATCGAATCCCGCCGCCCGGGGATTCTTCAGGGGAACACCGGTCCTCCCGGCAGGTTATAATCTTCTTCTGGTTTCACGCTCAACAGCCGGCCCGGAGCCGGCCTCGGAAGGTGCAAATGACCGCGAATCATGTTCTTAGCGAGGAAGGTGTCCGCGCCGAGATCGAGAGAATCAGGCCGCTCCTCCAGGCCGACGGCGGAGACATCGAGTTCGTAGCGCTCGATGGGCGTGTCGTGAAGGTGAGGCTCAAGGGCTCCTGCTCGGGCTGCGCCTTCGCTTCGCTCACTCTCCAGTTCAGCGTCGAGAGGACCCTCAGGCAGGCCTTTCCCGAGCTAGAGAGGGTGGAGAACGTCGCGCAGGGCTGACAAGGCCCGTTCCTCGGGAGGCCGGGGGCCTGCCGTCCGCAGGACGGCGGGATGCGAGGCAAGGCGGGCGGCCATTGCTCTGCTCCTTCGCGGCGAGCCTCCCGGGGGCCTGTCCGGAGCCGACCGCGCCCTCGCCTGGAGGCTCTCCAGGGAGGTCGTGGTATGGCGCGACCGGCTGGATGCGGCCCTCTCCCCGCTCACATCCCATCCGCTCTCGAGGCTCGATCCCGAAGCCCTCGCCGCCCTCCGCGTCGGCGCGGCGCAGATGCTGGTTCTGGGTACTCCCGTTCATGCCGCGGTCTCCGCGACCGTCGGAGCCGTGGACCCGGGAATTGCCCCCATCGTCAATGCGGTGCTCAGAAGGCTGTCGGTGGCGGGCGAACCGGAGGGCCTGGAACCCTGGGTCCGCCTTTCGCATCCGAGGGTTCTCTGGGAGAGATGGTCGGCGCGGTGGGGGGAGGCCGGAGCCGCCAGGTTGATGGCCTTCGACAACGAGGTGCCGCCTCTCGGCGCGGCTGTCTCGCCTCCTCGGGCGCCGGGCTCTCCCGGCAGGTTCCTTGATGATTATCGGATTCTCGACAGGAACGGCTCCCCCGACCTCGACTCGATCCCCGGAGCGTACATACAGGACGAGGCCGCGGCCATTGTCGGCAGGGGGGCGGCCATGCTCCCCGGAAGGACGGTACTGGAGGTATGCGCCTCTCCCGGGGGCAAGACCGCCTGGCTGGACCGCTCGTCGGACGTGGTGGTCTCCCTCGACCTGTCTCCGGACAGGTTGTCCCCCTGGCTGTCCAACCGCGACAGGCTCGGGTGGACCCGGAGCTTCCCGGCGGCGGGCGACGGAGCGAATCCTCCCGTGGCGACCGTGTCGAAGGCCGTGATCGACGCCCCCTGTACCGCCACCGGGATCCTGCGCAGGCGAAGCGACGCCCGATGGCGCTGGACACGGGAGCACCTCGAGGCCTGCGCGGTGAAGCAGCGGATCCTGCTCGCCGCCGCCGCCTCCCGACTCGCCCGCGGAGGCGTCCTGGTCTATTCCGTCTGCAGCCTCGAGCCCGAGGAGGGCGTCCTCCAGGTCGAGTGGTTCGAGTCCGGGCATCCCGGCTTCCGCAGGATGGAGTTCCCGGCGCCTCCGGTTCTTGTCAGGGACGGCATGCTTGACATATTCCCACCGGATCACGGTATCGACGGCCACTTCGCCGCATGCTGGGAGAGACTGAACTGAGCACCGCCACCCGGGCCATCGTCCTCGTTCTGGCAGGCGCCTCCATGGCGTTCGCCGCCGGCGCGCTCATAGCCCCTTTCACCTTCAGGACACCGAGGTTCGTCACGGCGCTCGGAGCCCAGGCCCAGCCCGTAGCAGTTCCGGAAGTGGTCGGGATGAGCCGGCAGGACGCCCAGCGGGCGATCGAAGCCGCCGGGCTGGTCGCTGCGGGACAGTGGTCCGAGTACGGCCCCCTGGAGACCATGGGGCTCGTTATCAGGCAGGATCCCGCACCCGGCACGCAGGTTCCGCGGGGATCGCCGATGAACTTCTTCTGGAACGTCGGCCCCCTGTTCCGCACGTATCATCCCGAACAGCTCGTCGGCCTCCCGGCGTCCGAGGCCGAGGAGAAGATCGCCGAGTGGCAGCTCTACACCTCCGGAAGGAGCCGGATGCCTCATCCCCTGGTGCCCGAGGGGCACGTGATAGCGGTGTGTCCCGTCCAGTCCGACAGCCTGCCGGTCAGCACCACGGTGAGGCTGCTGGTCTCCACGGGTTGGGAGGGAGTGCCGGTTTTCACGGGCATGAGGGAGGAACACGCGGAGAGCATCGCCGTGGAGCACCGTCTCGTCCTTCTTGTGACTGACGTTCCAGCATCCTCGCCGGAGAAGGACGGCACGGTGGTCTCCCAGGAGCCCCCGCCCGGCGTCCCATACCTCTCCGGAGACTCGGTCCGCGTGACGGTCGCGAGATCCGGGCCGCCCCTTGTCCAGGGCGAGCCACCCGACGGAGTCCCGGGCGGACAGCCCGACGGGGAATGGGGGCGGTGGTGAGGCGCAGTATCGTCTCTGCGTCGCTCCTGAGCTTCGACCAGGGAGCCCTGTCTTCGGCCGCGGCCTCCATGGAGGCCGCCGGGGCTGACTGGATCCATCTCGACGTGATGGACGGCGTGTTCGTGCCCGATCTCACCTTCGGGGCCGGCGCCGCGGCCTCCATCAGATCAGCCGTAGGGATACCGCTCGACGCCCATCTGATGGTCAGCCGGGCCGAGTCTCTGGTGGATCGCTTCGCGGACGCCGGATGCGACCTGATAACCGTCCATGCCGAGACCTCCGCGCATCTCGACAGGGTCCTTCAGCGGATCAGTGACAGGGGCGTGAAGGCCGGGGTGGCCCTGAACCCCTCCACGAGCCCGTCCATGATCGAGTGGGTCCTGCCCCTGCTGGACCTCGTGCTCGTGATGACCGTGAACCCGGGATGCGGGGGCCAGAGCCATCTGGCGAGGGTCGCCCCGAAGATCGGAGTCGTGAGGCGCATGCTCGACAGCGCCGGGAAGGAGCAGGCCGTGGTCTCTGTGGACGGGGGAGTGGATGCCGGAAACGCTTCTTCGCTCCGCGGGATGGGTGCTGACGTGCTCGTCGCGGGGTCGTTCATCGCCCGTTCAGCCGATCCCCGGGCGGCCGTGGAATCGCTGAGATGAGGCCTGCGCTCGTTTTCTTCGCCGCGGCCCTGCTCGTTTTTTCGGGTTCCTGCGGCACCAGGGAC
>JAAYTY010000027.1 GCA_012523605.1 Candidatus Fermentibacterota bacterium
CGCGCTCCACCGGAGGGAACAGTGCGGAAAGAGGCCTGCCCTCCCCTGAATAGGTTCTGAAGCCCCTGCACCGCCCATAGCAGATACGAGAGCTCCGCAGCCTCTAAAGGCTCGGGCAGGAACCTGCGCCTGCTCCTTCGCCTTCCGATCGCCTCCCTGAGCGGCATGCCGCCGAGGTGGTCATGCGGCGGCAGGACGACGTCCGGAACAGCATCGGAAGGCGCCTTCTGCCAGGGAGGGCAGGGCACGCCCTTTGCCTGGTCGCTCACGAAGTTGTTCAGCGTGCTCCAGGCCCGGTTCTTCAGCAGATCGCGTGAGTCATCTTCACGAGGCACCGTTCCACCTCCCGGGAAGGTTCTCGATCACGGGAGCGCCGCGGGGTCCAGGCAGACAGCCCAGCCGTCGGTGTCTCCCCGCTCGGTCGAACTGCTTCCCACCAGAACGGGCCTTCCCGAAGACGCGCAGATCATCCCCCTGCAGATTTCATCCAGAGTCCCGCCGCAGGTTTCGAGCCAGAGGCTGTCCAAACCGGCATCGAAACCCCACGCGAAGAAATCCTTGTCTCCCGTGACTGCATCCTCGGAGGTTCCTGCCACGCACCAGCCGGCTCCCATAGGCCGGATGCCCTCCGCGCGCAGATCGTCATTCGTTGCGAAGACCAGTGAATCGCGTAGCTGGCCGTAACCCGATACATCGAGGATCATCAGGGCACAGGTGCGCCGCTTCGACCAGCATGCGGCCAGAACGCCTCCGTCTTCGAGCGGACTCAGGCCCATGGCGAAGTCGTAGGATTCACCGCCCCACGACCCGCTCCACAGCTCGCCGCCCTCCTGATCGAGGGCGGTCAGAAATGCGTCACCTCCCCGGGACTGATAGGAGAAGGTCACTCCGCCTGCGACAAGGTTTCCATCTGGGGTCACAGCCAGGCAGAAGGCCTTGTCCTGAGCCCGTCCGCCGATGGTCTTCGACCAGTCCTCGTTGCCGCTGGGGTCCAGCGCCAGCACCCAAAGGTCGCAGCCTCCGGCACCTGCGCTCCAGGTGTATCCCCCGGCATAGATTCCTCCTCCGGGCCTTGCGACGGCGCATGTTCCGGCATCCTCGAGCTCGCCGCCGAAGGTTCTCTGCCAGACCATATTGCCGTCCGCATCGAGCTTGATCACCCAGAGGTCGCTGTCACCGGATGAAGAAGGCGCTTCCCCGACGGCATACACCGATCCATCGGGAGCACCTGCCACGGCATGAAGACACTCGTTGCCGGGACCGCCGATTGTCTTCTCCCACCGCATCACTCCCGAAGACGGAGAGACGCACATCAACCATCCGTCGGAGGAATTGTCGATGGAGTCAGTCATGCTGCCTGAAATGAGCAGCGCACCCGTTGGCGTCTCATCGATGCATTCCAGGCAGTCATCAAGGGGTCCGCCGGCTATGCTCGTCCATGCCAATCCGCAGGCCAGCGAACCGATCACGAGAGAAATGATCTCCATGATCGCCTTTCGCAGGAATCCCCCCCGGTTCTACAGGAGTACGATTTACCCTGTATTCCGGTCTTCGGATAATAGTCCTGCGGCACGGGTTCCAAGTCAAGCCCCGGCCGTCGGGCTTGTTCGGGAAGGCCGGGAGGACAGATGCAGGAACGCTTCGACGAAGTACTGGACCGCAGGGGAACATGCTCGTTGAAATGGGACGCCATGGGGCAGTTCTTCGGCGGCATCGAGGACGCTTTGCCGCTCTGGGTGGCCGATATGGACTTCGCCACTCCATCACCCGTTGTCGAAGCCATGCGAAGGAGGCTCGACCATCCGGTCTTCGGATACGCGGCACGACCCCGGGCGTTCTTCGACGCTGTTGCGGGCTGGGTTTCGAGACGCTACGGATGGAGCGTTCCCGGCGAATGGATCGTGGCCGTCCCGGGAGTCGTGCCGGCGACAGCCTGCGCAGTGCTGGCCCACACTGAGCCGGGCGACGGCGTACTCATCCAGCCTCCGGTCTATTTCCCGTTCAGGACGACGATCGAGACTCTGGGGCGGAAGGTCGTAGAGAACCCGCTGAGGATCAGGGACGGCCGCTATGCGATGGACTACGGCGACCTGGAGGAGAAGGCCGGCTCAGTGAAGCTGGCCATACTGTGCAGCCCGCACAATCCCGTGGGAAGGGTCTGGACGAAGGACGAGCTCAGGGGCTTCGGCAGGCTTCTCATGAGGCGGGGCGCGCTCGTACTCAGCGATGAGATACATGCGGACATTGTGTTTCCCCCGAACAGGTTCGTCAGCTACGGAACCCTCGGAAGGGATTTCGCGGACAGAGCGCTCGTCTGCCATGCACCCAGCAAGACCTTCAACATGGCCGGAATCAAGACCGCCACGACCATCATCCCCTCACGGAAGCTTCGCGCCCGCTACCAGGAGATGCTGATGGCGCTGGGTCTCCACGGCACTTCGTCATTCGGTATCCCGGCGCTGATGGCCGCATACGGGGAATGCGAGGAATGGCTGGAGGATCTGCTCGTCTACCTGCGCGGCAACTACGAATTCCTGGGAAGCTGGCTTTCGGCGAACGAACCCCGCATCAGGCTGCATCCCATGGAGGGCACCTATCTCGCCTGGCTGGACTGCGCGGGGCTGGGCCTGAGCGATGCCTGCCTGAAGCGCTTCCTGCTCGACGAGGCGAAGCTGGCTCTTGACGAGGGGCCTCTCTTCGGAACCGGCGGTGAGGGATTCGTGAGAATCAACCTTGCGTGCCCGCGGGTCATTCTGGAACATGCGCTCGACCGGCTTGGAAGAGCTCTCGAGGCTGGAAGGAGCCGGGGAACGGGTGAAGGAGCGGGGGGCTCCAGCGGAATCCGAGAATCGGACACTCGATGACCGGCTCGTCGAAGCCCTCCTGAATTTTCATCCAGCGCTCCCTTGGGCTCCAGATGACGAGGATCAGCGTATCGGCTTCTGGCCCGCCGTTTGTCAGCTCATGCACAGATTCCGCGGACCTGTTCAGCCTGGCCGTCCTCTCTGCGACCCAGGCTGCGACAAGCTCTGAAAGGGTTCTTCTGACGGCTTTGATCTGAGCCGGGTACCGGTCCTTCTCCGTCTCCATCAGGAACTGGCATTCTGCGATCAGCCGCAGGATGTCGTTCATGACCTCATCGTGCTCGCGGAGCCTGTCCAGGCTGTCGCAGAGGCTGACTATCCGGTGGTCCAGCGACTCGATCGCCCGCATGATGCTCTACAGGGTTTCTGCCTTCCGATGCGGGAACCTGCCGGCCCCCGCACCGCTTTGACAAAACGGGGGAGGCGTTGCCGTCCACAGCCCGCCCGACGCCAGCCGAGCCTCTGGAGTAGCGTCCGACGCAGCCGGTGCGCCGCCTAACGGATTCGAAGAAGACGAAGGCCGGGGAAAGCGGATCGGCCGATTGACGGTCGTTGACATGAGCGCTTTCATATGCCAGTGTTTCAATCAATTCGGAAGCACCTTGAACTATCGCCGATGGAAGGGGAAGGAAATGAGGTCTTCGGGTTTTGCGTTTTTCCTTTTTGCCTCGCTCCTGATCGTCACCGTCGCAGGCGGCGGCGAGATCGTATTCGACTACTCGCTCCCCCTCGATGAGGTGAGAATCGACCGCTTCGAGACCGGCAGCGTGGTGTCCTGTCCTGGGGGCGTGGTCTGCTTCGAGGAGGGCATGCCCAATCTGCCGGGAGTGTCCTGCTGCTTCGTCATCCCCCAGGGCACGACCGTTACGGGTGCCGAACTCGAGGTCCTCTCCGAGACGCAGCTCGAAGACCGCTACAACATCCTTCCCGTCCGGGTCACGGCGATCAGCCGGGTGCCCGGCCCGTTCATCTACGACGAGACGATATACCTCGGCGATGACGCATTCCCATCCTCCCCGGTGATCTCGACGGAAAGCGGCAACCGCACCGGCTTCAGGCTGGGCAGTGTGCTCTTCACACCCTTCCGCTACTCGCCGCTGACGGGCGAGCTCTCGGTGATCACATCCGCCAGGGTCACCCTGCACTACGAGAACGACGCCACCGTCCCTGTCCTCAGGCTCACGCCGGCGCAGGTCGAGGGCGCCATGGACGTGCTTCAGAACATCGTCCGCAATCCTAGCGACCTTCCGGCATACGCCCCCGCCGATGACAACCCCAACACCCTCTGGTCCGCCTGGGTCTGCATCAGCGCGTCCGCGAACCAGTCCACGCTCATGCCACTCGTGAACCACAGGGCTTCGCACGGAATGTCGGCCGAGTTCGTGTCGGTAGAGTGGATCTCCAGCAACTACACGGGATACGACACCCAGGAGAAGATCCGCAACTACCTGAAGGACGCCTTCAACAATCACGGCCTCCAGTACGCCCTCATAGTCGGAGACTGGGGAAACACCCAGCGCATTTCGAAGCTCAACGTTGGGGGCGAAACGCTCAACGAAACCACCGACCTCTACTACAGCGATCTCGACGGAACATGGGACGCCGACGGCGACCATCAGTACGGCGAGAACACAGACGGGCTGGACTACTACTCGGACATCTCCGTCGGCCGCTTCAGCACCAACACGATCTCGCAGATCCAGTCCATGGTCAACCGCACCGTCGAGTACGAAACGATCTCGCCCTCGGGAGCATGGCGCACCAGCGCCCTCCTCGCGGGCGCCGGGCTGTGGCCCGAGTACGGCTACTGGGGCAGCTTCGTGTGCGATTCCATTTCGAAGAGGATCCCGGGGCCGTGGACCGAATACAAGCTCTACGAAAACACCAGCGGCCATCCCAACAACCAGATCACGATACTTAACCAGGGCGTCAGCTACGCTCCCATGCAGGGACACGGCTTCTCTTCGGGCGTGTACTGGTACTATTCGCCCACCAACATGATCACCAATTCCAACTACACTCAGCTCACCAACTGGGGCAAGTTCCCGGTCTTCCACTCCATCGCCTGCCTGGCGGGACAGCTGTCGGTGAACGGCTGCATCGCGGAGCGCCTGATGTTCTGCACCACGGGTGGCGCGATCGCCGTCTGCTTCAATTCCAATAACGGCATCGGCACGCCTCCAGCCATGGGGCCCTCCGAACACCTCGAGGTGCATTTCTCCAATCAGATGTTCACCTATGCAGTTCCCAGGATAGGTGACATGCAGGCCGCGGCAAAGGACGCCTTCAAGGCGGCGGGAGGGATGTCCTACCAGAACTGGGTTCTGCAGGAGAACAACTGCCTTGGTGATCCCGCGACGCTTTTCATCATCTACCAGACCGGCATCGAGGAAGGTTCCTCCGGGCCGGGTGCGGTTCCGGCCCTCGGCCCTGCATTTCCGAATCCTTCGCAGGGCTCGTTCAGCATGACCTGGAGCACCCCGGCCACGTCCGGTTTCACCGCCGGGCTCTACGACCTGAGCGGCAGGCTGGTGCGCTCTCTCGGCGCCTCCGCCTCGGCCGGCTCCTCGGGCACGCTGTACTTCGACGGGCTCGACGAGTCCGGCGAGCCGCTCTCCCCGGGCTGCTACTTCGTCAGGCTCGACAGCGAGTCCGGATCGGCCGTGTCCAGGGTGGTTGTGCTCGACTGATACGCGAAGAGACGACAGGGGCCGGCCGGGGGCGACCCTGGCCGGCCCTTCTGTATGTACGAGTGCGGATCAGCGCGACCCGGCCAGCACCACCAGCCTCGAAGTGTCGGAACCCGTGGAATTCGACAGTCTCAGCAGGTACACTCCCGGGGGCATCGCGCCGTCGCAGCCCTCGGGAACCAGCTGCGCCTCTCCGGGCGAATCCACGGGTATGGTCAGCACGATCCTCCCGGAAAGGTCGAATACCTCGAGAGTCGCGGATCCGCCTCCGAATGCAGCGGGCACCCGCACCATGTCGCCGGTCGTGGCCGGGTTCGGACAGGGCGTCCCCAGCAAGGGTGTCATCCCGCCGGCGGGAGGAACCGTCTCGCGCCCCTCGACACCCGTGCCGCCGCCTATGACGGGCAGGGTCGGGTCGTGGAAGGCGCACCAGTCCATGATGCAGTACAGCTCTCTGTCGTGGCCTCCGCTCCACAGCGGCACCCTGCGGTCCTTCGCGGTTGCGAACGCGCTGCCGATGATCCCGTTGGAGAGCTGGAAAACCTCCTCGGTGAGATAGACGCACATCCATTCGCTTACGCCCATCTCGGGAAGATATCCCTCCCAGCCGTAGCTGGTGTTGAACATCACCGACGAGGCTCCGCCCCCGGGGTTGTGCCAGAGCGCCTCGGCGCAGCACTCGCCCGAATGGAATGCGCCGGGGTGGCAGCCGATGCTGTGGTGGATGCCAGCCATGTTCCCGTTGTAGAGCCCCTGTGCGATCGAGTTGGTCATCATCTCGGTAGGGGAGCTCTGCCAGTAGATTCCAGCAGTGTTGCCGTGGCCTGCATAGTGGTTCCAGGCCGTTCCGCTGTTGATTATTGCTATGTGTGTGGTGAACCCGTCCTGTATCGAGGGCAGTTCGTAGGCCTTGTTGATCTCCCACCCCGCCGGCAGGTTCACGGCGATCGAGTCGCACACCTTCGCCCCCGTGTAGCCTGGGAACAGCCCTGCACCGCACAGTATCGCCCTCGTCTGCCAGGCGCCCGAAGGCGGAGACGACTGGTACATGATTGACCTCTGGACGAAGAGCGCGGCCTCGCCGGGCGTGTCGAACAGCGCTCGGCCGACCGCCACGTCGCTGTAGAGATCCAGATCGTCCTCGGGCTGACCGTAGCTGTGGTCGCCGTTGGCGTCCCACGTTCCGTCGAGGTCGCTGAAATAGAGATCAGCGGGGGCGTTGTCGCTCCAGCCCTCGCACTCCAGCGCGACGTTGCGCACGGGGATTATCGTCTGGTCCCCGGCCAGCAGGACGTACTCCAGCCCGTCGTTCAGATAGCGGTTCTTGATGTAGTTGCGCAGTTTTTCGGCGTTGTCGTAGCCCGGTGTCGTGGCGAGGATGTCCGAGATGAAAACCATCTCGGTGACCAGACCCGTTCCGTTCTTGAAGGCGGCGAACTGCGCGAAGGAGTCGGAGTAGTCGCTGGAGGTGATCACGAGATAGTCCACCGGTGCATCCGGCTGAAGCGAGGGCGGGCTGAAGGCAGGGATGTCCAGCGGATTCGCCACCCATTCCGAGAGGCGCGCCGAGGCCGCTTCTATCTGCGAGGGGGAAAGGATCGGGGCCGAGCCGCCCTCCTCCCACTCTACGGCGACCTCCATCCGTATCGCCAGCTCGAGCGATCCGTCGGCGGGATTCCATGTCCACGGGCAGATGCGGAATCCTGCGAGACGGAAGCCACACTTCCTGCCGTCGTGCATCGAAACGACAGCATCGGAAGGCCAGGCCGCATCCGAATCGTAGATGGCGGGGTCGGGGCAGATGATCTCGGGCATGCCGGCGGCCGAAAAGGGCCTCGGGACCGCCGCCGGCTGGATATAGAACCCGGTTCCCAGACGGACGCTTTCCAGCACGGTGGCCGAGACGGTCACGTTCCCTGCATCGGGTGGCACCACGACGGCGTATGCACGGGACGGCAGCAGCGGCTGCCCGGGGGCCGAAAAACATTCGCCGCCCTCCCACTCGATGCGATCGTATCCCGAGTACCGGGAGAAGCCGAACTCTCCGGCATCGGAATAGTCCAGCAGCATCGTCATCGATCCGCCCGAAGCCGCGCCGGCGGCAAGCAGGACTGCGAGGAAGAGGACTCTGGACATGGCCACCCCCCTTATCCCTATGAAAACGATATGTATTCCTTTCCCCTGCTTCATCTTGTGCGAAGATAGCACAAAGCCGCGCGGGCGGGATATCCGCGCCCGCGCGGCCGGCCTGC
>JAAYTY010000226.1 GCA_012523605.1 Candidatus Fermentibacterota bacterium
GGACTCTTTCCTAGAAAGCCTCCGCCCGGCAGCGGCCGCTCTGAAACGATGAAGGCGGCTGGAGCGCTCCAGCCGCCTTCATCGTTTCAGAGCGGCCGCTGCCGGGCGGAGGCTTTCTAGGAAAGAGTCCCGGATATCTCGTGCCGGAGAGCGGCCCACAGCTCGGAAGATGTTCTGGCCTGGAGAACCCGCTCCCTGGCTGATTCGTCCTTGAACACCCGGGCGAGCGAAGACAGGAGTTCTATGTACTCCCGCTGTCGCTGGGTGCCAGTGATGATCATGCAGACTATTCTGACCGACGAGCCATCTATGGATTCATAATCCGGGATGCCCTCGCGGACGGTGCCGAATGCGATGACGGATACCTGCACCTCGGGCAGCCTCGCATGGGGCACGGCTATGCCGAGACCGATGCCTGTGCTCATCAGGGCCTCACGCTCCATGATGAGTCTCTCAAGCTCCTGGCTGTCGGAAATCGTTCCGCTGTCCGCAAGGAGTCGGATCAGCTCCCTGAGGGCGTCCTGCTTGGTCCTCGAGGAGAGTATTTTCACTCTTTCCGGGGCCAGAGCGTCCATTATCTCCATCTGCGGTGCTCCAATCCGGGAAGGGCCGGGCCCGAATCCCTGGGTGCTACAATACCGAAAGCGGCAGCCTCCGTGCCAGCACCCTCCTCAGAGGGACGGAGCGGATTTGGCAGGTCAGCCGCACGGTGGGCCGCGACTGCCTGGTGAGCTTCGAGGGGCGGCAGTACGAGGTGCCGGCGAGGCACTGCCAGGGCACCGTCACCGTCAGGGGATGCCCCGGAGAGGTGAAGATCTATTCAGGCGACCTGTCGCTCCTGCGCACCTACCCACGCAGTACCGCCTGCCGCATCCTGCTCGACCGCACGATCGAGGACTTCGAGGGCGACGACAGAGTGATCGCCCCGACGCCCCTGGGGCGCCTTGGCCGCGAGATCGTTCTTCCGCGCAGCTGGGAGTGGGATGAGCCCAGGCGCCCGATAGATGCCTACCAGGAGCTGATCGGGAGCACACTGTGATCCCCGGCAGCGATCTGGACACCACGAGGACCCTCCTCGCAGACACCGGCTTCGAGTTCGCCCAGGAAGCCCTGCCGGGGCTGATCGAGCAGGCGGTACGTGAGGACCTTCCCCTCCCGGGCTTCCTCGATCTCGTACTCCGGTGCGAGCGTGACTCACGTGAGGAGAGGCGCGTCAGAACAGCCCTCAAGCTCTCCGGCAGCCCCCGGGGAAGGACGCTCGAGGACTTCGACTTCACCTTCCAGCGGGGAGTGGACCGCCGGAGGATCGAGATGCTCTCCACCTGCGAGTATGCACGCATGAGGGAGAACGTCCTCCTGCTCGGCCCTCCCGGAGTGGGCAAGACCCACCTCGCCGCCGGCCTCGGGGTCAAGGCTGTGCAGAACGGCTTCTCCGTCAGCTACCTCACGGCCGACGAGCTCATCAGCAGGGTGAGGCGCGACAGCCAGAGCGAGCGCAGGAGGATGAGCCGCGGCAACTACATGAGGGCCGCCGTGCTCATCATAGACGAGCTGGGCTTCCAGGCCATGGACCGGAGGGATGCCCACCTGCTCTTCCAGGTGGTCAGCTACCGCTACGAGCGGGCCAGCACGATCATCACCTCGAACAAGAGCATCAGGGAATGGCC
>JAAYTY010000227.1 GCA_012523605.1 Candidatus Fermentibacterota bacterium
GGGAGTGCTCCCCGTACTCCTCGGCAGGGCCACCAGGCTCTCGAGATGGATCACGGGGCACCGCAAGCGCTACAGGTTCGAGTTGAGGCTGGGCGCTTCGACCGACACCGGCGACTGCGATGGCATCCTGACGGAGACGGGTGACTTCTCGGGGATAGGTCGTGACGACCTCGAAACCGCCGCGGCGGGGCTCACCGGCAGGTTCGGGCAGAGAGTTCCGGAATACTCGGCCGTCAGGCTCGAAGGAGTGAGGGCCTACAGCAGGGCGAGGAAGGGAATAGGCCAGGAGATGCCTCTCAGGCAGGTCGAGGCGTACGACTGGATGATAGGTCCGCTGGAAGACGCGAGGGCGACCATAGAGGTCACGGTCTCTTCGGGAGCCTATGTCAGGGCGCTCGCCAGGGATCTCGGCGAGATTCTCGGCTGCCACGCCCACGCCGCCTCGATCATCCGAACTGCGGTGGGCGGGTTCACGGTCGAGATGTGCTCCCGCGAACCGGACGAGCCTTCCTCCCTGATCGGAATGGCCGAGGCGATGTCGGGCTATGCCGCCGTCACTCTGTCCGAGAGGGACGCCCAGGCCGTGAGGACCGGCATGCCGGTTCCCTCGGACCTATCCGGCACGGTGGCTCTGCTCGATCCGGCCTCCTCCGGCCTGCTCGCGGTGGGAGAGGGCGACGGGATGCGCATCAGGCCACTGGCGGTGTTTCCGTGAACGCGCCGGCCGGGGTTCTTGCAGTCGGAGCGTTCGACGGGATCCATGCCGGACATCTCGCGGTCATCCGCGCCGCGCTGGAGATCTCCCCGGATGCCGGAGTGGCCTGCTTCGAGCCTCTGCCCAGGCAGTATTTCTCTTCACCCGACAACAGCTTGCGGTTGACGACACCTGCCGAAAGAAGCAGAATCCTCGCTCGGTCAGGCGTCCGCACGGTGACGGCATTCCCCTTCGACGACGCGACCAGGGATGCCGGTCCGGACGAGTTTCTCGAGATGCTGCGCGGTCTGCGTCCGTTCGCGCACCTCGTCGTAGGATACGACTTCCACTTCGGACGGGGCAGGTCCGGCAGCGTCGCAATGCTCGGGGATTGGTGCGCCGAGAGGTCGCTGGGGCTCACAGTGGTGGATGCAACACGCCTCGACGGCGATCCCGTAAAGAGCGAGACCGTGCGGTGCCTCCTGCGCAGCGGCTATCTGGAAAGGGCTTCCCGCATGCTCACGCGGAGGTACTCCGCTTCCGGCCCGGTCGCCAGGGGCCGGGGAGAGGGCAGGAGGCTCGGCTTCCCGACCCTGAACGCTGCGGTGCCCAGGGCGAAGCTGCTGCCGCCGCCGGGCAGCTATGCCGTATCGGTTCGCACCGGCGGCCTCTCGATGCCTGCGGCGGCATTCATTCCGGAGGGGCGCCCCGGTCTCGTCGAGGCGCACATCCCGGGCTGGTCGGGCGACCTCTACGGTGCCGTCGTGGAGATTGAGTTCGTTGAGATGCTCCGCAGGCCCGAAAAGCTGACGAAGGACGAGCTGATGAGAAGGATAGAGGGAGACGTGGAACGCACGATGGAGGTCATGAAGGAATGACAGTTTCGGCCGAGAGAAAGCTGGAGCTAGCAAGAACCTACGGGGCCGGCGAGTCCGACACCGGAAGGTCCGAGGTGCAGATCGCCATTCTTAGCGAGCGGATCAGGGAGCTTACCGAGCACAGCAAGAACCATCCCAACGACAACAACAGCCGCAGGGGGCTCTTGAAGCTCGTCGGGAAGAGGCGGCGCCTTCTGGACTACCTCGAGTCCACGGACATGGAACGCTACCGGAAGATAGTCAACGACCTCGGCCTGAGAAGATAGGACCGGGGACCCGCGCGAGTGCGCGGGAGCACCGCTTCCGGAGGCTGGGCCGAGCGGTCGCGGTTGAGAGGAACGGCAAATGGCTGCTGTTACCATGGAAATGACGCTCGCCGGCCGCAGGCTGGTTCTCGAGACGGGCAGAATGGCCCGTCAGGCTCACGGGTCGGTGCTCGTGACCTACGGCGATTCCTCCGTGATCGTCGCCGCCGTGTCCCAGAAGACCGGGTCAGAGCTGCCCTCCTTCTTCCCGCTCACTGTCGAGTACAGGGAGAGGAGCTACGCGGCAGGGAAGATCCCGGGGGGATTCTTCAAGCGCGAGGGCCGTCCCAGCGAGACCGAGATACTCTCCGCACGGCTCATAGACAGGCCAGTACGCCCTCTCTTCCCCGCGGGGTTCACCAGCGAGACACAGATCTACTGCATGGTGATCAGCTCGGATTCGGCGAACAACCCCGATCTCCTGGGACTCATCGGGGCTTCCGCATCCCTGATGGTTTCCGACATTCCCTGGAACGGCCCCGTTTCCGCGGTGAGGATGGGACGCATGGAGGGCGGGCTCGTAGTCAACCCGACCATGGACCAGCTCGAGCGGAGCGACCTCGATCTCATAGTCGCGGTGAGGGGCGGCGACGTGGTGATGCTCGAGGGAAGAGCCGGAGAGGTTCCTGAATCCGTCATTGCAGAGGCTGTCGAAGCAGCGCGGAAGGAAGCCTCCGCGATCAACGAACTCCAGACCGCCCTGGCCGGGGCCGCCGGCAGGCCGAAGCGCGCGTACCAGTCCGCCGCTCTTCCCGAAGGGCTGGTCGAGGCCGTGAAGGCGGTCGCCGAGCCCATCCTCGATTCGGCCTACGGCCGGTCGGGCAAGCTCGAATGGATCCGCACCATGGACAGCGCCTTCGAGACCTGCGTGGAGTCCCTTGCCGGAAGATTCGGCAGGGAGGCTGCGGAGGAGAAGTGGCGCGTGATGGCCGGTCTCGCCCTCGAGGAAGTGGAGAAGGACTATGTGCGCAGGCGCCTCGCCATCGATAGGGTCAGGTGCGACGGGCGTTCGGTGAAGCAGATAAGACCCATCACCTGCGAGGTCGGTGTGATCCCAAGGGCGCACGGCTCGGCCCTCTTCACCAGGGGCGAGACGCAGGCCCTGGTAGCGGCCACTCTGGGCGGTGACAGCGACGAACAGAAGATAGACGCGCTCACCGGCGAGTACACCAAGAGCTTCATGCTCCACTACAACTTCCCCTCGTTCAGCGTGGGAGAGGTGAAGCCCGTGAGAGGACCGGGCAGGCGCGAGATAGGACACGGACACCTCGCCGAAATGGCCCTGCAGGCCGTCATCCCGAGCGAGGACGTGTTCCCGTACACCACCAGGGTCGTGTCCGACATCCTGGAATCCAACGGATCGTCTTCCATGGCTACGGTCTGCGGAGGTTCGCTCAGCCTGATGGACGCCGGCGTCCCCGTGAAGGCGCCGGTGGCCGGCGTGGCCCTGGGCCTGGTGAAGTACGGCGACAGCCATGTTGTCCTGTCCGACATCGCCGGCGTTGAGGACCACCTGGGCGACATGGACCTCAAGATCGCGGGCACCGCCAGAGGGGTCACCGCCGTCCAGATGGACCTCAAGGTGGAAGGCATCTCCAGCGCCATCCTGGCCGAGGCTTTCGCGCAGTCGAGAGAGGGCAGGCTGGAGGTGCTGTCCGTGATGGGGGACACTCTGAGTACTCACAGGAAGGAACTCAGCAGGTTCGCCCCCAGGGTCGTCAGCACGAAGATCAGCACCGACAAGATCGGAAAGCTCATAGGCCCCGGCGGCAAGACCATAAGGTCCATCACCGAGTCCACCGGAGTGAAGATCGACGTATCGGACGACGGCACCGTGAACGTCCTCTCCTCCGATCCTGCCGCGGCCGAGCGCGCGCTCAAGATAATCGAGGACCTCGTTGGAGTGCCGAAGGTTGGGAACGTCTATGAGGGAACGGTCTCCACGGTCGCCAAGTTCGGGGCCTTCGTCGAGATAACGCCGGGAACCGACGGCCTGGTCCACATCAGCGAGATAAGCGACAAGAGGATCAAGGAGGTCGGAGACGTCCTGAAGAAGGGCGACCGCGTGAAGGTGAAGGTCATCGAGGTGCGCGACGACGGGAAGATCAATCTCACGATGCGCGGGCTGGACGGGCAGTCCTGCTGTGATGAACGGCCGGCGGGGGAGGACGCGGGGAAGTGACCCCGGGGGGCGGAGTGCCCGTCCGTGTATGCGTCCTTGCGCACGGGAAGGGCCTGCCCCTGCCGTCGAAGGCGACTCCCGGATCCAGCGGTGTGGATCTCAGGGCGGCTGTCGCCGGAACCGTGACCATACCCCCCGGCGGAAGGGCTCTGATACCCACGGGGATCAGGGTTGAGGTCCCGTCGGGGTGGGAGTGGCAGGTCAGGCCCCGCAGCGGCCTGGCCGCGTCGTCCGGGATCACCGTGCTGAACGCGCCTGGCACCGTGGACTCGGACTACAGGGGAGAGGTCCGGGTGATCCTTGTCAACCTCGGCGAATCCGAGGCGACGATCTCGAGGGGCGACAGGATCGCCCAGGCGGTGCTCTGCCCCGTGGGCGAGCCCGACATCATCGAGGCCGGAGAACTGCCCGGCTCGGACAGGGGGGATGGCGGCTTTGGCCATTCGGGCCTTTTCTAGGGCTCTCGCGGCATCCGCCGTCGTTCTCTCCTCGTGCGCCTACAGCTTCAGGGGGAACCTGCCGGGCCACATCGAGTCCGTCAGGGTGGCCCCTTTCCGCAGCACGGTGAGCGAATACGGACTCGAGCAGGAAACCACCGCCCTCGTCACGGAGAAGCTCGTCGAAAGCGGGGGACTCTCCGTGGTCACTTCTTCTCCGGACGCGCTGATAGAGGCGACCGTCAGCCAGTGGAACAGGAGCCCTTACTCGTACTCGGCATCCGAGCAGATAGAGGAGTACAGGCTGGAGATGAGGGTGACACTGTCCTTCACCGACCTGGTGAGGGACGAGCCGATCCTCGACGACGAGTCCGTTTCCCGATGGATTGTCTATAATCCCGGAACGGAGGATTACGTCTCGGCCAGGGCGAGGCTTGTCGAGGACATTTCCACGGAGATCGTAAGACGATGCCTTTCAGGATGGTAGTGATATGAGAGAAAGAGGTGCGATTCGTCCCGGTTGTATGATCTGGGCTGCGCTCATCCTTCTTGTCGCGGTTTTCGCCTGGAAGTCGATCGACTTCTTCATCCTGAGGCCCGCCGGAGTCAAGAAAGCCCTCAACGAGGCCTACGATCCGGTCCGCGTCATGAGAACCCACAACACGGCCGAGAGGTTCACGAGGTTCCAGGCGGAGTGGAGGGAGTATCGCGATTCCACGAGCAATGTGTACGTCCAGAGAATAGCCGCGCCTCCCAGGCTCGACGAGGACACCGTCTGGGTTCTGCACATCGACACCCTGCATCTGCCCGTCATCGGACCTTTCGTGGACTCGATGAAGATCAAGCGGTACTTCGTCTAGGATGGACTTCCTCGACGACTGGAGGGACAGGCACCCCCATCCCCGCGGAGGCCCCGGCAGGGTGGTGGGCATGATCCTGCTGCTGGTTCTCGTGGTGATCCTGATGCTGAATTCCGATGTCGTAGCCAGGGGGTTCGAGATCTTCACAGGGTCCGGTTCCGGAGAATCCCCATGATGCCGTGGAGCGGCGTGTTCGACGCCCACGTGGACACTCTGCTCGTCATCGGGTCCGCTTCTTCGTTCATAGACGGCAATGCCGAGACTCACGTGGACCTCCCCAGGGCCAGGGTGTCCGGGGTTTCCGGAATGGTCGTCGCCATCTGCGCCGAGGCCTGCCAGGACCCCAGGGAGGCGCTCTCCCGAGGGCTGGAGCAGTGGGCAGAGATCAAAGCCGCCTCGGAGGGAATGGACCTGAGGCTGGGTCTCGAGGGTTGCGAGCCGCTTGCCGCGGGCTGGATTCCGCGGGACGCAGTGGATGCGTTCTCGGTGGCGACCCTGACATGGAACGGCATGAACTCTCTCGGCGGAGGCACCGGGACCGACGAGGGGCTGACCGCAGTCGGCCGTCGGATCGTGCACCAGCTCCACGACACCGGAGTGGTCATCGACGTGTCCCACCTCTGCGACAGGGCGAGGAGGGACGTTATCTCGATGGGACTTCCCGTCTCGGCGACCCATTCGAACTGCAGGAGCCTGTGCGACGTGCCGAGGAACCTCCCCGACGATGACATCAGGGAGATTGCCGCTCTCGGCGGGGTGGTGGGCATCACTTTCGTACCCGATTTCACAGGCCCCGACGCCAGTCTGGACATGGTGCTGGACCACCTCGAGCACGCAGCCTCGGTGGCGGGCGTGGCGCACGTGGGATTCGGAAGCGACTTCGACGGCGTGAAGCACCTCCCGGAAGGCATCACCGACGTGACCGCCTGGCCCTCGGTCTTCGAGGCATTGGAGAGGAGGGGCTGGCGGACGACGGAGATGGAGCTCGTGGCCGGCGGCAACTGGAGAAGGGTGTTCGACGGAGGTGGTACCGGGCGATGAGGGCATTCCCTGCTGTCATTCCGCTGGTCGCGGCGCTTGCCGCGGCCCAGACGCCGTTCGAGTTCGCCGTGGTGCGGGAGCTGATCCAGGGCGATCCCTACATCGGCGTCATGAGGATCGAGATCTCGCCCGACGATCCGGCGCCCGGCGCCAGGACACTCGAGATAGCGGCCAGAGCCGGATTCGATCTCCGGGCTTCGAGCCACAGCATCTTTCCCGACACTGCAGCGATGTTCGCCGGTCAGACGACCTTCACCCTCGACACCGACGCCACGAAGCTCGTCAGGCTCTTCCGGGTGATCTGCGACGAGTCCAGGAGCTTCAGTGCCGGGATAACGCACCTCTCGGTTGACCTGGTCTCCCCCGACGACATGAGCTGGCTTTCGATGAAGTGTTCGCTGACGCTGGCCGACAGCATGGCTTCGGGTCTCGTCGCTCTCGACGAATTCTGGAGCAGGGCGGAGGTCACCTCGCTCGAGATCAGCACCGGATGCCTCCCGCTCGAGTTCGAACCGCCGGTGCCCCTTGCGAGGCATGCCGCAGCAGCAGTCGAACGGAGCGAGGAACCGTCCGCCGGGAGTTCCCGGCACGCATGGAAGTCGCTGATCCTTCCCGGATGGGGACAGGCCGCATCCGGAGAGGGTCTCTGGTGGGTCAACCTCGCAATCGAGGCCGGCGGTGTGTTCCTGATCCTGTCCGATCACGAGAACGAGGGATATGCCGTCCTCGGTGCGAATCACCTTGCAGGCTTCGCGGATCTGCTCTAGGCTGGGGGTGTTGAAGTGAGGGAAATCGCCAGTCTCATCCTGGCGGCGGCGATTCTGCTCTGGACCGCCGCCTTCTTTTTCGGGCCGGGGAACAGGTTCATCTGGCAGATAGGAAGCTATACGCACTATCTGGCCGGTGCCGCCGTGTTCCTCTATCTGCTGTCCTACATCCATCCTTCCTCGAGGATGGCTCCTCCGCCCAGGGCCAGGCGCGGCGACATGCGTAAGTGCAAGACCTGCGGCAGGCCGGCCGTGGAGGGCTCCGACTTCTGCAGGTACCACACCGACGAGCAGCGCTGGATGGGCGGGGGCAGGGTCTGAACCGCGCCCCCGGCGGCCGCGGATGGCCCGGATGGGTCATTCCGCTGGCGCTCGCCTCCACACTGTTGCTGGCCGCCGTCCACAGGTGGTCGTGTTCGAAGCGGCTGGAGGAGGCCAGGCTGTCAGTGCCCGCCCTGGAGACCGTCGTCAGCTTCACGGTCGTCGCCCCCGAGGGTTCGGCCGATTCGATCCTCCAGGCCATGTCACGCCTCGTAGCGAGCCTGGACCCGGTTCTCGACTACAGGGGGCGGAACGGTCTAGGTGAGCTGAACAGGGCCGGCAGAGGCGTGCCCGAAGGCGACCTGAGGCTTCTGCTGGTCCAGGCGTTCATGCTCAGGGACGCCACCGGAGGCGCCTTCGAACCTTGCATCCTGCCGCTCGTCGGCCTCTGGGGATTCCACGACGAGCCCCGGGTGCCTTCTTCGGCGGAGATCGACTCTGCAAGGGCCCTCTGCGGACCCCGATGCTGCCGGATGGCCGGAGACACTCTCGTCCTCTCTCCGGGTTCCGGCATCGATCTCGGAGCAGTGGCGGCGGGTTTCGCGGCCGACAGGGCTTTCGATCTGGCCATGGAGTCCGGCGCCGTGGCCGCCCTCGTGGACGCCGGCGGCGAAATACGGTGCGGCGGAGACCGTGAATGGCGGATCGCGATCAGGCATCCGAGGGAAGACGGATTCTGGGACGTTCTGGAGGTTTCCGACTGCGGAGTATCCACCTCGGGCGACTACGAGTCCTTCGTGATGTCCGACGGCGCGAGGTTCTGCCACATCCTCGATCCGTCAACAGGCATGCCCGAGAGCGGTGTCGCCTCCGTAACCGTGGTCGCCGGAAACTGCACGGTGGCCGACGGCCTCTCCACAGCCCTGGCCGTGGGAGGGCCGGACCTGCTGGAAATCGTTCCCGAAAGCCTCTGGACTGGTGTGCTGTTCGTCCTGGAAACCGATTCGGGGCTCGTTGAGAGGAGGTTCGGCGTTCTGTGAAGACTCCTCGATGGGTGGAGCGCGAGGGAAAGGGATGGAGGTGCGGGCTCTGCCCGAGGGGCTGCCTCTGGACCGCGGCCTCGCCGCTGGGTGCGTGCAGGGTGCGGGGCCTGTCAGACGGGGTTCCCTCTCTCCCGGGCTGGGGAAGATGCGTCTCGCTCTCGATCGATCCTATCGAGAAGAAGCCCCTTTACCATTTCCTCCCCGGCTCGCTGATCCTCTCGACGGGGCCTGCCGGGTGCAATCTGTCCTGCATGTTCTGCCAGAACTGGGAAATCTCGCAGGGCGATCCCCGGACGCATCTCGTGATGCCCGAGGTGCTGGCGCACGCCGCGATGGAGGACGGAAGCAGAGGGATAGCATTCACATACAGCGAGCCGGTGATCTGGTTCGAGTACATAATGGAGACCGCCACTATGGTGAAGAAGGCCGGAGGCGCAGTGGTCATGGTCTCGAACGGATACGTGAACCGGGCTCCGCTGGACGAGCTCCTCTACGTCACCGACGCCTGGAACGTGGATCTGAAGAGCTGGTCGAAGGAATTCTACGAGAGTATCTGCGGCGGGAACCGCGACACGGTGCTCGAGTCCATAAAGCGCTTAGCCCTGTCGGGGAAACACCTGGAGATAACCTTCCTCCTGATCCCCGGAAGGAACGACCGCCCGGCGGAGTGGGACGAGATGGCCCGCTGGATAGCCGGGGAGGCCGGGAGCGGCGTCCCCCTGCACATCTCCCGCTACTTCCCCAGGTATCGAATGACGGAGCCGCCGACACCGCTCTCCCTCATCTACGATGCCGTGGACGCCTTCTCCAGGCATCTGGAATTCGTCTATCCCGGCAACGTCTCGATGGAGTCGAACACCGTCTGCAGGAAGTGCGGCGCTGTTGTGGTCAGAAGGGCTGGATGGAGCGTTGACAGGACCGGTCTCTCCCGGGGCGGATGCGCCTCCTGCGGGGCTCCGACGGGAATCGTCGACAGCCTCTGACATTCGGCGGCGCCGGCCTCTCTTCAGACCGGGCGACCTCCTGCTCGCAGCCGCCCTGGCTGGTCTGGCCGTCATCTTCTCTCGACGACCTGATCACAGCGCCCCCGACACGCTGAGGGTCTGCTGTCCGTCTGGCGAGGTTGTGATCGAGCTCCCCGCCGATACCGCGCTGTCCGTGCCGGGAAGGCTGGGGCCTGTCATGATCGAGGTTTCGGGACTCAGGGCCAGAGTGTCCGACTCGCCCTGTCCCGGTCAGTACTGCGTCATGCAGTCGTGGATTTCCGAGCCTGGCGAAGTCGTGGTCTGCGCCCCTTCCGGCGTCTGGGTGCGTCTCGAGGGCGGGGATTCGCCCGATGCGGTGAGCTACTGAGGCAGACATCCCGAACCAGGCGCCGTGATATGGAGACGGGAGACACCGACCGCCGGCCTTCAGCCTTGTTCCGCCTGATGACCGCCGCCAGGCGCTCCGGTTTCTCTACATGAATCTCTCGAACCTGTCCTTCGAGGCCTTGCAGATCGGACAGGTGACCGGCGGCCCCGGCCTTGCCGCGAGATAGCCGCAGACCCTGCAGCGCCAGACCGGGAAGGGCAGGGAGGAGGGAGCCGGCCGAGCGTTTCCGGCCTCCGCTGATCGCCTGTCCTCCGGGCGCGGGGGGCGGCGTTCGGGAATCGGCGCCGGGCTCCCCCTCCCCGAGGCGATCTCTTCTCCAACGTAGAGCGCGCAGAAACAGGAGCCGAACTCCTCCACGTCGAGATCCCTGTAGTCGCAGGGGCAGACTATGTCCCGGTCGCCATCCGGATCGCCCGAAGCCAGCCTGCAGGGGCAGGCCATGTACCCGTAGCGCTCCTGGTTGACCAGAAGACCTTCGCACAGTCCCAGCGCAAAGGACCTGTCGGGATTGATGCGGTATCCGGCGGACTCCGCGGCTGTCTCCAGGCGCGCCAGGAGCTCCTCGGCGTCCCTAGAAGACATCAGCTGAACGTCCCCCTTATCCTGTCCTCGTCGAAGCCCCTTATAACGATCGCCCCATTGATGACTATCGTCGGGAACGACCTGGCCGGATTGACCTTCGCCATCTCGTCCATCGCCTCGTCCTGCTGGGCTCCTTTCAACTGGTCGAGATAGGCGAAGGAGTAGCCGACCCCCAGGCTGTCCAGCAGTTCCTTCGTCTTCCGGCACCAGATGCAGGTGCTGAGGGCGTAGAGCATCACATCGCCCCTGTCCGCGCCTTCGATCCTCGTCTTCTGATACATCCTCTACGCCTTCCTGCCCGGATAGACCGCCAGCCCCTTCTTCAAGATGTCCAGTGATGTGCGCATGTCCTCCTCCTTGAGGACATAGGCTATGCGGACCTCGTCCAGACCGAGGCCCGGCGTGGCGTAGAAGCCAGCGGCGGGAGCCACCATCGTCGTCCTGCCGTCCACGTTGAAGCCGGTGAGCATCCATGCCGCGAAGTCGTCGGCATCCTTCACGGGGATCCTTATCGTGGCGTAGAACGCTCCCTCGGGCTTGAGGAAGAACACCCCCTCGACGCCTTCGAGCTCCTCGACCAGCACGTCGCGCCTGCTCTGGTATGTGTCGGATACCTTGCGGAAGTAGCTCTCGTCGAGCTTGTCGTACAGGTATGCGGCGCCGTACTGGGCCATCGTGGGCGGGCAGAGCCTGGCCTGCCCGAACTTGAGAATGCCCTCCATGACCTCGGTGTTCCTGGAGATGATGTTGCCCAGCCTCGCCCCGCAGGAGCTGAAGCGCTTGCTTATGGAGTCCATCACGATGACCTGCTCGGGGATGTTCGCGAGGTCGAGGACCGAGGCGTGCCTCCTGGCGTCGAATGTGAAGTCCCTGTAGACCTCGTCGGCGAGGAGGAACAGATTGTGCCGCTCCACGAGCTTGGCCAGCCGCTCAAGCTCTCCGGCCTCGAGCACGGTGCCGGTGGGGTTGTTCGGATTGCAGACAAGGACAGCCTTGGTGCGCTTGGTGAACCCGGACTCGATCTCGTCGTCAGAAGGAAGGTGGAAGCCATCCTCGACGCGAGACCTGACAGGCACCAGAGTGATGCCCGCCATAGTTGCGAAGCCGTTGTAGTTGGTGTAGAACGGCTCGAAGCAGATGACTTCGTCGCCCTCGTCGCACACGGCCATCATCGCGAAGATCACCGCCTCGGATCCGCCCGTGGTGATCATGACCTGGTCTGAAGTGATCGCGGTGCCGAGCCTGTCGTAGTACCTGCAGATCGCTTCCCTGAGTTCGGGTATGCCCTGGCTCGGGCCGTACGCCAGCACTTCGGGGATGCGGCACTTCATGGCCTCCCAGTAGTCCGCGGGCGTAGGGATGTCGGGCTGGCCGATATTGAGGTGATACACTCTGATGCCGCTTTTCTTCGCGGCGTCCGCCAGTGGGTTGAGCTTTCGGATGGGTGAGGCCTGTATCAGCCTCGCGCGCCTGCTGGAAGCGGGGACGGGCACTCCATCTCCTTTCGAGGTGGTCCTCTTCATTGCGCTCCGGGTCTGTCTATATTCCGTCTTGCGCTGGTCGTACTCTATCCGCTCGCGGAAGGGAAGGCAATACTGACGGGAAGGATGCGTGTGAGGCTGGCGGAGGTCGAGACACCCCCGGAGGGGCGCCTTCGTCTCGATAATATGCTCGAAGCGGTTTCCGTGGCTCCCGTGGTTGATCTCGTCGTGTTTCCGGAACTGTTCGCCTGCGGTTATGACCCGTTGCTGGTCGAAAGGTGCACGATCTCAGAGGCTGACGCGGCCGGGATCGGAGGCGCCTTCTCCCGGGCGTTTCCGGGCGCCTGGATCGCAGCCGGCACGTGGCCCGTTAGGCGAAGCGACGGAGCTCTGCTCAACAGGCTTCTGATCTTCTCACCGGATGATCGGCTGGCCTGTTTCTCCGACAAGGTGCACCTGTTCCGCGACATGGGCGAGGACGAGATGTTCTCTCCGGGTCTTCCCTCTGGTGTTTTCGACATGGGCGGTACGGGCGCCGGCGCGTTCGTCTGCTACGACCTCAGGTTTCCCGAGATGTCCCGGAGGCTGGCTCTTTCAGGGGCTCGCCTGATAGTCGTAACCGCCCGGTGGCCCGAGAAAAGGACGGATCTCTTCAGGTGCCTTCTGAGGGCCAGGGCCGCCGAGAACCAGGTGTTCGTCGCGGGGTGCAACGCAGGAGGCGGGCACCTCGGGGTGAGGTTCATGGGCGGCGGGGCTGTGGCCGCCCCTTCGGGGAACCTTGTCGAGGGGACGGTGGTCGCTCCCGGCGTGACGGATTACGATATCGATCTCGAAGAGGTGACTTCGGTGAGAAGAAGGATAGACTGCCTGCGGTATCTGCGCCCCGGGGTGTACTGAAGGAAGGCTGGAAATGAGATCTGCTCCGGTATTGCTCGCACTGGCCGCGCTGTGCGCCTCGGCGCAGGACGTGACAGTTTCCTGGTCCGTGCCGTTCGGCGACCTCGCGGTCACCGAGGGGCCCTTCGGCCAGGGCTTCTCCCTGCCGGGCTCATCCTGCCTGGCCCATCCCGGAGAACCCGCACTGCCTGCCCTGCCCCTCTATGTCGCGCTGCCCCCGGGCACCAGGGCCGTCTCCGCGACCCTCGATGACTGCGTCGAGATCCCTCTGGAGGGAACCTATGAAGTCAGGCCCATGCAGAGGGGCGTGCCCGTCTCTTGTCCGTGGGAGTTCGTGTACACCCCGCCGGATCTCCGGGCGTGGCAGAACCCCGTCGAGAGGCCTGTGATCGAGCTGACCGGCACCGGCGGCCTGATGGGCTATCCGGTTGCACAGATAGTGTTCAGGCCGGTGGCCTGGGATCCGGCTTCGGGCATGGCTTCGCTGCGCACTTCGATCACCTTCACCGTGCACTGCGAGCCTGCGGCCGGCGTCTCGCCGCGACGCAGGTCGGCGGGAGCCGAAGCCACGGCAGCCGAAATCGTCAAAGCCGCCGTCGTCAATCCCTGGCAGGTCGGCTCGTCGGGCGCCGTGATCGTGTCCGCCGACGAGCTCCCGTACGGCGAGTACCTCATCATCGCCCCCCAGGCCTATGCAGCCGCGTTCGAGCCCCTGGCCGAGTTCAAGACCACGATTGGCGTGCCGGCCTCGATCGTGACCGTGGAGTACATAACCGCGAACTACAGCGGGGTTGATCAGGCGCAGGAGATAAGGTTCTTCCTCAGGGACATCTACGAGGACAGCCCGCCCACCTACGTACTCCTGGGCGGTGACGCGGATCAGGTTGACGCGAGGAACTGCTGGGCCACCGCGGAGGGTTACGTTGGGGATCCCGCCGCGGACATCTACTTCATGGACATGAACGACACCGCGGTCGGCGCCGATGCCTGGGATCACGACGGCGACGGCACCTGGGGCGAGATAGGCCAGGACCTGATGGATTACCATCCCGACTATCTCGTGGGAAGGGCGGCCTGCGGAAGCTCATCCGAAGTCACGATCTTCGTGAACAAGGTTCTGGACTATCAGATCCCGTCCGTTGACACACGCGACACCGATCCGTGGTACACATCCATGGGCTTCACCACTGCCATACTGTGGACCTCGCCCTACTGCCCCGGCTCCGCGGGCAAGGAGAAGGTGGACACTCTCTACACTCCGCCGGCATGGCAGCCGGTCATCAAGCACTACGAGGAGAACGGGACGCAGAGCTATGAGCTCACCATGGCCATGCTGAACCGCGGCATGCACCTCGTGAACCACTCGGGCCACGGGAGCGAGACGCTGGTCTCCATCGGGCCCGACTACCTTCAGACCAGCGACTTCATGAGCCTGACCAACATCTCGGCGCATGGGAGGGTGAGCATCTGGAACACCATCGCGTGTCTCTCCGGCGCGTTCGACGTCACCGAGTGCCTGGCGGAAGCATGGATCAACTCGCCGGGCGGGGGCGGGTTCTGCATGATGAATACTCGCTACGGATGGGGCGAGCCTTCCGATCCGGGCAACCAGTGGAGCGAACTGGTAGATCAGCAGTTCTTCGCTGAGTTCTTCATGGAGGACATGTACCACCTGGGCGCGGCCCACGCCATGGCGTGGGACCAGTTCGTCGCCCTGATCCCGTCGGACACCCATTACGACTGGATCGCCAAGTCGATCACCCTCTTCGGCGACCCCGAGCTGCCTATGTGGCTCCAGGAACCCGACGGCGCTCTCCAGATGTCCCTGCCGTCCTCGATCCCGGCGGGCGTCTTCCAGCTCCAGGTGACCCTGGTCGACGCGGGAGGCCCGGTGGAGAACGGACGCATCTGCGTCCTGCAGGGAGAGTGGGATTCCCCGGCGCAGTACGTGATCGGATACACGAACTCCTCCGGTCAGGCCCTGCTGTCCCTGGACACCCCCTCGAACCCCTCCGTCGTGAAGGTCTCTGCATGGGCCAGGAATCATGCTCCGGTGACAGTCGAGGTTCCGGTGGGTGGCACCGGAGTGCCCCGCCCCGGCTCAGGACCTGCGGAGGCATTCCTCGGAGTTCCCGTTCCTAACCCGGCCGTGTCGTCCGTGTCGTTCTCCTGGAGCGCCCCGGCGGGTTCTGCGAGGATCGACGCATTCGACCTCTCCGGAAGGATCGTGTGGAGTTCGGAGGGCGCTCTCGAGGGCTCGGGTACGATGTGCTGGGATCTCCGCGGCTCCGACGGCTCGAGGGTTCCCGCAGGCATCTACACCCTGAGGATGACCGGGATCTCCGGCGGTGCCGTGAGACATCTCGTCGTGCTGGAGTAGTCCTTGGCACGATGCCTCCGGGTGTTGCCGGCACTGCTGGCGGCCTTGTCGCCGATGTGGTCGGGATGCGGCGGCAGGCTGGAGGATGTCGCCCGCATGCGGCAGTGCCGTTCTAACATGAACACCCTGGCGACGGAGCAGGCGCTCTACCGGGCGACTTACGGGTGCTGGGCGGATTCGGTGGACCTGCTGGACGGCCTGGCTGGCAGAACGGAGCCTCTGTTGTGCCCCTCCTGCTCGAAAGGATACGAGATGTCCGTGGACGAGTCGGGCTACACTGTCGAGTGCCCCTCCGATAACCCGCACGGAGCGGTTGTGAACGGGACTCCGAGCTGGAGCGAGGAGCGTCCTGTTTCGAGGGGGGGGAGCTCGTGATCGTACTGACAAGCGGGAGGTTCCCGCTCCTCCGGTTCGACAGAGGGGAGCTCTTTCCACGGGCGCTGGAGGAATGGTGCGCCGAGCGTGGAGTGAGGGGCGGTGTCGTCGTTTGCGGCATCGGCATGCTGGAGCGGACGGACCTTGGGGTGTTCGACGGCTCGACCTACTCGCACAGGGTTTTCGACGAGCCTGCTGAAGTGCTGTCCCTGCAGGGCAACCTCTCGATGCGGGACGGCGCACCGTTCGCGCATGTGCATGCCTTGCTGGGTCTGCACGATTTCTCCGCTGTGGGAGGGCACCTGTTCGGGGGGACTGTGGCGGTCACCCTGGAGGTGCTTTTCCACGACACCGGTGAAGACCTCGAGAGAGCGCGCTCCGACGGCCCCTTCAGGCCTCTGGAAACGGCCAAGTCATAGCATGTCGCACACTTGACGACGCTTCTGCGTTAGCTATGTTGGCGGGGTTTCTGCCGGTGGGGCTGTAGCTCAGTTGGTATGAGCACTTGACTGGCAGTCAAGGGGTCACGGGTTCGACTCCCGTCAGCTCCACCAGCCCCCGCTCCCAGCTGGCGGGCGCAGAGAAGGGAGTTCGGCCGCAGGGCGTCGCCCTGACGGGTTTTTTTAGCCGGCGTGAATCCGGCAGTTTCTCGGGGCAAGGAGGAGACATGACCAAGGCCGATATCGTGTCCAACATCGCCGATTCGACCGGCCTGACGAAGAAGGAAGTCGCCACCGTGGTGAACCAGTTCTTCGCCCAGGTGAAGAAGGCCCTCTCCGACGGCGAGCACATCGAAGTCCGCGGATTCGGCACGTTCAAGGTCGTGAAGAGGAATCAGAGGAAGGCACGCAACCCTCACACCGGTGCCGCTGTGATCGTTCCCCAGCGCAAGGTTCCGGTGTTCAAGCCCTCCAGGGCGGTCAAGGAAGAGGTGGCCAGGTAAGTGCCCAACGGCAGGAAACGCAAGCGCAAGAAGATAGCCACGCACAAGCGTAAGAAGCGGAATCGGGCGGACAGGCACAAGAAGAAGATCCGGTAGTTGAGGATAGCGGTCCTCTCGGATACGCATCTTCCCTCCAGAACTTCGTCGCTCCCCGGCGGGGTCTATGAGGCCGTTGCTGACAGCGATCTCGTGATCCATGCCGGGGATTGCGTCGAGGAAGCGGTCATACGCGACCTCGAGAGGCTCGCGCCCGTTCAGGCTGTGTCTGGGAACATGGACGACCCATGTCTCTCGGAACGTCTCCCGTCCAGGCTGGAGCTGACCCTAGAGGGCTTTCGAGTGTGTGTCGCCCACGGCTGGGGCCCCCCATGGGGGCTCACCGACCGCGTTCTGTCGCTTTTCGAGACTCCTCCCGACATCCTCGTCTATGGTCATTCGCACGAGTGGCACCTCGAGCGCAGGGGAGGGATGCTCATCCTCAATCCCGGCAGTACCTGCGGTCCCCGCGGTAAGCGCAGCATGGCTCTGCTCACGCTGGAGAGGGGCCGCGATCCGGTGGTGGAGCGAATAGCGCTGTAGCTGGAGGCGTCTGCCGGGAAGCATTCAAGCGGGCGTCTGGCAGAAGCGGGACGGCAGGCGTCGGGTGGCAGGCGAGGGCAGCAGGGAGATGGCTGTTGTCGCAAGATGGATGAGGGGCTCCGCTTCGCGGAGCCCCCCGCGTAAAGAACCGGCGCTAAGCCTTCTTCTCGATCAGCAGCTTCCGCGTATATGGAATGAGACCGCCGGCGTCGATGATGGCCTGGCGTGCCTTCGGCAGGGGCACTATGTCGAAGGCCATACCCTTGGTGATGTTGTGTACTCTGCATCCTTCCACTCTGATCTCGTCACCCTCGTCGGCCACGATGCCGGGGCATATCACCATGTCCAGGCCCAGGTTGATGGCGTTCTGCATGAAGATCCTGGCGAAGTCCTTCGCCACGACCTTCAGATCATGGCCCTTGATGCAGGAGGCCGCCTGCTCGCGGGACGACCCGCAGCCGAAGTTTTTGTCGGCGACGATTACGGAGCCGGGAGGTATCTCGCCGGCCTTGAGTTTCCTGTTGAACTCCGTCATGTCTGCGAAGCAGTACTGCGGTGTCTCAGTGGGCAGGACCGTGGCCATGAAGCGCCCCGGATAGATGATGTCCGTGGAGATGTCGGCACCCAGCTTGAGTACGACCTTCGACATGGCTGCCTCACTCTCCCTTCCTGGCCGGCAGTTTCCGGGGATCGGTGATCTCGCCGGTTATTGCGCTTGCCGCTGCGGTGGCCGGGGAGCACAGATAGACTTCCGCATTCGGATTGCCCATTCGACCCTTGAAATTCCGATTGGTTGTGGCCAGGGCCTTGTCGCCGTCGGCCAGAGCACCCTGGTGCACGCCCAGACAGGGCCCGCAACCGGGGTTCATCACCACGGCGCCCGCATCTATGAGGCTGCCAAGGTGGCCTTTCTTCATCGCCTCGCGATAGATGCGGAAAGAGGCCGGGAACACGAGCATCCGAACGCCTCGCGCCACCTTGCGGCCCCTGAGGATCCCGGCTGCCGTGGCGAGGTCGTCGAGGCGACCGTTGGTGCAGGAGCCGATCACGATCTGCTGGATCCTGATGCTTGCGGCCTCGCCTATCGGCTTCACGTTGTCCACGGTGTGGGGGAAGGCTACCTGGGGCTCGAGCTTCGATGCGTCGATTTCGATCACCCTGTCGTACTCGGCATTGGAATCGGGCCCGAACGCCCTTGGAATCGTCTTCAGGCGGGCCTCCCTGCGCAGATATCGTGCCGTCTCCCTGTCGGGGGGTACTATGCCGCTGGTTGCTCCGGCCTCGACCGACATGTTGCAGAGCACCAGCCGGCCCGAGGTGGACATGTTCCTGATGGTGGAACCGTGGAACTCGATGACCTTGAAGTTGGCGCCCTCGGCGGAAATCCTGCCGATGAGGTGGAGGATGACATCCTTGGGCTCTACGAATTCGGGCAGCTCGCCTTCGACTACTGCCTTGATAGTGCCTGGAACCTCGACGTTCAGCACGCGTCCCAGCGCCCACACCGATGCCATCTCGGTTGCACCTATGCCGAACGCGAACGCGCCCAGGGCCCCGTGGCTCGTTGTGTGGCTGTCGGTGCCTACTACAACCTGCCCGGGCAGCACGTACCCGTTCTCCGGCAGTATCTGGTGGCAGATTCCGCCTTCGTCACCCCTTATGTCGTGGAAGCGCGTGATGCCCTGCTTCGCAACGAAGTCGCGGATCCTCTTCTGGTTCGTCGCCGTCTTGGAACTCTCGGCTGGCACCCTGTGATCGAAGATGATGGCGATCTTTGATGGATCCCAGATCTTCGCCTCGAGGCCCGTATCCCTGTAGATCTCCGCAAACTGGTTGATCACCAGCGCTGCGTTCTCATGAGACATGGCCATGTCGACAGCAGGCTCGACAACGTCGCCCGTCTTCAGCCTCTTCTGGCCCGACGCCCTTGCCAGGATCTTCTGCACCATGGTCATTCCCATAGGATGGACTCCTTCTTCCAGCGGATCCTTCGGGCTCAGGAGGACGCTCCAGCAGCCCGGCGAACTACCGCTACTTGTTCTCGCCGTCGACTATCTTGTTCTTGCCGCGATACTTCTCGTCCAGCTTGCCCTTGGGCAGGTATTCGTCCTCCATTTTCTTGTATTCCTTGAGCCCCACGAAATCCGTGTACTCCTCGAAATTGGAGACCCACTGGAACTGCCCGGGGAGCGTGCCAGTGGGAGATGCCTTCAGCGCTGTGAAGAAGTTCACGAGCGCCTTGTGGGCGACCATGATCGAAGCGACGGGGATGGAGACGCGCCCCACACCCATCTTCGCCAGGTCTGGAATCGGGATGAGCTCGGTCTTCATGCCCGATATGGCATCCATGAGGTTCACGGAGAGGGGGCCCTTGATCTCCTTCACGGCGCGTTCCACCTCGGACCTCGTCCTGATGCCGTCAATGAAGGCGAGATCGGCGCCGGCCTCGATGTAGAGGTTCGACCTGCGGATGGCTTCGTCCAGGCCCATGGTTGCGTAACAGTCGGTCCTGGCATTGATGATGAAGTCCTTGTCCAGCCTGTCGCGGACTGCGGCACAGGCCCTTATCTTGCCGGCCATCTCCTCGGCGGAGATAACCTCCTTGCCCGTCATGTGGCCGCAGCGCTTTGGGAAAACCTGGTCCTCGATATTCATGCCCGCGAGACCCATCATGATGGTCCGCTCGGTGTTGTAGGCTGCGTTCACCGCGTTGCCGCCGCCGGTATCGAGGTCGATCATCACGGGGATGTTGACTGCGGAGGAGATGTTCCAGGCTGTGTCCAGCACGTCCTTCATCTGGACGAGGCCTACGTCGGGCTTGCCGAGGAACGAGCCCGCTACACCGTAGCCTGATACCTGGATGGCCTCGTATCCGCATTTCTCGATTACTCTGGCGCTGAGGGCGTCATGCGCCCCGGGGCAGACCAGCGCGCGTCTCTGCATGATGGCCGTTCGAAGCACCGTGGTCTTCTTCATTGTCCCGTCCTCTCCCTTTCCTTTCAGGTTGTACTTTTAACTGATATGAAAAACCTTTCAATTAATGATACCGAGTGTATCGGATATATGCAACCAAACCAGGCATTCTGCCAGCCGTCTCTTGACAAGCATACGGAAGAAGGGACGGAGTTTTCGGGATTGCGTTCCGTGCCCGGGCCCTGACATCGGTGAGAACCCATGTCATGCATGCTGGCATGGATTGGTGCCTTTGTGTATTTTCGCCTGCCAGCTGACAGGTACTGCGCAGCCTCTCCAGGCTGAAGCAGGTGACAAAGACCCGGGAAGAAACTCCCGACCCGACCAGGAGGGTGTCGCATGAAGCGGACCATCGTTACCATGCCAGGCGACGGCATCGGACCGCTCGTGATGAAGGAAGCATTGAAGGTTCTCTCCGCAGTGGGCTTCGAGGCCGACTACGTGCACGGCGACATCGGGTGGGAGTTCTGGAAGAAGGAGGGCAACGCGCTCCCGCAGCGCACCATAGATCTCCTCGAAAAACACAAGGTCGCCCTCTTCGGTGCGATCACTTCCAAGCCCAAGGCTGCTGCAGACGACGAACTGGATTCATCGCTGAAGGGCAAGGGCCTTACCTATTACAGTCCTATCGTTACGATGCGCCAGCATTTCGGGCTGGACATCTGCATACGGCCCTGCAGGAGTTTCAAGGGGAACCCGCTGAACTTCGTGCGACGCGGTCCCGGGGGGACAGTCGTGGAACCCCTGATCGACACTGTGATCTTCAGGCAGAACACCGAGGGCCTGTACGGCTGCGTGGAGTGGACCAACCCGCCCGACCAGGTCTATGACGCCCTGATGACACACAAGAAGTTCAGGGAGAACTTCGCGTGGTGCCCCAGGCCGGAACTGGCCGTCTCCACGAGGATATTCACGAAGAAGTACACCAGCCGGATCGTGAAGGCGGGATTCGAGAACGCGAAGGAGAGGGGCCTGGACGCGATCTACATCTGCGAGAAGCCCAATGTGATCCGCGAGACTTCCGGCATGATGCTCAAGGTGGCCCAGGAGATGGGCAAGGCGGAGTACCCCGGTATCAAGGTGAACGATGTGAACATCGATGCCATGATGATGTGGTTGACGAAGAATCCCGAGGACTACAAGGTGATCGTCTCCGGGAACATGTTCGGCGACATAGTCAGCGACGGCTTCGCAGGCTTGGTAGGAGGCCTGGGCTTCGCCTGCAGTGCGAACCTGGGTGAAACCGTGTCCGTCTTCGAGCCCACGCACGGCTCGGCACCCAAGTACGCCGACTACCCGGTATCCATCGTGAACCCGATAGCGATGATCCTTGCGGCCTGCATGATGCTGGACCATATAGGCGAGAACGAGAAGGCCTCGAAGATCCGTGCCGCGGTCTCCCTGGTGGTGGAGGAAGGCAAGGTGCGCTGCTACGATATGCTGAAGCTGCGGGGCGCGCCGGATGTCGTCAATCAGGGCGCCGCGAGTACTCATGAAATGGGCGATGCAGTCGTGGAGGCCCTGAAGAGGGTTAGATAACCCGCTGCTGCCTGCCTCGATCGGTGGCGCGCAGGCCTCCGCGCCTTTCTCATTGCGGCCGTTCAAGGCGGTCAGATGGCTGTGCATCGGGAGAGTCGAACGACAGTTTCGAACCGCCTACCGGGCAGGCTGATTCTTCAGGGAACAGGATCCGCATTTCTGCGAGACCAGCCAGCCCGCCGGCACACCCGGCCGCGAGTTCACGATCTTTCCCGCATCGGGGCCAGGCAGCGGCTCTGTCTTCGGTCCTGAAGCCTTAGTCAGGGCATTTCACGATCGCCATGCCGAACCTACCGATTGTGTGTGGGCCGCTCCCGCGCAGGGAATGTCCATCGGAGAGGCATCCTCGGCTTGCCGGGTTGCATGGACTCCTGATTTCATCCTTGTTGTTCGGCGTACGGCACATTCGATGCAATTCCACTTTCTCCAGGATTCTCCAATTCCTCTTCTCCTCGAGTTGCGAACATCGCCCTCATGGCTCATCGCTCGTTTCCGAGGCGGAAACAGACACCGTCGCCGGTCCCGTTGCTTAGCTCCTGGCGAAGCAACACCCCACAGCATCGTTGCGAAGCTGCCTGCGAGAGGAACTTCGTACAAGCGAAGCGGCGAGAGACCATCACGGCTTTCAGTGTTGATTCGATCCTGAATCCATATATTCTTATAAATGAGTTGCGAACATTGCCCCCGTAGCTCAGTTGGATAGAGCACCGGCCTCCGGAGCCGGGAGCATCGGTTCAAGTCCGGTCGGGGGTACCACTTACGAGGCTGCGGGGCTGCGCCCCGCGGCCTCGGTTGCATTGTATCCCGACCGGACTTGATGAAACCCGCCGGGCGGGGGTACCGTACACGCGAATCTCGAAAGGTACGAGATTCGCGTGTAGGATCAAGAATCGCCGGCATACCAAGCGGCGCGCAGCGCGTGTCAACTTCATCAGGGTGACGGCGGGGGATTGCTCGGCGGTCGAGATTTTCGCGGTCATCCGATAACCAGGTTGACTTCGCGCCACTCGTACATGATGTTTCTCTATAACAACGAAATAGTTGTTATATGGAAAGAGAATATGACCATTCATGAAGCGCGCCATCTCCTGGATCCCTTCCCTACCTTCGGCCTGGGTACGATCCGGCTGTTCCGGCCCGGCTTCGCTCAGCAGAGCCTCGCCAGATGGAAGGCGGCCGGGAGAATCATCCGGGTTGCCTCCGGTCACTATGTCTTTCCGGGCTCCGTGTCGGACGAGACCGACCTGTTCGCCATCGCCAACTCCCTCTACCGCCCATCCTACGTCTCGCTCGAGACCGCGCTGTCCGTCCACGGCCTTATTCCCGAGACGATTCATTCCGTGACATCCGTTACGACGCGGAAGACGCGCCGTGTGGATTCACCTGTCGGTTCGTTCTCGTATCGTACCCTGGGGACACGCCTGTTCTTCGGGTACGTGCGACAGGAGGGGAGAAGGCATCCCTGCATGATCGCCAGGCCCGAGAAGGCAATCCTGGATTTTCTGTACCTGAACCCCTCGTACGACCGGCCGGATGCCCTTCGGGAACTCCGCATCGATCCAGAGGCCTTCTCCGGTCTATCGCAGAGGCGTCTGGATGCCTACTGCCGCAGGTTCGGAAAGGGGAGCCTCGAGCACAGGCTGAGGGCCCTGGAAGTGGTGATGAGCGATGCTGGAACCTGAGATCGTCTTCCGGGCCTTTCCGAACGTGCCTCCGGGGTTCAGGAGGGCGATTCTGCGGGAGTATCTGCAGCTCAAGGTTCTCGATTTCGTGTTCGGCAGGATGACGGCAGCCGGGCTCGTCTTCATGGGCGGTAGCGCGATACACCTCTTCCACGGAAGCGACCGGTTCTCAGAGGACCTCGACTTCGACAGCAGGGGAGTATCGGCGAACGGCTTCGCCACGCTCGCCCATGCTGTCGCCCGCGAGTTCGAGCTGGAGGGGGTAGCCTGCAGCTGCTCGGCCGGTTCGCCCCGGAATGCCTCCACCGCCGTTCTGAGATTCGTCGGCATCCTCCAGGCATGGGGGCTGACCGCCCATCGGGACGAGGTTCTCAGGCTGAAGCTGGATGCGGCACCGCAGGAGTTCCCCTGCCAACCGGATATGAGCGTGCTTAACAGGCTCGACGTGATCTGCAGCGTCCCTGTCATGCCCCCGGGCCTGCTCCTGTCGCACAAGCTGAGAGCGATACTCGAGCGGAACAGACTGATGGGCCGAGACATCTACGATGCGTCATGCCTGTTCGGCTTCACCACGCCGGACATGGCGTATCTGGAGGAGAAGTGCGGGTTGTCGAGCCCCGGTGAGGTGGTTTCAGCCGTGAAGGCGCGGCTGGGCCGCACGAGGCAGGCGACTCTCGAGGGCGATGTCGCGCCGTTCATCACTTCGTCGAGGAATCTCCTGCGGATGAGCCTGTTCCCTGCGACCCTCGACCGCTGGGTTGATAACAAGGCCGGCAGACTCGGGAGATAGCGTCTTCCGGGGTAGAGGACTTTCACAGTAACCCCGCATCCGGATGGCTCCTTCCGTGTGGCCGCTCAACGGGCTTTCATGCCTTTTCACCATCTCTCGCTCTCGATTGACGAACCCGTCCGCCCTGTGCATCCTAAATCGGCGAATGGCTTTGAATCTCCTGCGGGGAGGCGTTCTTGAAGCCGTTCCTGTCTGCTGTTCTGCTCTTCTTCTCTTGCGCATCAGCCGACATCGCCACACAAACAGACTGGTCCGGGGGGGCGAGGACGCCGGGGCCGGTCTCGTCATGGGGCTCCGACTACGACTGCGACAGCGGGATGAGCGGAGCGCGGACGATCGGCTCCGTCGGCCTGCATTTCGGCTCGATCCCGTCCACCTTCCAGGTGATGAGTTCCTCCTTCGACGGTGCCTTCTGCATGCATCCTTTCGATGTAAATGCGGATGGATTCCCTGACATCCTCTGCCCGGGCCTGCAGGAGGACGAGGTCATGTGGTGGCAGAACCAGTGCTGGACGACTCCGCCCTACATAAGGAGGGTAGTCGAAGCCCCGGTGAACGGCCCCGACTGCGAGACCGCCGCCGACTTCGACCTCGACGGCGACAACGACATCGCAGCAGCGATATTCTACGATGATCTCTTCGCCCTCTACCCTAACGATGACGGGGCCGGAA
>JAAYTY010000228.1 GCA_012523605.1 Candidatus Fermentibacterota bacterium
CCGCATCCGAGCCTGCGAATACGGATCTCACGGTGGAACTGCGTGCCGGCAACAGTCCCGGGGCGATGGGGTCATGGATGACGATAGACGGTTCCGGCGACGAGATTCCGTCGGGATTCGACGGGATGCGCTACCTTCAGTACAGGATCACGATGACCTCGGATGACGGCAGCGCAAGTCCAATTCTTGAGGACATCGCCGTCAACTGGAACAGCGTGGGGACGGAAGGGGACATTGCGGGCATTCCGGCATATCGGCTCTTCGGTGCGTGTCCGAATCCCGCGCACGGCTTCGTGCAGATAGGCTACTCGGTTCCTGAAGCGACGGGCGTGGAGCTGACGGTGTACGATCTTGCGGGCAGGAGCGTTGCCGCGGCGGGTATCGACTGCGCGGAGGGCCAGCACACATACGCTCTGGACGGGCTTGCGGCCGGGGTGTACGTGGTGCGCATGCGGGCCGGGGAGTTCGAGGCTACGGAGCGCTTCGTGGTCCTGGAGTAGGCCGGTCGGGTTCGGATGGCCTCGACAACGGGTTGGTGTGAAAGAATCAGACCCCCGCCTGCGGAGGTGACGCTGCGCGTCCCATGCCGCTGTTTCCGGTGAATCGCTCCCCTACGGGGTCAGCCGCTTCGCGTCGCGGGGGAACATGGTGGCGAGCCGTACGTTCTCGATGTCGAGGATCCTCGCGGTCAGGCGCTCCAGGCCTATCGCCAGGCCTCCGTGGGGGGGCAGGCCGGCCCTGTGGGCCATCAGGTAGCTCTCGAAGGACGCCGGGTCCAGGCCGAAGGCCCTCATCTTCTCCACCTGGGCCTCGTACTCGTTGATCCTCTGGCTTCCGGTCGTCACCTCGAGGCCGCGGAAGAGGAGGTCGAAGCTCCTGGTCTTCCCCGGGGCGGCCGGGTCGTCCATCGTGTAGAACGGCCTCTTGGAGGTCGGGAAGTGGGTGACGAATACGAAATCGCTGCCCCACAGCTCCGCCGAGTGACGGCACACCAGCCGCTCCTCTTCCGGTTCCAGATCGGGCTCGCCGGTGAAGTCGCGTCCGGAGGCCGAGCTGGCGATCTCGTGCGCCTCGTCCAGGGTGACTGAGGGGATGGAGTCCGGCGGTGGAGGGAGCTTCGCTCCCAGCAGATCGAGTTCGTAGCCTCTCTTAGCTGACAGGGTCTCGATGACTTGGCGGAGGAGGTGGATCTCCATCGCCATCACGTCCTCGTGGCTTTCTATGAAGCCCATCTCGAAATCCAGCGATGTGTACTCGTTGATGTGCCTCGACGTCTGGTGGGGCTCCGCGCGGAACACCGGGCCGACCTCGAAGACCCTCTCGTAGAACGCCACCGCCATCTGCTTGTAGAACTGAGGCGACTGAGCCAGGAAAGCCTCCCTGTCGAAGTATTGCACTTTGAAGATGTTCGCCCCGCCCTCCGCGCCGGCGAAGCAGATCTTCGGAGTGTGTATCTCCGTGAATCCCCTGGAAGAGAGGAAATCGCGGAACCCGCCGGCTATCGCCTCGGCAATCCGGAGCCTGGCCCTCTCCACCGGGTGCCTGAGGCTCAGCGGCCGGAGGTCGAGGTTGGTGTCGGTGTGGAGGTCGAGGATCTTCTTCGTGAGGTCCACCTGCACCGGCTCGGTCGGGGTGCAGAGGAACTCGACCGACTCGACCTTCAGCTCGCGGTCCCTCGGGTTTATCGAGACGTCCTTGATGACCGCGGGAGCCAGCGTGCCCTCCAGCGCCACCGCCTGCTCCTCGCGGAGCTTCTCGAGGGCCTCCGGCGTCCTGCCGGATTCGAGTACGCACTGCACGAGGCCGTCGTGCCTCCGCAGGACCACGAACGCGCCCCAGCCGAGGCGCCTTATGCGCTGGACCATCCCGTGCAGTCTGACCCTGGAGCCCTCCGGCATGGCCGAGAGCTCCGCTGCGCCGACCAGCGGCATGACGCCGTTCGGCTCCAGAAGCCTCATTACTCCTCCGATCCTCCTCCGGCGGTGATCCGCCACTGCGACCCGGTCCCGAAGGCGCCCGTTCTCAACAGAACGATCGATGCGGCCTTCTCCGCGATCTCGATCCAGTCGCGCGCCCTTTCGAGATCGGCGCCAAGGGACACCACTCCGTGGCCGCGCCAGACTACGCAGTCCGCATGCTCGAGCATCTCCGCAGTGGCCCTGCCCAGCTCCGCGGAACCCGGCGGCAGGTAGTCGAGGAACCTCATGCCGCCCCGCATGAGAAGCCGCACCTCAGGATGCGCCGAAAGGACCAGCTCGTCGAGATCCCCGCTCGAGAGAGGCGCCTGGGAAAGAGCCGTGACGCAGGCCGGGTGGGCGTGCACGAGTGCGGAGGACGGCATTCCGAGCCCCAGCGCAGTACGGTGCGCCATCAGGTGCGAAACCAGCTCGCTCGTAGGAAGGGGTGCCTCCGGGCCCTCCCAGCACCTCCCCCCGTCGCAAAGCCTTATGAAAACGATGTCCCGGCGCCAGGTGGAGCCGAGATCCCTGAACCTGCTGCCCGTGGCGGTGACGGCCAGACAGCGGCCGTCGAGCTCCGGGACGGGTTCCGGAAGTGCATCCGTACGCGCCGCCGCAGGTCGCGGCCATGGCGTTCCCGCGGGAAGGCACAGAGAGATGTTCCCGCCCGTGGCCTCGGCCCAGCCGCGAGAGGCAAGTCCGGTCGCGAGATCCGCCATGCCGAGGGCGATGCCGCCGCACGGCCCACCTCCGAGTTCGAGACTGCGGCTCAAGCTGAGGGGTTCCCCGGCTTCGCGACGCCCGCGCGAGAATGCCCCGGCATCCCCGGTCAGAGGATTTCGGCCAGCGCCCTGCCGATGATGTCCAGCGCCTCTTCGATCTCGGCGGAGGTGATGTTCAGGGGCGGCCTGAATCGGATGCTGCTGCAGCCGCAGGGCAGGATTATCGCCCCGTGCCTGTAGATGGCGCCGATGACCCTGTCGCGGGTGGCGCCGTCGGGGAGGTCCATCGCGCACATGAGACCGCGGCCCCTGAGGTTCGTGATCAGGGGATGCCTCTCGGCCAGCGGCCGGAGGCCCGCCATGAGCTGATCCCCGCGGGCCCTGACATTGGAGAGGATGTCCTCCTCCCTCATTATCTCGAGGTAGCGGGTGGACCTGACCATGTCCGTGAGATTGCCGCCCCAGGTGGAGTTGAGCCTGCTGGACTCGTGGAAGACGTTGTCGGGAACCTCGTCTATCCTCCTGCTGCATGCCATGCCGCACACCTGGCTCTTCTTCCCGAAGGCGAAGATGTCCGGCGCGACACCAATCGACTGCCATGCCCACCAGCTCCCCGTCAGCCCCATGCCCGACTGCACCTCGTCATAGATGAGCATGAAGTCGTGCCTGTCGGCCCTGTCGCGCAGCTCGCCGAGGAACTCCGCCCTGAAGTGGCGGTCGCCGCCCTCGGCCTGTATGGGCTCCACGATGAGGCAGGCGATGTCATGGCCGTGGACGGCGATGGCCTCGTCTATCTCCTCGAGAGCCTTCTTCTCGTCCCTGACGTTTTCCTCGAGGTGTTCCTCGAGGGGGAACCGGGCGGCGGGCGAAGACACCCTGGGCCAGTCGAACTTCGGGAAGTAGAGGTACTTCCTGGGGTCGGCCGTGTTGGTGAGGGAGAGGGTGTAGCCGGTGCGCCCGTGGAAGGCGTGGCGGAAATGGATCACACGCGAGCCAGTGACGCCCCGCCCTGCCGCGATGTTCTTCCTCACTTTCCAGTCGAAGGCCGCCTTGAGGGCGTTCTCGACGCCCAGCGCTCCTCCGTCTACGAAGAAGAGGTGGGGATGACTCTCGGGAATGACCGTCTCGACGAATGTCTCCACGAACTGGGCCATCTCGACGGTGTAGAAGTCGGAGTTGGAGGGCTTGTTGACCGCCACCTCGGCGAGATGCCTCATGAACTCCGGCTCCATGAGCTTCGGATGGTTCATCCCGAGGGGGGCCGAGGCGAAGAAGCTGAAGAGGTCGAGGAAGTCCCGCCCCTCCCTCGAGTCGTGGATACGGCTCCCACTGCTCTTCCTGAGGTCGAGCACGAGGTCGAATCCGTCGGCGAGGATGTGCTTCGACAGGGTCGAGTGGACTTCGCCGGGCGGTATCTGTCTCATTCTGCACCGTCCTTTTTTCCGTTTAGCGATTATTCATCATGTATAACAACTGCCAAAAACGTAGATACACACGATCGCTGCGAGGACAGCCTTGAAATCTCTCGGAGCGGACCGCTTGTGTCAATCGCGGTTGCCCCGCGCGAACCGCCCCGGATATATTGAATCGAATTGGAATCCATCTGGCTGACATCGCTTTGGATACAGCGGGAAAGGCAGGATCGTGATGGAAGCCGTCCGCAGTCTCGCCGAGCTCAAGAAAATGGCAAGAGATCTGCCGTCGCGCAGGGTCGCAGTGGTCAGGGCGGACGAGGTCGAGACCCTCGAAGCCGTTGGCGAGGCAGTGAAGTCGGAGATGATAGAAGCTATCCTCATCGGCCCTGTGAGGGAGATACGCGAATGCTCGGCCCGTGCGGGCGTGGACATAGGCGGCATGGAGATCATCGAGGCCCCGGACGACCCTACGGCCGCGAGGATGGGAGTCGATCTTGTGCGGGAGGGCAGGGCCGACGCCCTCATGAAGGGCCTCGTGGCCACTAGCGAGTACCTGCACCCCATCGTGGACAGGGAGCACGGGATCAGGATCCCCGGGAGCCTTCTGAGCCATGTCGCCGTGTTCGAGGTCCCGACCTACCCGAAGCTCCTCATCGTCACGGATGCCGCAATGGTCATCGCCCCCGATTTCGATCAGAAGGTCGAGATGCTGAAGAACGCCGTGACGGTGGCCAGGGCGCTGGGCATAGAGAGGCCCAGATCCACTCTCGTGTGCGCCAAGGAGGTTCCCTACGACAAGATGCCCTGCACCCTCGAAGCGGCGAGGATGAAGGAGATGGGTCAGAAGGGCCTTCTGGGAGAGACGGTCTTCGACGGCCCTCTCGCGATGGATCTCGCCGTTTCGAAGGAGGCCGCGGCCATCAAGAAGGTGAAGAGCGAGGTCGCGGGCGACGCGGATATCATCCTCACTCCCGACATCGAGGCCGGCAACATACTCTACAAGACCCTCATCTTCCTCGCCCGCGCCGAACTCGGCGCCGTGATCATGGGGGCGCAGTGCCCGGTGGTGCTCACCTCCAGAGCCGATTCCGCCGAGTCCAAGCTCTGCTCCCTCGCCCTGGCCGGAGTGGTCGCCGGGCACCTGGCGGCCGAGGGCGGGGTTCGATGAGGATTGCGCTCGGCTCGGACCACGCCGGGTTCCCCCTGAAGTCCGACCTGGCCCGCAGGCTCGCCGGCCAGGGGCACGAGGTTCTCGACATGGGTTGCTTCGACGAGATGTCCGTGGACTATCCCGACCAGGCGGGCCCCGTCTGTGACGCCGTTCTGGACGGAAGGGCCGAGCGCGGAGTGCTCGTCTGCAACACCGGGATCGGGATGAGCATCGCCGCCAACAGGCGCCGCGGGATCAGGGCCGCACTGTGCCTCTGCACGACCATGGCGGCCATGGCCAGAAGACACAACGACGCCAACGTGCTGGTGCTGGGCGCCGGGCTGACCGCGCCCTTCCTCGCGCACGAGATCCTGGAGGCGTTTCTAGCCGGAGCGTTCGAGGGCGGACGGCACGCCAGGCGGGTAGAGAAGCTGGACAGCCCGAACGGCTGAGCCGGGAGACCGCCTGCCATGATGGACATCATCTGCGGCGCACGCCCGAATTTCATGAAGATCGCCCCGATTCTCGGCAGCCTTCCGGATGGGAGCCCGGTCAGGCTCATCCATACGGGCCAGCACTACGACCGCCGGATGTCGCAGGCGTTCTTCGACGACCTGGGACTCCCCGTGCCGGACCTCAACCTCGAGGTCGGCTCTGCCAGCGTGACGAAGCAGACGGCGATGGTGATGGAGCGCTACGAGGAGGTGCTCCACGGGCGGGAGACGCCCGAGGCCGCGGTCGTGGTCGGCGACGTAAACTCGACACTCGCCTGCTCGCTGGTCGCGGCGAGGTTCGGCATCCCCGTAGTGCATGTCGAGGCCGGGCTCCGGAGCTTCGACCGGACGATGCCTGAGGAGATCAACAGAGTGCTCACCGACCAGCTCTCGGACCTCCTTCTGATCACGAGCCCCGAGGCGCGCCGGAATCTGGTCGCGGAGGGCAGGCCCCCCGATGCGATCGTGATGGTCGGGAACCCCATGATAGACACCCTTCTGAGGCTTCTGCCGCGAGCGGTCGAGGAGCATCCCGCCCCGCGGGACCGGTACGGCCTGGTCACACTGCACCGGCCATCGAACGTCGATGAGCCCGGCAGGCTCTCTGCGATACTCGCCGAGCTGGGCGCCCTCCACGGAACGAGGTTCCTGTTCCCCGTGCATCCCCGCACGATGAAGGGGATCGAGGCATGGGGCCTGGCCTCCACGATCCCCCGCAACGTGGATCTCCTGGAGCCGATGGGCTACATGGAGTTCATCTCGCTGGAGAAGTCGGCCTCGGTGGTGATAACCGACTCCGGAGGCATCCAGGAGGAGACGACGGTGCTCGGCGTCCCATGCGTCACCGTAAGAAGCAACACCGAGAGACCGATCACACTTGCGGCAGGCACGAACGTCCTCTGTCCTGACCCTTCCGGTCTGGCGAAGGCCGTTGCGGAGAGAATGGCCGCACGGCCCGCCTCGCCTCCCTCGATACCTTTCTGGGACGGCTCGGCGGGTCCGCGCATAGCATCCGCGATAAGGAGCTTCCTCGAATGCAGGAGATGAACGCCTTGAATGCGCTCCGTATTCTTTCCGTCCTGATGCTGTCGGCGGCTTCGGCCTGCGGCGGGGGCGGTGCGCCCTCGGCGGCCGATCCCTCTCTGCAGAAGTTCGCCGTGTCTCTTCAGGGCGAGGACATCGGATACATGGAGATCCGGGTGGAACCCCTAGGGGAGGATTCCCTCCTGCTGACCGAGGAGACCATGTGGGACCTCGTTCTCATGGGGAACCGCAGGCGGGTCGTGATGACCATGGAGGCCAGAACGGACAGCACCCTCGATCTCGGCAGCCTCGATTTCAGCCTGTCCGACGGCCAGGCGACGATCAGCTCCAGAACCGTGAGGAGCGGGAACACGCTCACCACCGTGCTGAGCTCCGCCGGCAGGGAGATGACCAGTACGGCGGAGTTCGAGGGCGGATATCTTCCCGCGGTCGTAGATCTCGCCTGTGCGGGGATGGCCTGGACCGAGGGACAGGAAATGGTCTTCCCCTCCTTCGATCCGGCTTCCGGCACGATGGACAGGGCCGAGGTGAAATGCCTGGAGCTGGCCGATGCCGTCCTGCTGGGCGACACGGTCCCGGCCGCGCGCCTCGAGATCAGGCAGCTCGGCACGACCACCGAGGTGTGGGTCTTCGACGGCCAGATCCTGAGCGAGGAGGATCCGGGCCTGGGGATGCTGATGACGAGAGTCCCCCCGGGCCAGGGGGGGGACGTTTACAGCAGCAGGGACCTCTACCAGGTCTTCGCGGTCTCCTCGACGCCGGTCTCCGACCCGAGAGCGCCCGGGACGAGGGTCTTCAGCCTGGAGGGCGACATCGACTGGTCACGGTTCCGGCTTTCCTATCCGCCGGTCCAGACTGCATCGGGAACCGTAGTCACGGTCACGGCCGAACTCCCCGACACGGTGGCGCCCTTCCCCGTCCCGGCAGAGGACTGGATGCAGCCCTGGCTGGAGGACGATCCGATGATACAGTCGTCCGACCCGGCCATAAAGGCTCTCGCGGACAGTCTCACTGCCGGCGCTTCGGACGCATGGGAGGCGGCCTGCAAGATCGCGGGGTTCGTGGACGCCTATGTCGAGAACACGCCTACGGTTTCGCTCCCGTCGTCGGTAGAAGTCCTGGAGAGCGCGCGGGGCGACTGCAACGAGCACACGGTGCTGTTCACCGCTCTCGCGAGGGCGGCGGGCATACCGGCCAGACCGTGTGCAGGAATAGTCTATCTCAGCGGCTCGTTCGGCTACCATGCATGGCCTCTGGTCTGGGTGGGAGAGTGGGTGCCCATGGATCCCACCTTCGGGCAGATGGTCGCCGACCCCACCCACGTGATCCTGGCCGAAGGCAGCCTGGAATCGCAGTACGTTATCACTTCGGTGATGGGAAGGCTTCACGTGACGGAGCTCGAAGCGGAGGCGGATGACTGAGCGGGAGGCGATGGAGAGGGCCCTGGAGCTCGCCCGGCTGGGGCGGGGGCGGGTCTTCCCCAATCCGATGGTCGGAGCAGTGGTGCTCGCCGGCGGCGAGCCGGTCGGGGAGGGCTTCCACGCCTGCTGCGGCGAGGCTCATGCGGAAACCGCGGCGCTGGAGAGGGCCGGCGGTTCCGCGCGCGGCTCCACCGTTGTCGTCAGCCTCGAGCCCTGCTGCCACGCCAGCCGGACCGGCCCCTGCTGCGAAGCCCTCGCGAAGGCCGGCGTCAGGCGCGTGGTGTGCGCCATGGAGGATCCGGATCCCCGAGTCTCCGGGCGGGGGATAGCCTGGCTCAGGGAGCACGGCATCGAGGTGGAGACCGGGTTGATGGAGGCGGAGGCGCACGAGCTGAACAGGGCGTACATCCATCACAGAACCACCGGACGAAGCCTGGTGACTATCAAGATGGCGATGAGTTCGGATGGAATGGTGGCCGCCGCGGACGGGTCGAGCCGATGGATCACGGGGCCCGAATCCCGGGCCAGGGTACAGGAGGCTCGCGCGGCCTGCGACGCCGTCCTGGTGGGGGCGGGGACGGTCAGGCGCGACGACCCTTCCTTTGCGCAGGCCCGCACGGTGATAGTGGTGAGCGCCTGCGGCCTTCTCGATCCGCGGCTGGCGCTCTTCCGCAGGGGGAGGGCTCTGGTCGTCGCCGTCCCGGAGGGGCTCGGCCCAGTGAAGGACGGGCTGGAGGAGGCCGGCGCAGAGGTGTGGGAGACGCCCCCCGCCGGGAAGGGCCTGGCCCTGGAGGAGCTCCTGCGGCGGGCCGCCGACAGGGGTCTGGGAGACATCGTCTGCGAGGGCGGTCCGACTCTGGCCGGAGAGCTCGTCTCCTCGGGTCTGGCGGACAGGTTCGTCTTCTACTATGCACCGATGCTCCTGGGGGCGGAGGGCCTGCCGGCCTTCCGGGGGCTGGGCGCCGGCGACATATCCCGGGCTCTGGAGCTGGAGATCTCCTCTTCGGGAGTCACCGGAAGGGACAGGTTCGTGGAGGGCAGGTTTGTTCACGGGGCTCGTTGAGACGATGGGCAGGGTCGAGAGACCCGGAGCCAGGCTGGAGGTGTCGTGCCCCGGCATCCCCCTCTCCCCGGGGGAGAGCCTCGCCGTGGACGGCGCATGCCTGACGGTCGTGTCTCTGAGGGGCGGGACCGCCGTTTTCGATCTTTCGGGAGAGACCCTGGAAAGAACCATCGCCGGCGCGTATTCCGCGGGTGCCGCGGTCAATCTGGAGAGGCCTCTCGCCGCCGGCGGGAGGCTCCACGGCCACTTCGTCACCGGACACGTGGACTGCAGGGGCGAGGTGGAATCCGCCGGAATGCGCGGAGGCTCTTTCGTGGCCAGGATAGCCTTCCCCGCCGGCATGTCCCGGCTGGTGGTGGAGAAGGGGTCGGTCGCCGTGAGCGGGATAAGCCTGACGGTCTCTTCCGCCGGAGTCGGCTGGCTGGAGACGGTGCTGGTCCCCGCCACTCTCGAGAAGACCACCGCACGGTTCTGGACCGCGGGAGAAGCGGTCAATCTCGAGTTCGACATTCTGGGGAAGTACGTCCTCAGGCGTGAGGATCTGGCCGCGCGCGAGGCGCGCATCAGGGAGTATCTTGACAGATAAAGGGATTGTGCGAGCGGAGGACGCCATAGCGGCCTTCGGTCGTGGCGAGATGCTGGTCGTCGTGGACGACGAGAACCGCGAAAACGAGGGAGACCTCGTCATCGCCGCCGAGAAGTGCGACGCCGCGGCGGTGAACTTCATGGCCCGGGAGGCGAGGGGGCTGATCTGTCTCGCCATGACCAGGCAGGATCTCGACAGGCTGGAGATATCGGAGATGGTGCGGCACAACACCGCCCTCCACGATACTGCGTTCATGGTCAGCATAGATGCCGCCGACGGTGTGACCACCGGTATCAGCGCCGCCGACAGGGCGCGGACCATCGCGGTGGCCCTCGACCCGAGCTCCAGGCCTTCGGATCTCGCGAGGCCCGGGCATGTTTTCCCCCTGTGCGCCAGGGAGGGAGGCGTCCTGCGGCGCACCGGGCACACCGAGGCGGCGGTGGACCTTGCACGGCTGTCGGGCATGAAGCCCGCCGGAGTCCTCTGCGAGATAATGTGCGAGGACGGCACGATGGCCCGTCTGCCGGAGCTGATGGAGTTCGCCGGGAAGCATGGACTGCTCCTCACCACGGTGGAGGAGCTGGTCCGCTACAGGCGCCGCACCGAGAAGCTGGTGAGGCTCGCCGCGGAATCCTCCATCCCCACAGATTACGGGCTGTTCAGGCTGTGCATCTACGAGAACACGATAGACCGCGAGCTGCACGTGGCGCTCGTGAAGGGCGAGGTGTCGGGCGTGGCGGACGTTCTCGTCCGTGTCCATTCCCAGTGCCTGACCGGGGATGTGTTCGGCTCGAGGAGATGCGACTGCGGGCCCCAGCTCCGCAAGGCCATGGAGACGATCGAGAAGGAGGGCAGGGGAGTACTGCTGTACATGTCGCAGGAAGGCCGGGGAATCGGCATCGTGGACAAGATACGGGCCTACACCCTGCAGGATCACGGCCTCGACACCGTTGAAGCGAACCGCGCGCTCGGCTACCCGGCCGACCTCAGGGACTACGGAATCGGAGCGCAGATTCTCTCCGACCTGGGGCTGACTACGATCCGGCTCCTGACCAACAACCCCAGGAAGATCGTCGGGCTGAACGGCTACGGCCTGGAGGTAACCGGAAGGGTGAGGCTGGAGGTGGCGCCCGGCGCCGAGAACGAGAAATACCTGAGGACGAAGAAGGAGAAGCTCGGACACATGCTGGAGGGAGTGGGCGATGGCATGGATTCATGAGGGCGATCTGAACGGCGAGGGCCTCCGCGTGGCGATAGTGCTCGGCAGGTTCAACAGCTTCATTACGGAGCGCCTGCTCGAGGGTGCGATGGACTGCCTCGAGCGCCATGGAGTGGACACGGACGACATCGACGTCTTCCGGGTTCCCGGCGCCTGGGAGATAGCGCCGGTGGCGCGCAAGCTCTCGCTCGCAGACGAGCACGACGCGATCATCTGTCTGGGCGCCGTGATAAGGGGAGACACGCCGCACTTCGAGTACGTCGCGGCCGAGAGCGCGAAGGGCGTAGCGGCCGTGGCCATGAGTTCCGACGTGCCGGTGGTCTACGGCATCGTCACCGCCGACACCGTTGACCAGGCCATAGACAGGGCGGGCGCCAAGTCCGGCAACAGGGGCTTCGATGCCGCCATGACGGCCCTCGAGCTCGCCGCTCTCTACGGGTATATAGAGGAGGGCGACGGAGACGAGGAAGAGGAGGAGGACGGCGGCGCCGCCGAGCAGAAGTAGTGGGAGTCCGCAACAGGGCCCGCAAGTTCCTGCTCCAGGCCAGATACGCCGCGATGATGAACGGCGATCCTCTGGACAATAACCTGGAGACACTGGGCCTCTCCGCCAGGTTCGCGCCTCCGGAGAGGCTCTGGATCGCGGGCATCGCCCGGGCCGTCACGGAGAACATCGAACGGATAGACGGCCTCATCGAGGGATGCCTGGAGAACTGGAGACTCGAGAGACTCAATCCCCTCAGCCGTCTCCTGATCGAGCAGGCGCTCGCCGAGGTTCTCTACACAGGCACTGACGCGCCCGTCGCCATCGACGAGGCCGTGGAACTCGCCAGGGAGTTCGAGGGGGACGAGGCCGCCGGATTCGTCAATGCGGTGCTCGACAGGGCGATCGCCTCCGCCGGGCGCCCCTCCTGATCCGCGAGTGCTGATCCGGGTCCTTTCAGACATACACGCCAACCTCCCCGCGCTGGAGGCGGTGCTCGCCGACCCCGCGGGCGGACAGTGCGAATCGACCGTCTGCCTCGGAGACATCGTCGGTTACGGAGCCTGGCCCGCGGAGTGCATGGATGCCGTACTGCCGCTGTGCGACGCATGCGTACAGGGCAATCACGACGCCGGCGTCGCCGGCGTCGAACCTCTGGACAGGTTCAATCCAGCGGGCCGCGCCGCGGCCGAGTGGACGCGGTCGGTCCTTTCGCCCCGTAATGCCGGCGCTCTGGCCGCACTGCCCCTTGTGGCGCGATTCGAGGGGCTCCTGCTCTGCCACGCCTTCCCACCGGATCCATCCAGCTTCACCTACGTGCTCCACCCGGCCGTCGCCAGGGCCTGTCTGGAAGCATTCCCGGATGAGTCCATGGTAATCGGCCATACGCATCTGCCCGCTCTCTGGAACGGCAGAGGCAGAGCCTCGGCCGGGCCTTCGGGAGATCTTCCTCTGCCGTGCGTTCTGAATGCCGGGAGCGTAGGCCAGCCGAGGGACGGGGATCCGAGGGCTGCATGGCTCCTGATAGACACCGAAGCCCGCACCTGGAGACACCTCAGAACATCCTACGATATTGACAGGGCGGCCCGCGGGATCAGGTCGGCCGGCCTGCCCGAAGTCCTCTGGAGAAGGCTCTACGGGGGATACTGACGAGAAGGGAGCGGCAGGCGCATCTGCCCCGGCCCGCGTGACTCCGCCGTTCGTGTCGTGCGGTACGGCGCCCTCTACCGAGCGCTCTCCCCGATGAGTCCCGCGAGGAGCCCCGAGGCCAGCAGCGAGTCGGTCATCGCCCCGGCGACCACCCGTGCGGCATCCTCGGTCAGATGCACCTCGTCGGTGAAGGCCTGTCCCTCGAATCCGTCGAGAGCGTTTCCCAGGTAGAAGGTCCCGTCCATATCTCGCGCAAGGCCCCAGGCGGAGCGGAGAACGCCGGTCAGAACCGGATCCCCTGCCGCGAGAAGGCGCGACTCCGCCTCTGTCCTCTCTCCGCCTGCGACCGCAAGGACCGGCTCCCAGAAAGCCGCGGTCTCGAAGCCGAAGCATCGTCCGAGTGAATCCAGGAGGGAGCAGTTGAATTCCCACACCTCGAGAGCCTCTGTGACGAGCCCGGATTCGGGCGCGACCCCCCGGGAGGATGCGTCGTCCGGGAGGAAGCGGGGCCTGGACGATGCCGGAGAGCCACCCGACACCAGCCGGTAGAGGGCGCTGGAACGGAGGAATGCGCCGGAGCCCTCCGAGCCTGCGCCGCCGGTTTCGCTTCGCTCAATCAGGGCGCGGATCTTCTCTACCCCGAAGGGCAGACCCGCACAGCCGTAGGACCTCATCGAGTTGATGTCGTTGAAGCCGCCGTACACGATCACGAGATCCGGCCTGTCGCCCGCCTGGAGCCGGAGGATCGTCTCGATGAGACACTGGGTCGAGACCCAGGACACCTGCCCCAGATTGACCACCCTGACGGGACGGGCCGAGATGCTGCTAAGGTTCTGCTGGAGTAGCGCCGGAATCGTAGAGGAGTCGTCCAGCCCGAATCCCCAGACCGTCGATCCTCCGGTCACGAACACGGTGAAGGCGTCGGGATCATCGGAGGCGCCGGGCGTGAGGCGCAGTCCGTCCTCGCCGACGGTCATTCCGGGTTCCGACCCGGGAGCGCTGCGCCAGCCCACGTATGGCTGGTAGACGGCCGGAAGCTGGAGCGGTGCCGGGTGGTCGCCCGACAACCCGCCAGAACCGCGCACTTCTCCCGTGCCGGCCTTCTCAAGTCCGAGGGCGGCGAGCTCCAGCAACGCGAGGAGGACCGCGGCGTTTGCGAGAACCAGGGCCAGCCTTCTCCAGAATGCCGGGAACGCCCGGCCGAGAAGCGCCGCCGTGACGAGGAGCGCCCCGAGACAGCACATCACGGCCTGTCCCCTGCCGAAGCCGTGGCCGGAACTCGTGCCGATGGCGTCCCCGAAAAGGCCGAAGGCCAGCAGGAGGATGCCCGCGGCGCCGGTTGAAATCCTGAGCGCCGCCACCGCACGGTCGGACATGCCTGCTCCTGCGACCAAGACGGCCCACCCTCGGAGACCCGGCCGCCACAGGACCGCGTCTGTTTGAAGATAGTGCCGGATAAAGTTTTATCTCGATTGCCCGGCTTCGTTCCGAATGTTATCTTCCTAAGTCGTTCCGTCAAGCCCGTTCACGGCCGCCGCGCGGCCTCCTGCGAGGAGCTGCATTGCGCAAATCAAGACCGGCCGGCCGCATGGCCGGACTGCTGGCAGCGGTGCTCGGCCTGATAGCCGTCGCCGAGCTCTCGGCCAGGGGATATCTGCTGGTCAGAGGCATTCCCGCCGGCCGCTACATCTCCGCGACCGCCGCTGTGAGGGAGGCCAGAGCGGCCGCCTCGGCAGGCTTCGACACCGAGTACCCCTATCTCCCTTTCAGGCCCGCGCCGGGAAGAACGGCGGCCCCGTCGGTGGACAGCCTGGGATTCGTCGGACCCGAGACCGGCTGGGAGCCCCCGCCGGGGGCTTTCAGGGTGATCTTCGCCGGGGGCTCGATGGTCTATGACGGCCTCTTCCCTTCAGCCGCCGATTCCTGCCTGGACGCCCTGCTCTCCGGAGGGGCCTGCGGATTCGATTCCTGCCAGGCGCTGATCTCGAGCGCCCCCACCTGGACCACCGCCGAGAACCTCGTCTATTACGCCATAAGGGGTGTGTACGCCCGGCCCCATGCCATCGTCCTGTATGTGGCGGTGAACGACGTCTATGCCATGAGCCATCCCGACAGCGTCACCACCGAGCCCGACTACAGCCACTACCGCTCCAGGTGGATGCCGGTCGCCCCCGCCCCGTGGGACCGGATCCCAGGATGGGCCGACAGCTCCAGGGCGGTCGCGCTGGCGAGGTATGCTCTGGACAGGCTGTTCTATCCGGGGGTCCTGGGCTCTCCGCCCAGGAGGCTGGGGCTTCGCTACGAGTACGATCCGGGGCAGGTTGTCGGGACCGGTTTCGGGTCTTACGTGGCCGGTCTGGAAGCGATCGCCGCCATCGCGGAATCGCGGGGCACCAGGGTGTTCCTCGTCAGCGAGCTCCAGGAACCTTCCCTCTCCAGCGGGCCGGCGATGGTCGCCGCCGTGGACGATCTGAACGCAGCGGCCGCGGAAGTGGCTGCGAGACACTCGGCGAAAGGGCTCGTCTCCTTCGTCGATGCCGCATCACTGATAACCGCCGATTCGACTACGATGGCCGACAAATCCCACCTCACTCCCGAGGGCGGGAGGCGCCTGGGCGCCCTCGTCGCCGGGGAGATCTTCAGAAGCCTGCAGACCGCCGCCTCCACGGGCGGAAGTGCCGGAACAGCTCCATGAACGCGTCACGGAAAGGCCGGAAGGTTCTCTTCGCCGCGGCGGGCGTCGCGATGGCTCTGACCGCGCTCGAACTCCTGACTCGCCTCGCCCTGGGTCTGACCGGCAGGGACTATGCCGAGTTCAGGGACTACAACGCATGGGTGCATAGGGCTTCCACTGCCGGTCTGCCGTCCGGCTACGACGTGGAGCACCCTCTCCTTCCCTACAGGCCCGAACCCCTGTCCGAAGGCGTGAACTCCCACGGATACAGGGGCGAGGAGTTCGAATGGGACTGCAGACCCGGCGTGCTGAGGATAGCCTGCCTAGGGGGATCCACGACTTGGGACAACTGGTATCCCGAAGCCCTGGAAGATCGGATGAACGAGCTGATGGACAGCCTCGACGCTCCGTTCGACAGCTGCGAGGTTCTCAACTTCGGGGCGCAGTCATGGACCACCGTGGAGAGCTTCGTCAACTACGCGACCAGAGGTGTCCACGCCGGACCGCGGATCATCGTGGTGTATCACGCCATCAACGACGCGCTCGCTTCCACGATTCCGGACGGAGTGCGCCCCGAGCCGGACTACAGCCACTGGCGAACCAGGTGGAACCCGATACCCAGGCCTGTCTGGGATCTTCCGCCGCTGTGGCTGGACGAATCCAGGCTCGCAGGTCTCGCCAGGTACGCCCTCAACAGGGCGGCCCTCTCCGGAATCGATCCCAACCAGCTCGGCAGGTGCGGCATCAGATATCCCTACGAACCCGGCATGGGCGAAAGCCCTTTCGACACTTTCGGGAACAATCTGGAGAACATCATCGCCGTGGCGCTGAACTGCAGCACCACGGTCTTCGTCGTGAGCCAGTTCCACATGACGGAGCTAACGGTCGAACAGTTCGGCTCGGACGATCTTGCCAGGCGAGTCGGCCGTATCAACGACAGGGCGATGCGGCTGTCCCGCGAATACTCCGGCACGGGAAGGGTGTTCTTCCTCGACGCGGCGGATGAGCTCCGCCCCGACAGGTCGCTGATGCTGGACAACTGCCACTTCACCCCTGAAGGCTACCGCCTGCTGGGCGACTGGATCGCCGTAGAGATGTGCGCGGTGCTGGACAGCCTCGAATGGAGGCTGCCCGAGCCGGAGGACTGGCGTTGACCGGAGAGCGCTCCGACAGGTTGGGCTTCCTCGGCATATCCGCCCCAGCTCTGCCTTTTCTCGTCCTGCTCCTCGCGGTCGCGTATCTTCCTCTCCGCCGGGCATTCTTCGATCCCCAGGACTTTCTGACGTTTCTCGAGCCCAGGTCCGCCGGATGGGATTTCGGAAGGTACCTCGCCGAGGGGTGGGTATATTATCTGCCTGACGGCTCCCTCGGAGGCTTCTTCAGGCCCCTCTCCAGCCTGACCTTCATCCCCGAGTACGCCGCGTTCGGAGCCGATCCCGCGGGATACACGGCCATGAACGTGGCGCTGCATCTGCTCTGCTGTCTGACGGCGGCGTGGCTGGCATGCAGGATGGGCCTGTCCAGGGGGGCTTCCGTCGTAGCGGCGCTCGTGCTGGCCGCGCATCCGAGAGCCGTATTCGCGGTGAGGATGATCAACTGCAGGCCGGACGTCCTCGCGACCATGTTCTCCCTCGCGGCTTCGGGTGCCGTGCTGGGAGCGCGGGGCGCGACGGGCCGGGGCAGTGCAGTACCGGCCGCCGTCCTCTGTCTGATGGCCGCATGGAGCAAGGAGCTCGGCCTCGTGTCCTTCCCTCTCGCGCTCCTCTTCCGTCTCGCCTGGCCCGGGGAGAGGGCGGGAAGGCCGGATTCGGCGAGGCTCGCGGTCCTGCTTGCCGCTTCGGCGGCGCTGGCGGTCGCATCGAGGGTGCTTGTGCTGGACGTCGTCGCGGGATATTCGAGATACAGCCCTCTGCCGATGATGCCGGGGAACGCGCTTCAGCTACTCGGGAACGTGACCGGGACCGCATGGATCCCGCACGCTCCCGCCGGAATCGCGGCGGCTCTGGCGGCCGCTGCGTTCCTGTCCGTCCCCGTGGCCGCGTCGAGGGACGGCTCGGCCCGCCTCGGGATTATGGCGGCGGCTTGGATCCTTCTCGGAAGCCAGTCAATACTCAATCCCGGGCCTCCGCACTACGAGTACGGCCCCTGCGCGGCGATGGCCCTGACGGCTGCATGCTCCGCGGACTCGCTCATGTCGAGGAGGAGGGCCGAGCCCTGGGCGGTCGCGGCGGCCTGTGCCGCCCTTCTGTCGCCCGCCGCCGTGCTCGGCCGGAGGACGAACGCCGCCTATGCCGCCGCGACAGAGGATCAGCGTGCGCTCTTCGAAGCGGTCGGCGGGGTTTCAGGAGAGATAGATCCCGACGTCCGGTGGACGATCCTCCTGAGCCCCGGGCACCTCGAGAAGATGATCCCCTGGTATGTACACTATCACCAGGGCTCGGAGCAGGCCGTGTTCTGCTACGCGGAGAACGCAGCGCAGGCTCCGGAGGGCGCGGGGCTTCTGCGCTACGACGGCCGCGAACTGCATGTGGAGCCGCCTTCTCCGGAAGGGACGCCGTGAGGGTTCTCCTTCTGAACCCGCCCTCGAAGCCGCCCGTCCTCCGGGATCTTTCGTGCGGAGAGACAGCCAAGGCATCCTACTACTGGGAGCCGATAGATCTGCTGGTCCTGAGCGCGAGGATTCCTTCCGGGACAGAGGTTTCCGTGCTCGACGCCACCGCGGAGCGCCTTTCCGCCGCCGCCGCTCTGGAGAGAGCCTGCGGTGCCGCTCCCGATCTCGTCCTGTCACTCGTGGCGGCCGTGAGCCTCGACGGGGATCTGCGGTTCCTGTCAGAACTCGGATCACGCACGGGGGCGGAGATCGCAGTCATGGGCGATGTGGCGTCGTTCACCCCGGGCCTCCTGGAGCCCTCGGGATTCATAGACGCCGTTCTGCCGGACTTCACGCACGAGGGGCTCCTGCCGTATCTCGCGGGGGAACGCAGTGGGGCCTCCGGCCTTCTTCTCCGGGAGGGTCCGGGCCTGGAGGACCGCAGGTCCCGCCCGTCGGGCGAACTCGCATACGGCATCCCCAGGCACGACCTGTTCCCTCTGCGCCGATACGCAATGCCGTACAGCCTCCACCGCCCGGTGGCGACGATGATGCTCTCCTACGGCTGTCCCTACCGGTGCGCCTTCTGCGCCTCCGGCAGGCTGACGTACAGACCGCGCAGCCTGGCGGACTTCCTTGCGGAGTACGAGGTGGTCGCCTCGATGGGCGTCAGGGAGTTCTTCCTAAGGGATCTCACGTTCGGAGTCGAGCGGGAGCGCGCGCTTGACATGTGCAGGGCGCTCGCGGGCCGGAGGAGGATGGCGTGGTCCTGCGAGGCCCGGCTCGACACGGTGGACGCGGAACTGCTGTCCGAGATGAAGAGGGCCGGCTGCCACCTGGTCATGCTGGGCGTGGAATCCGCCGATCCGGACATCCTGAGAGGCTCGGGCAAGGGCGCCGGCGCGAAGGCTTCCGAGGTGTTTCGAGCGGCCAGAAGGGCAGGGCTCTCGACTCTGGCCCACTTCATCATCGGGTTCCCGGACGACACGAGGGAGTCGATAGAGAGGACCGTGGAGATGGCGGCCTCCCTGGAGAGCGATTTTGCGTCGTTCAACCTGATGGTCCCCAGGCTCGGGAGCGGACTCAGAGAGGCTCTGGTGGCATCGGGCAGAGTGTCCGAGTCGGATCTGTCGTGTCTCGACTGCACCACCGGGGGAAGGTCTCTGTGCGGCATCCCCGCGGAGGATCTGGCGCGGACGAGGCGGCGCGCGGTTCTGAGGTTCTATTCGAGGCCTTCGAGGCTGCTGGGTCTCTTCGGGAGGTCCCTCACCCCGGCAGGACTCTTCAACCTCCTCAGGAACGGAGCCGGAGTGCTTCTGGGGCGCTGAGCCCCGTCCACTCGGAGACGGCCCTCTCGAGAGCCGCGATCGTATCCTCCGCCGCACGATCCCAGGTGAAGGAGCGGGCCCAGGCAAGCCCCCCGGCGGAGAGGCGGGCACGCAGACCGCTGTCGGAGAGCACGGTCTGCAGTGCGTCGGCCAGCGCCGCGGGGTCGCCGTGCGGAACCAGGAGCCCTGTCTCCCCGGGACGCACCGAATCGCGGAGGCCGTCGCTGTCGCTCGCTATGACAGGAGTTCCGCAGGCGTTCGCCTCGATCACCGTGAGCCCCCAGCCCTCCTTTTCCGACGGCAGGGCCGCCACCCAGGCGCTTCGGAGCTCTAAGAGCTTCCGCTCCTCCGGGACGAATCCGGTGAACTCTACCTCGCGTTCCAGCCCCATCCTCCCGGCCAGTCTCTCGAGCTCCGGCAGGTAGTCGCCGGCGCCCACGACCGCGAGCCCGGCCTCGACCCCCCTCCTCCTGAGTATGGCGAGCGCCTGGAGTAGATATCTGAGGCCTTTGTACTTCTTGATCCTGCCGATGTAGAGGATCCTTCCCGGCCGGGGCCCGACCCCCTCGTCCGGCGAATAGAGCCCCGTGTCGATGCCGCATGGAACTATGTCTATCCTCTCCGGGGCGATGCCCCTGCGCACGAGATCATTCCCAGTGCTGTTCGATATCGCCACGAACCTGCACTTCGAGTACACCCGGGGGATCGCCGCCTCGAGCAGGTTGACATAGAGCGCGAGCGGCAGGGCGACCTCGCGGTAGGCCGTAGTTCCGAAGAGGTGCGGCACCAGGACGGCCACGGGTCTGCCCGACCAGCCGGGGGCGAAGAACGGCAGCTTGCAGAGGTCCTCGACCACGAGGTCGAAGGAGTCCAGGCCGAGCTTCCTGCAGAATCCCGCCAGCCCGATGTTGAACGTGAACCGTCCGCCCCGGCGCAGAACGCGGATGCCGTCGATCTCCTCCTCGGCGGGAAGCCCGGGCGCGGAATGGGAAACCTGCACGACGGAATGCCCCGCCGCGACCGCCCTTTTCATGATCTCGTGGAGATGGACCTCCGCTCCTCCCGCATCGGGATTCCTGGGATCCCGCCAGTTGAGCACGAGCATCCTCACGGCCGGCCGGGCTTCCTGGCGAAGACGCCGATGACCGCTCCCAGAGACGTTCCCAAGGCGGACCGCTCCACTGAGCCCCGGATGCGGCTCCTCAGCCGGTGGAGCTGGGGAAGCAGAACGGGGTGGAGGGGGAGCCTGACACCAGCCCTCAGGAGAACCTCCCTGAAAATCCTGTAGGCCAGAGACGGGCTGAAGAACCGGGCGTAAGCCTGTCCCGGCTCGAAACCCGTCGAGAGAAGAAGCCGCTCCAGGCCGCGGCGGGTGAACTGAGTCTCCCATCCGGCGAACCAGGCGCCGGCCGCCATCAGCATCTTCTTGAAAAGCGTATAGACATGGAAGGTCTGCGGTACGTCCACAAGGAGCTGCCCGCCCGCCTTCAGCACCCTGATGTTTTCCCGGAGGAGTGGGGCGGGATTCCTGAAATGCTCGAGTACGCCCTGGTGGAACACCAAATCGAAAGATCCGTCGCGGAAGGGAAGCGCCAATGCGTCGCCCCGCACCAGCAGGACCGCGTCACCGGCGGCCTCCCTGGCGAGTGCGATGGCGGCCGGCGAGTAGTCCAGCCCCACGGCGACCGCACCCCTTGCCGCGAGGTCCGCACTGTCCCTGGCGGTGGCCGCTCCGACCTCCAGGACGAGCAACCCTTCGGGGTCCATCCGTGCGGCGATCTCGTCCACTACGCGTCCCGCGTTGTCGTAGATCTCAGAGGGCTTCCTCCCGCGCTTCCAGAAGCTCTCCCAGTCGGACCTTGCGGAATCCCTCAAGAAGCCTCCAGCGGAAGACTGCGGGCACGCGCCCGCACCCGGTCGTATCGCCCTCGTATTGTAATCAAAACGGGTTCTTCCCAAACACCGCTTCCGGGCCGGAAGACGCGGTTCCCGGCGAAACGCCGGGGAGACTCCTCCGCCCGGGCCTTCGTGCCGCCGACATGCGGGCGGACGCGTGCCGCCCGCTGAAAGCGCATCCAGCCTTTTCTAGAACTGGGTCTTGATGTTCCCCCAGGTGTCCTTCTCGAGCGCAGCCCCCATTTCTATGTCCAGCTCGGCCACGTAGTAGGCGCCGCCGTACACGTAGCTCCAGAAGAACGTGTCGCGGGTCTGCGAGTAGGTGAGGCCGAGGGACTGGGTGACGGTCGTAGGGCAGGGAGCCGAGCCGATCGGAGTGATGGAGGATCCGTTGTAGGTGTAGAAGTAGAAGGTCGGCTGGTTGTAGCACGTGACCATGAGGCCGCACGGCTGATTCTCCGTCGGCAGGGGGAATGTGGCGAGGCCGCTGATCTGGAGGTTGATTCCGGGAAGAGCGCACGCAAGGGCGCCTGTGCCGTCTGTATTGAAGGTGTAGGCGCCCGCGGAGGAGTTGGACTCCCAGAGCTGGGCTCCGTCGAACGCCATGCCCCTACCGTTGGTTCCGGCTGGATTCGTAAAGGAGGTCCATCCGCCGCCGGTTCCGTGGTAGATGGCCGATGTGCTCCATCCGTTGACGTAGTATTCGGTTCCATCCCAGGCCACGTCGAAGCCGTACATACCGGCCGGACGGTCTATCGAGCCGAGCTGGGCGCCGTCGTCGGGATCGGCGATAAAGATCTTGTTGTTGAGATTGCTCACGAAGAGTATGTCGCCGACATCGTCACGATACTCGAGACCCAGGATGTGCGATGCGTACAACGCCTGCCAGGTGTTGAGCATGGTGATGGAGATGTCGTCGGAAGACGGAGGGACGGCGGTCTCCTGTCCCTGCGCCTCAGCTCCGTTCTGATCGGCGGCGAAGGCCAGGGCCAGTGCGAGAAGGACTGCGGCAAGGCACTTCATTTGTTCTCCCTTCAAGGATCTTTCGAATATCTCATACAAAACCACCGCGCCGGATGCAACATCGGCTTGCTTTTGACACAAACATTTGTATGTATGACGGGGTGCATCATGATAATCATGAGAAGCTTCTACTCGTTCGGATGCGGCGTGGAGAGCCCCGCCGCGCTGGTGGAGTCGGCGCTCGCCGCCGGGCACCGCTCGTGCGTTCTCGCCGACGACGGAGGCCTCTACGGCCAGCTCGAAACCGCCGACGCGGCGGATGGAAGCGGTCTGAAGGCCGGGACGGGCGCAAGGCTGGCGGTGGGGGGGCGTCCGTACGTCTTCGTCTGCCTCGAAGGGGGATGGGGACAGCTGTGCACGCTCGTCACCGCGGTGCGCAACCCGTCGTTCGCCGCGATTTCCGAGTCGCTGTCCGGAGCACGCGATACGGCGGCGGTCGCGAAGTGTCCCGACGACGCGGCCGCACTCGCGGAATCGGGATACGCCGGCCGGATCCTCTGCGCCGTTCTTCCACGGGGATGGGGCGCGAAGGAGCCCCCCTCGATGGAGGCGGCCGCCGTCTCCGCGGGCTTCCCGCCCGTGGCATTCGTCCCGGTCCTTTTCGCATCCGCGGAGAGGCAGTGGATGCACAGGATCCTCCGGGCTGGCGCTCTTCACCGTCCGATATCGTCGCTCCCGGAATCGGCCTTCCTGCCGGCGGGGCGGGTCATGCCGCGGAGGGAGGCTCTGGAAGGCCTTTTCCGGGATGCTCCGGCATCGCTCGAAGTGAGCATGGATCTCGCATGCGAGATGAGCGGGGCTCCCCGGGGCCCGCTGGTCGCGGCGGACCGGGCGGGCGAGGATGACGCGGCTCTCAGGGCGGCGGTAATGCCGAGGATAGAAGCCCTCTACGGCGGAAGCCCGGGCGCGCTCACCAGGGCCGGGGAGGAGCTCGACGCGATAGCCTCCGCGGGGCTGTCCGGATACTTCATGACCTTCTCGAGAATCGTCGAACGATGCAGAGAGCTGGGCATCACGGCCTCGACGCGCGGCTCCGCCGGAGGCAGCCTTGTGGCGTTCGCCCTCGGAATGTCGCCCGTATGCCCGCTCAGATACGGGCTCTCGTTCGCGCGGTTCTTCAACAGGCTGCGCCCCGATCCCCCCGATATAGATCTCGACATAGACAGCGAGAGGCGCGACGAGCTCGTCACGGAGATCCTGGACGGATGCGGGCGGGGCGCGGCCTGGGTGGGCGCGGTGGTCCGGTACAGGAAGAGGTCGGCCTTCAGGCTGGTCGCCGAGGCATCGGGGCTGAGCCCGTCCGACGTGGACACGCTGTCGGACCTGATCCAGGATCCCGGCAGCCACGTTTGGAAGAGAAGCGGTGCCTCCGCCCTTCTCGGCATGTCGGAAGCCTTCGTCGGTCTGCCGTCGCACCTCTCGCGGCATCCCTGCGGAATAGTTGCGCCGGGCACCCCGGTAGACCGCGTCGCCCCCGTGGAGGCCGGCCCCGGCGGAGAGCCCGTGATCCAGTTCGACCTGGAGGGGGTCGGGCGTCTGGGCCTCCTCAAAATGGACCTGCTGGGTCAGAGAGGCCTGACGGTCATATCCCGCGTGTGCGAAGAGCGTGGAGAAAGCGCGTGGGATCTCCTGGGAAGGGCTTCGCGGCCCGAACCGGCGTCGCTCGAGCTGCTGGACTCCGGCATGACGATCGGGGTCGTCCATGTCGAGTCGCCCGCGATGAGGGCGCTCCTCCGCGAGATGAGGATCGAGACGCTCGACGATATCGCCAGGGCTCTTGCGCTCGTCAGGCCGGGGGCTTCGGCCGGTGGAGGGAGGGAGCGCTATCTGTCAGCCGCCCGCGGAGGCGGGGCGTCGTTTCCGCTTCCCCGGCTGAGGGAGGTTCTCAGGGACAGCTTCGGTGTGATGCTTTACGAGGAGGACGTGTCGGATGCGGCGAAGTGCCTCTTCGGGCTCGACGAGGCCGAGGCCGACC
>JAAYTY010000229.1 GCA_012523605.1 Candidatus Fermentibacterota bacterium
ATCCCGGGACGGCTCATTTTAGCCGCAAGAGGCGAAGGCATCAACGTCCCCGCGCCGTCGAGTCCGTCGGGACGATCCTACCGGCCTCGGCGGGGTTACGCCGGGCTGAAGCTCGCCTTGTCGGCCCCGCACATGGGACAGACCCAGTCCGCCGGGAGCTTGTCGAAGGGAGTCCCCGGCTTGATGTCGGCGTCGGGATCGCCGACCGCGGGATCATAGATGTAGCCGCACACGTCGCAAACGTACTTCTGCATTCCGGTTCCTCCTAGGCCTTCCACAGCCCGTGCAGGTTGCAGTACTCCCGAGCATACACCGACTTCGCCTTGACGGGGAAGAAGGCTTCCGGCGCCGCGCCGGGCTTCAGGAAGGCCCGGTAGGAGATCCCGTCCGCCACCAGCTCGATCCACTCGATGTAGTGCTCCGGAAGCATCGGATGCGCCACGGATCCGACCTTCACCGTATAGCCCTCCACCGTCTTCTCGATCACGGGAACGTGCTTTTCCTTGGCGCCGTCGCTGGTGTTTTCCGTGAGCAGCTTCATCGGCTCGCCGCAGCAGACCAGCGTGCCCGCCCCCGCATGCAGAACCTCGACGATGTTGCCGCACAGAGCGCACTTGCAGATTCTCCCGCGCTCGGTCATATCGCCACCTCCCTTGGTCAAAGAATCTAATGCATCCCGGGTTTCGAGGCACCGGCCGGGCCAGACGGCTTAGGCCGGACCTCGGGGAAAACCCCGCCGGACGCTCCGGGTTCCGACAGTCTCACAGGCTGCCGCCAAGGCGGGTCTCGAGGAATTCCAGGGCCTTCTCCAGGGGCAAGCGCATCTGCCCTCCGCCGGACATGTCCTTCAGCGTGATGCTCCTCTCGGATGCCTCCTCCGGGCCGGCTACCGCTGTGAACGATGCGCCCCTGCGTGACGCCTCCCTGAACTGCTTCGAGAGCTTGCCGCACTCGAGGCTCGCCAGTACCGAAAGGCCCCTCGACCTGATCGCCTCCGCGGCCTCGACGGCCCAGGGCAGCTCGGCCGGAGAGAAGACGGCCATGAAGACGTCGGGGCGCCCGGACCTGCCTGAAACCCGCAGCCCGAGGGTCTCGAGGAAGAGCCTCAGAGTGAGCATCCCGAGCCCGAAGCCGACTCCGGGAACCGGTTTTCCGCCGAAGATGCCCACGAGGTTGTCGTAGCGGCCCCCTCCGCAGATCGCCCTCCGGTTCTGTCCGCCTGTGTCCAGGAGCTCGAAGACGATCCCGGTGTAGTAGTCGAGCCCCCTCGCGATACCCGCGTCGAACGAAGCGGAGGCGACACCGGCCGCTCCGAGAAGGCCGCCGAACTCGCGCAGCCTCTCGAGCTCGCCCCCTGGGGCTGCGCGTTCCGCCAGCCATCCGTCGTCGAGGCTCGAGCAGCAGGAGAAGCGCTCCACTGCTTCCGCGGCTCCGCCGAGCCTCTCTGAGGCCCAGGCCCTCCATTCGTCCGCGGGCAGCTTGGACTTCCGGTCGATGATCGCCAGCGCCTGCTGGTGCATTACGCTCTCGAGGCCGAGCGAGGTCAGCACCTCGGAAGCCAGCCGCCTGCTCGAATACCGAATGGAATACGAGCCGGGCGGAGCCCCGAGACCGCGCATGATGCCGTCCAGGACGGCTATTACTTCTGCATCGGCGGCCAGGCTGTCCGAACCGAGGATGTCGCAGTTGAACTGTCTGAACTCCCTGACCCTGCCCCTCTGGGGCCTCTCATATCTGAAGCATACGGGGAAGGACATCCACCTCGCCGGCATGGGGGTGTCGGGAGCCCCGGCTATCATCCGGGCGAGGGTGGGCGTCATCTCCGGCCTCAGCACGACCTCCCTGCCGCCGCGGTCGGTGAAGCGATAGCTCTGCTCCATCACCAGTTCGCTTCCGGACTTGGCGAGGAACAGCTCCAGCGGCTCGATGACAGGGCCGTCGTATTCCTCGAATCCGTAGGAGAGGGCGACGCGCCGGATAACGGCCGCGATTCCCTCCTCGACGGCCATGGCGTCCGGGTATAGCTGTCTCATTCCGGCAAGCGGCTTCACGGCAGGATTCATCTGCACTCCCCCCGCCCCGGAGCGGCCGGGGCTGCGGACCGGTCGGCCGTGCGCGGCGCTATCCGACCCGGAAGGTGTTCCTTCCGCTCCTCTTGGCTTCATAGAGCAGCGCATCGGCTCTGGCCACAGTCTTCCTTACGGCCTCGCCCGGAACGGCCGCGGTGGCGCCGGCGCTCACGGAGATGACGAACCCGGCTCTGTCCGGCCCCGGATCGGATGCGCCCACTATGTTGCGGAACCTTTCGCAGGCGGCTTCGAGTTCCGATGTCCCGGCACCGGGCAGGATCACGAGGAACTCGTCGCCTCCCCATCTGCACAGGGTGTCGGACGGTCTCAGGGTCGAGAGCATGGATCCCGCGACGATCTTCAGCAGACGGTCGCCGGCCTCGTGACCAAGCGCGTCGTTCACCTCCTTGAATCCGTCGATATCCAGCATCGCCACGCCGAAGCCCCACCCGTAGCGGACCAGCGACGCCCTCGAGGAGGAGAGAACGTTCTGGGCCAGCCTGCGGCTTCAGACGCCGGTGAGGTGATCCAGCATGGCGAGCTTCTCGAGCGCCTCGAGCCTCTTCCTCAGGACCACGGCGCTGCGGTATTCGTCGAAGTACTGGATAACGCCCGCGGGCAGCCCGTCACGCTCGACCGGGATCGCCCTGAGCTGAATCCTTATCCTGTACCCG
>JAAYTY010000230.1 GCA_012523605.1 Candidatus Fermentibacterota bacterium
CTCGACCGCCTGCTGCGCCACTGCCACGTCGTGAGCATCGACGGAAGATCCTATCGCCTGAGAAACATCTCGCAGGCGATCACCGAGAGGAACTGAACTGAACACCCCTCATGCGGCAGGGGGACTCTGCATGGGTGTGGGAAACTGGACGTCCCCCAACCGCGGGAATCCAGGTGTCCATTGACACCTGTCGGGGTTGCTCAGCACCAAGTCGGGCCTTCCCCGGAAGTTGATCCCGTCGATCTCGCTTTCGATGTCCGTCTCCACGGCCGCAACCGTCGCTCTGGCTTCATGCAGGTGCCTGAACAGGTCCCGGGTCATGCCGATGATCGTGTTGCGCAGCCTCGCACGCTCCCTCTCGCGGCCCGGCATGAAGAAGTCGGCAGCAAGGGCAGGACCGTCATCGTCGAATCTGCGTTCCGCAAGCTCGGCGGCATGACCGGGGTCGTGAAGAGCCTTGTTCGTGCACTCCGCGAGGAGGTCGCCCGCGATCTTGTGTGCCAGGCTCCCCATGGTGAGGACGCCCGAAGGAAGGGGGTCGGAAGCGCCGTAGGAGAGCCTGCCGGGGTACTTCAGCACCCAGTAGAGGGGGTTCCCGAGCAGAAGCTCGAGGGAGCTCGGAGAGAAATGATCGGGCAGCGTGATCGTGACTGTTGGGTCGAAGCGCCACTCCCGCTTCGGCTCGGGCACCGCAAGCGCAGGCACCTGTCGGCTTCTCGCTACGCTCGGCGGCAGTTCCCCGGCAAGGTTCGCTGTTTGCTCCGGTTCGAGGCGTGAGCTGATCTCGTCCCACAAGGGATGCGGTGCCTCGGGCTCGCCGTCGGCTCCGAACTTCGGGCATATAAGAAGCACCGAATCGGTCGCCATCTGCACGGGCCGGCGCCACGCCCTGCTGAACTGCGCGGCCTGCACTGCCGGCTCCGGGAACTCGCAGCCCTGGTGTTCCAGCGCTGCTTTCTCATCAGGTGTGAGCATCGAACGCTCCACCGACGGCGCGCTGCGCTCGGTGAAGTTCCACCAGACTATCCTGCGAACCGGCGCGAGGATCGCACCGGGCTCCGGCACCGATTCTATCCCGGCCTCTGCGATCCGCACCGGTGGCAGAGCCACCTGTTCGGTAGCTGCCTTGATCAGCTTTTCTAGCAGAGGCCTGGCCAGGCTCGAAAGGCCTGTTGCCTGATAGAGCATTCTGAACGAGGCCAACTGCTGAAGCAGGTAGTCCCAGCGACCTGTCTGCGCTTCGTCGGCCTTTGCCTTGCCCCTGGCCCATGTCTCCAGGGCGGCCACCCGCCCTTCCAGCTCGGTGGCGGGAAATTCCTCTCTGGAAGCGCCAGTGGAGAAGATCAGGCTCAGGCGCTCGCCGACCCTCTTGCGCCTGTCATCCTCGGTGATGGCAGAGATGCCTTTCTCGAGGGCTTCCTTCCAGTCCGGGCTGCCGATGGCCGGCCACTGCTTCAAGGCCCTTATGAGCCTCGAGGTGATGCTCGGGGGGACAGGCGACTCGGGAAGCGAGAGGAGCTCGAGCGCGAGATGAGGATCCTGTGGCGCCCAACCCAGGGCGATCACCAGGGGTAGGATTTGCATTAGCGGATCGCTGCCCGGTGCCCTCTCCACACCAAGAACCGGCAGCCCGAACCTGTGCAGGGCACCGTCCAGGATTTCGTCTCCGCCGATGACGACCGTGCCCTCGAGGCCATCCAGGCCCGCGAGCCACGCAGCCACCAGATCAGCAGCCGCAAGCGGTCCCTGCGGCCGAATAAGCCTCAGCTCACCCGTGCCTGCTGGTGAGTAGCCTTCCTTCAAGCATCCAGCCAGGTCGCCCTTGCCAGTTACCCGCTCGACGGTTGTCTCGGTGATCTCAGTGCCCTTGGCTTCCAGGGCATCCAGCAGGTGGCGGAAGAGGACCGGCTGCTCGCTCCTGGCCATGCCCAAAAGCTCGATCGTGTCGAGATCGACCTCCTGGACCTTCAAAGCCTCGATCACTCGTGATGTACGCTCGGCAATGCCTGGCTCGGCGCCCTCCACGAGCTTGGCGAGCTGCCCCAGCCTGGGCGACACAACTTGCCCCTGCCATCCCGCAAGCCGAAGCTCCTCGTTCCATCGCAGGAGTCTGAGCGCCGTCGCAAGCGGATCCTTGAATGCAGACTCGGCCCAGAATGCTCCCTGTATCTTCAGTCTATCGAGCAGTCCGACTGCCCGCAGAACTTCCTTCGAGGGCGGGATCGCCAACCCGAGCTGGGTCTCGAGGAAGCTTGCCAGCCTGGCCGGATCTCCCCGGTGAATCCCCGATTCGGCGCGGGGGTGAGCCCGCTCCGTGAGCTGGATTCTAGTATCGGGTGTATGCGACAGAATGAAGCGCATCAGCGCACTGAACCGCCCCGGGTTTTCCGGAGACATCCTCAAGGGATACCGACCACCATGGCCGGTTCTGCCTCCTGCCGCTGATGATATAAGTTCTCGAACTCGATCGGAGGGATGTTGCCGATCGGCTC
>JAAYTY010000231.1 GCA_012523605.1 Candidatus Fermentibacterota bacterium
CTCGCCCATGGCGAAGTAGGCGGAGCCGAGCCTGTCCCACGCCCGGAGTCGCTCGTCGAGCGAGAGCCCCGGGGCGTCCACGAGGTCGGACAGCGCCTCGATGGCGCCGGGTATGTCGCCGTTCTCGTAGAGGAGAATGGCTTCGTCGACCGTCGGCGCGGAACCCGAGACGGCTGCAAGGATGAGGGCGAAAACTGTCATGTGCATACCCCGGTCAAGCATTGCGCGGGCGCCGGCTTCCGTCAACGCCCCCGAGCTTGACGGAGATGCCCCGCCCGGGCATTATGATGCCGGTCTCGTTTCCAGCGGCGCCGCGGGAAAGCGGCCCGCGTGGGGGGGTTATGTCGTTGTCCCGATGGTTGCGCTTCGCCGGCACGGTCCTCGCGGCATCGCTGGGGCTGGCGGCGGCCGGTTGCTGGAATCCCTTCGCGCCCGACCAGGGCGGCGGCGGAGGAGGTCCCGAGTACTACGAGTTCTGCGACAGCGCCTACAAGGTGGTGAAGAACCTCCAATACGCCTACAACTCCAGGGACCTCTACCACTACCTCGACTGCTTCAGGAGCGACTTCGAGTTCCACCTCCTGCAGGTGGACTACGATGACTACGACGGCGACGGCATCGAGGACACCTACTGGGGGCTCGACCTCGAAGAGGCGTTTCACGAGCAGATGTTCGCAATGGTCTATTCCATCGACCTGGACTTCATCTCGAACTCTCCATGGCAGAACTGGTACGGCGACCCTACCGGCCAGTCCCAGAGATCCCTGTACACGTTCGACCTGAAGGTCTATACAGGTCAGTCCGAGGGATACCAGGCCATCGGCGAGGCCGAGTTCATCTGCCGGCCCGACTCGACGGGCGAGTACTACATCTGGCAGTGGTGGGACCATTCCGAGACCTGACGGTCCCGGACCCGGATGCAGCCGCTTCTGCTTCTGATCCTGGCCGCCGCCCCTCCGGGCGGCGGTGACCCGCTCTGGTGGGTGTTCTTCGCCGATCGCGGCCCCATGGCTGCAGAGAGGGTGGCCGAGGCGGCCGCGCTCCTCGCGGGAACCGCCCGCGCCGAGCGGCGCCTCGCCGCAGGAGTGCCCCTCGCGAGCGAACTCGACCTTCCGCCATGGCCCGCCTATGTCGAGGAGGTGGCCCTGCTCGCCGGTTCCGTCCCAAGGACTGAATCGCGGCTTCTCGACGCCGTGAGCATCGAGGCTGACGAAGAGGAGATCGCGGCCGTTTCCTGCCTCCCGTTCGTAGCCGGCGTCCGCCCCGTTGCGCGCAGCGCCTGGACTCCGGTCTCTCCCGGTCCCGCGCCTGCGGGCGCAGAGAACTTTTCGGCCGGCCAGCTCTGCCAGGCGGGGGTGGGCACGCTCATCGCGCACGGCTATACGGGCTCCGGCACAGTGGTGGGGATCCTCGACACCGGCTTCAACCTCTGGCACACCGCCCTCGCGGACGCCGAGATCCTCGACCAGTATGACTTCCTCGACGACGACCCCGACCCCTCCCAGCAGGAGGGGGACCCTCCCGGACAGGCCAACCACGGAACCGCGGTTCTTTCCATCATCGCGGCCGACGAGCCAGGCATCTACACCGGGGGTGCGCGGGGCGCCTCGTTCCTCCTCGCCAAGACCGAGGACACGAGCGGCGAGTACCAGCAGGAGGAGGACTTCTGGGTGGCGGGCCTCGAGTGGCTGGAGCAGGAAGGCGCCGATCTCGTCTCGAGCTCGCTGGGCTACATTGACTGGTACGGATACGAGGACCTGGACGGCGGCACTGCGGTGACCACGATCGCGGCCGACCTGGCCGCCTCGCTCGGCATGCCGGTCGTGAACGCCATAGGTAACAACGGGCCCGCTCCCGGGACGCTCATAGCCCCCGCCGACGGGGATTCCGTCTTCGCGGTGGGCGGTGTCGACGAGGCCGGAACGCTCGCGTACTTCTCCTCCCGCGGCCCGACGGCCGACGGAAGGACGAAGCCGGACGCCTGCGCCGCAGGCGTGAACGTGGTGTTCATCTCGCCGGAGGGTCAGACGGGATACTCCTCCGGAAACGGAACCTCCTTCGCGACCCCCATCGTATCCTCGGCCGTCGCTCTGCTCTTGGAGGCTCATCCCGAGTGGTCCTCGCTCGACGCGCTCGACGCCCTCAGGGCGACCGCCTCTCAGGCCGGCGCCCCGGACGACGACCTCGGCTGGGGCATCATCGACGCGGACGCGGCATGCAGGTGGCGCTCGGTCACGGGA